>SXOA01000019.1 GCA_005778405.1 Planctomycetaceae bacterium
CCATGGGGAGAGGGGACAGACTACGATCCTGTCGCCAGTTGTAGGGCAATCCGGCAAGCGTCGCGAAAGCCGGCCAGGTCGAGCATTTCGCTGGTCATGTGGACGTTCATCTGCCCGCAGCCGAGCGTGACGGTGGGGATGCCGTGGGCGTTGAGCCAGTTGGCGTCCAGCCCGCCGTTGCTGATGGCTCGCAGCGGTTTGCGGCCGACGGCCAGGACGGCTGCCTCGGCTAATAGTACGCATTCGTGGTTGGGATCGATGCGAAAAGACTCGTAGTCAAGCCGCCCGTCAAAGCTGACCGAGCCGCATTTGCCTTCCACGTTCTTCACTTCCTTGGCGGCATTTTTGAAAGCCTTCTCGATTTCGCCGACGAGCTTCTGGCGGAACTTGGGATTGTGGCTGCGGGCTTCGACCTTGAGCGTGGCCCGGTCGGTCACTACGTTTGTGGCCTCGCCGGCGTGGATGAAGCCGACGTTGCTGGTGCCGCTGCTCTTCCCCTTCTGGACGAGTCCATGCCAGCCGCCGCGATGCAGCTCCGCGATGGCGATGGAGGCGATGGCAATGGCGCTCACTCCGCGCTCTGGCGCGACGCCGGCATGACTGGCGACTCCTTCGACCTCCACGTTCATCCGGTAGCCGCCGGTCGCGCCAATCGTCATCTTGTCCGGCGAGCCGCCGTCCCAGTTGAAGGCCATCGCCGGCTTGCCGAGGAGCGACTGTTGCAAGTGGCGAGCCCCTTGCAGGCCAATCTCCTCCTGAATGAACCAGCAGAAAGTGAGCGGCGGATGCGGCAACCCGCGCTCTAGAATTTCCAATGCTGCGGTGAGAATAGTCGCCGCTCCCGCCCGGTCATCACCACCGAGGCCGGTGGTCGGATTTGCGGAGCGGACGAATTCCCCTTGCACCACCGGCTGGCAACCGACGCAAATGGGAACGGTGTCCATGTGAGCCGAGAGCATCCGCCGCGGCGCTTTCTTCATCGTTCCCGGCAGCTTGAGAAGGAGGTTGCCGGTGGTCCCTTGGATGAGCGCGGACTTGTTCGCGTTGTCGGTCTTGATGTCCTCGGGCCGCGCTCCTGCCGCCAGAAGTTTCTGTCGGATGAACTGCGCGACCAGCTCCTCCTCGCCGCTCTTGCCGGGAATGGCCATTAACTCCAGCACCAGTTTTTGGGCGCGGGCGAGGTTGGGGCTCGGGACTTGAGACTCGGGACTTGGAATAGATTTGGCCATGATTGCGTCAGAGTGGGTCGTGGAGAAAAGGGTGAAGTGTATGATAGCGATTGTTCGGTAGAGGCGAAGCCTCTCTTCAAACTCCGGATCAAAGGGATTTCCGCTCACGGAGTGAGCGGACTACTATCATGCGCGTTTTCCTCGCCGGCATTATGCAAGGCTCCCACATCGAGGCCAACATGCACCCGCAGGGTTATCGCGGGCGACTGCGGGAGTTGCTTATGGCGCATCTGCCGGAGGCGCAGGTCTACGATCCACTGGCCGACCATCAGCAGTCGCTGGACTACGACGAGGACAAAGGAAAGTCTGTCTTTTTGCACCACAACCGGATGTGCGGCGAGGTGGACCTGCTCATTGCCTTCGTCCCGGAAGCTTCGATGGGGACCGCCATCGAAATGTGGGAAGCCTGGCGGAACGGCCGGATTGTTTTCACCATCAGTCCGCTTAGCCAAAACTGGACTGTTCGCTTCTGCAGCCACGCCGTGTTCCCCGACATTGCTTCCTTCGAGGCCGAGGTCTGCTCCGGGGCCCTGCGGTCGCGGCTGGCGGAGATTCGGGCAGGGGAACGTCGGGTACAATAGCAGGATGCACCTCCTCGATCCATCTCCCGAACCGCTGACCGCTTGGCTCAAAGAGCACGGCTATCCGGCGTTTCGCGCCGGGCAAATCCGCAAGTGGCTGTTTGAGAATCGGGCCGGCGGATTTGCGGACATGACCGATCTTCCCAAGAAGCTCCGCGAAGAGCTGGCGGCGGACTGGATGCTTTGGACCAGTAAAGTCGTGCGGCATCAGACGGCCCCGGACGGCACCGAGAAGCTCCTGTTACAGCTTGCCGACGGCGGGCGGATTGAATGTGTGCTGCTCAGGGACGGCGACCGGCGGAGCATTTGCATCAGCACGCAGGTCGGCTGCGCGATGGGGTGCGTGTTCTGCGCGAGCGGCCTGGATGGCGTCGACCGCAATCTGACCAGCGGGGAAATCATCGAGCAGATGCTCTTGCTCCAGCGGCTGCTGCCGTCGGAAGAGCGGCTGAGCCACATTGTGGTGATGGGCATGGGTGAGCCGCTGGCGAATCTCGATCATCTCCTTCCCGCGCTCGATGTGGCTTGCAGCGACACGGGCCTGGGTATCAGTCACCGCCGCATCACCATCTCCACGGTGGGACTCCCCGTTCCGCTCGACCGGCTGACGGCGCTGGGGACGGCCTATCAACTCGCCGTTTCGCTCCACGCTCCGAGTGACGAGCTGCGCACGCAAATCGTCCCCACGAACAAAAGCACGGGCCTGGCCGACATCCTCTCCGCTGCCGACCGCTACTTCGCCGCTTCGGGTCGCCGTCTCACGTTCGAATATGTGCTGCTCGCCGAAATCAACGATCGCCCCGAACATGCCCATCAGCTTGCCGAACTGTTGCAAGGCCGCACGATGCTGCTCAACGTGATTCCCTACAATCCAGTCGCTGGCCTGCCGTACAAAACTCCTTCCGGCAACGCCATCAACCGCTTTCGAGACATCCTCATCGCCGGCGGCATCAACGTAAAATTCCGCCAGCGTAAGGGGAGCGAGATCGAAGCCGCCTGCGGCCAGTTACGACGGAGCACGCCGGTCGCTTCGCCCGAGGTTGCCAAGTCGCCCGCTTGAGGCTTGTCCCGAACCGGGCTCGCTAACCCGCATTTCTTTCACACGCCTGAAGCGCAAGCGAAGGAAATCTCGGAATCGTCCTAGAAGTAAGTACTTTCCTTCGCTCGCGTTCCAGATGGTATGGGAATACTTATTGTCGCGGCAGCCCCAGGCAGCCCGTCAGAATCAGTTTGATTGCCGTCTTGTCACCGCGACTTGATCAAAAAGAAAGCCCTTCGGCAAACAGGTCGATGGGATTTATGCTTTACTTTCGGTGATTTTTCGCAAGTTGAACTGAGTTCAGAACTCTCCGGCTTGGGCCAGAAGTAAAACGTTGGCTTTGGCGTAACGCATGTCGGAGCCAGCTCTTTCAAGGGTTAAAACAGGGGCCGAAAACTGGCCGTTTTACTACAGTCGCGTTAAGATCAACTTTCAACAGTCCGACACATCCGCGCTGAATCATGACTGCAAGGGTCTCGCCTGCGATCAGTTTGGCGGGTGGTGTCGGAATGAACGAGCGGGCAAGATTCTCAAGATGCAGAAGAGGAGTCAAAATGCTTCGACAAATCCACCTCAGCCTTTTTGCTCTGTCAGCCGTTGTGGGTCTGCTCGGCTGGCCTACGGCCTCGGGTCGGTTGGCCGAATTGTTCGCTCAAGACACAAAACCTCAACCTGCTTCGGCCGCCGCCAATCAGCTCCCCAAGCCAGATCCCGCTTTCAAAGGCAAGATCGGCGAGTCCTACAAAGACTCGACGCCGAGCTATCCGCTGCCGGTGAGGGCTCCGAAGGGGAGTCCAAATGTGCTCGTCATTCTGCTCGACGATGTCGGATTCGGCATGTGCTCGACCTTCGGCGGGCCAGTGCCGACACCGCACATGGACAAGCTCGCGAGCAATGGGCTGAAGTACACTCGGTTCCACACGACCGCGTTGTGCAGCCCGACGCGAGCAGCGCTGCTCGCCGGGCGGAATCACCATAGCTGCGGCACGGGAGTCATTATTGAGATGGGGACCGGCTTTCCCGGCTATACAGGCATTATCCCAAGAAGCACCGCGCTGATTTCGGAGGTGCTGCGGGACAATGGCTACGCGACAGGCATGTTCGGCAAGTGGCACAACACGCCGGAGCCCGACATCAGCCCAGCTGGCCCCTTCGACCGCTGGCCCACCGGACTGGGGTTCGATTACTTCTATGGTTTCAACCAGGGTGAAACTCACCAGTACTATCCCACGATTTACCGCAACACCACCTGGTCGCCACAACCGAAGACGCCGGAGCAGGGTTACCACTTCACCGCGGACATGACCGACGAGGCAATTGCTTGGACTCGTAACATCCGAGCTGCTGATCCAGACAAGCCGTGGTTCAACTACTTCAGCACGTCTGGCGTTCACGCGCCGCACCATGCCCCCAAGGAGTGGCGCGAGAAATACGTCGGCAAGTTCGACCACGGCTGGGACAAACAACGTGAACTGACGCACGCTATGCAAATCGAAATGGGCATTGTCCCCAAAGGGACAAAGCTCACGCCGCGGCCGAAGGAGGTTTCCGCCTGGGAAGGCCAACCGGCCGACGCCAAAAAAGTCTACGCCCGATTGATGGAAAACTTCGCGGCATACATGGCTTACACCGACTACGAAGTCGGCCGGCTCATCGACAGTCTGCGGACTTCCGGTGAACTCGACAACACGCTCATCATGTACGTCGTGGGCGACAACGGCGCGAGCGCCGAAGGCGGCCAGGAAGGCACCTTCAGCGAGATCGCCAGCCTGATCGGCGTTCAACTTGGGTTAGAAAGCTCGCTCAAACGAATCGATGAGATTGGCGGGGCGACGAGCGAGCCGCACGTGCCGGTCGGCTGGGCCTGGGCGATGAACACTCCGTTCCAATTGACCAAGCAGGTGGCCAGCCACTTCGGCGGCACTCGCAATCCGATGGTTGTCCATTGGCCGAAGGGAATCAAATCGAAAGGCGAGATTCGCAATCAGTTCCATCACGTCATCGACGTGGTGCCGACGATTCTGGAGGCGTGCAAGATTCCGGAGCCGAAAACCGTGAATGGCATTCTTCAGAAACCGATTGAAGGGGTCTCCATGGTCTACTCCTTCGACGATGCCAAGGCAAAGGACAAGCGCAAGACACAGTACTTTGAACTGGCGACGAACCGAGCCATTTACCACGATGGCTGGGTGGCATGCAGCAAGTACGGTCTCCCCTGGGAAACGGCCGGTCGCGGGGATGGCTTCCTGACGGCTCCGTGGGAGCTTTACAACGTCCACGAAGACTTCAGCCAGGCCAACAACCTCGCGGCGAAGGAACCCGCTAAGTTGAAGGAGCTGCAAGCCATATTCTTGGAAGAGGCGACGAAGTATGGCGTGTTCCCGCTCGACCCGCGGTTCTCCGAGCGGATGGACCCGAAGCTCCGCGTTGCCGGTGAGCCGAAGTCACGGTGGACCTACTACGGCAACAGAGTCTGGCTGCCCGAGCCGATCGGCCCGCAACTTTTCCCTCGCCCGCACAGCCTCACCGCCGAACTCATGATTCCAAAGGGCGGGGCCGAAGGTGTGGTCGCCTGCGCGGGAGCCTTCTCGGCTGGCTGGTCGTTATACATCAAGGACGGTAAGCCGAACTTTCGTTACACGTTCTTTGACATTGCCGACGTGACCATTGCTGGAGCGGAAAACCTGCCCGAGGGAAAGGTGACTTTGAAAACGGAGTTCACACCCGACGGAACCAAGGAAGGTAGCGGCACACTCAAGTTGATCGTGAACGGAACGACCGCCGGCGAAAGCAAACTAAAGCGATCAGTTTTCCGCCACGGGTTAGAGCCGTTCGAGGTCGGCCGCGATTCGATTACCCCGGTTTCGCCGGACTACAAGACACCGTTCGAGTTCACTGGCACGATCGAGAAGGTCACGTTTGAGATGACCAAGAAGTAGTTCCGGCATAGATGACGTCGACTAATCGCATCCTCGGCCCCGATTCACTTTCATTTTCTCGACGAGTCCATCATGAGACGTTGGCTACCTTGGGCTATTGCCGTAATCGCGGTCGGCGGTTTGCCTGGCTGGTTTTCGGCGTCCGGCCGACTGAGTCGTGAGGCATTGGCCCAGAACAAGGCATCGCCCACGGTTCCCAAGCTCGACCGCACGGTGCTTCCGCCGCCTGCCCCGGAATTCAAGGGAAAGATCGGCCAGAATTACAAGAACTCTCAGCCGGACTGGAATCCCGCACTGCCGTTGCAGGCTCCCGCCGGTGCTCCGAATATCATCATGATCGTTCTCGATGACGTCGGGTACGGGCACCTTGGGTGCTACGGTGGACCGATCCAAACTCCGAACCTCGACAAACTCGCGGCCGGGGGACTGCGCTATAGCAACTTCCACACGACCGCACTTTGTTCGCCGTCTCGCGGTGCATTGCTCACCGGTCGCAATCATCACGCCATTGGTCTCGCGGCGATCACGGAGGCGGCCACTGGTTACCCTGGTAACTTCGGCAATATTCCCAAGAGTGCGGCGACCGTTGCCGAGGTGCTCAAACAAAACGGTTACAACACGATGGCGCTGGGCAAGTGGCACCTCGCGCCTTACACCGCGTACACCGCGGCCGGTCCGTTCGACCGCTGGCCGCTAGGCATGGGGTTCGAAAAGTATTATGGGTTCCTCGGCGGTGAGACCGACCAGTGGGCTCCGCTGCTCGTCCAGGACAATCACTTCATCGATACGCCGACGCGATCCGGCTACCACCTGACTGAAGACCTGGTGGATCGCACCATCGCCGACATCCGGGACCAACAGCAGGCGAACACGGGCCGGCCGTTCTTCACCTACCTCGCCCTGGGTGCAGCCCACGCTCCCTTGCACGCGCCGAAGGAGTTCATTGCGAAGTACAAAGGCAAATTCGATCAGGGGTGTGACAAGGTGCGCGAGGAGACATTTGAGCGACAAAAGAAGCTCGGCATCATTCCCAAAGACACCGTGCTGCCACCCACCAACCCCGGTGTTCCAGCGTGGACCGATCTCTCTGCCAACCAAAAGAGAGTCTTCTGTCGGCTCCAGGAGGTCTTCGCCGGGTTCGTCGATCACGCGGACCATCATCTCGGCCGAGTAATCACCGCTCTCGATGAGATGGGCATCCGCGACAACACGCTCATCATAGTCGTCTCCGACAACGGCGCATCGCAAGAGGGATTGGCGAACGGCACTCTCAACACCGACCGTTACCGGAATTACTTTCCGGACACGGTCGAGGAGATGCTCCAGAAACTCGACGACGCGGGCGGTCCGTCCACCGACCCGCATTACCCGATGGGCTGGGCGATGGCGGGGAACTCGCCGCTGAAGCGGTGGAAGCAGGACACGCATGCGGGCGGGAACACGGACCCGTTCATCGTCTCCTGGCCAGCCAAGATCAAGGACGGCGGCGCGATCCGCAACCAGTACCACCACGTCACCGATGTCGTCCCGACCATTCTCGAAGTCAGCGGGTTACCTGCCCCCATGTCCGTCAATGGCGTCAAGCAAATGTCGCTCCATGGTGTGAGCATGGCCTACTCGTTCACCGATGGAAAAGAGCCGACCCACAAGAAAGTGCAGTATTACGAGATGCTCGGCAGCCGGGCCATCTGGGCAGACGGATGGAAGGCTGTGGCATGGCACAAAAAAGACACGCCGTGGGAGGACGACCAGTGGGAGCTTTATCACACGGACGTGGACTTCACCGAAGCCAACGACCTGGCCGCGAAGAACCCGGCGAAGCTCAAAGAACTCATCGCTCTCTGGCAAACGGAGGCCGAGAAGAACAACGTCCTGCCGCTGGACGATCGCCGTTATGAACGGGCCGCGGATCCTACCCGGCCGGTGGCTGCACTTTCGAAAAAACAGTACGTGTTTTATCCCGGCACCTCCATCCTGCATCCGCTGGCGGCTCCTCAACTCCAGGGCAACAAGCACACGATTACTGCGCACGTGGAGATTCCCAAAGACGGCGCGGAAGGCGTGCTGGTGTGCAGCGGCGGTGAGTTCGGCGGCTGGACGCTGTTCCTCAAGGATGGCAAATTCCACTACGCCCACAACTACCTGAAGCTCAAGGAGTACATGATCTCGACACCGAAGGCGATTCCGGCAGGGAAGCACACGCTGAGTATCCACTTCACGCCAGGCGAAAGGCATTTGAAACCCGACTACACCCTTGGCGACGTGATATTATCCGTGGACGGAGTGAAAGTCAGTGAACTGAAGGGCATCCAGATGGCGGGACAATACAGCGCGATGACTGGTTACGGCTTGCTCATTGGTCGAAACACCGGCACGTCGGTCAGCCACGAATACAGAGCACCTTTCGTATTCACAGGCAAGCTGGACAAGGTGACGGTCGAGTTGAAGTGACCCTTGACCGTCCATATTTAAGTTCATTGGAAGAATGCTATGCGAACTGAATTTGCCCATCGTAGAACCATAATCGCACTCATTGTCGTGGTCGTTTTGGCTATTGGGACCGAGCCGGCGATGGCCTGCACCCGCGTTCTGTATGTGGCAAAGGACGGCACGGTCATCACGGGCCGCTCCATGGACTGGGGCGAGGACTTGAAGTCCAACATGTGGGTGCTGCCACGAGGCATGCAGCGCGACGGGGCGGGCGGGACGAACAGCATCTCGTTGGACTCAAAGTACGGCAGCCTGATCGTGTCGGGCTGCGACATCGGCACTTCCGATGGGATGAACGAGAAGGGGCTGGTCGTCAACATGCTCGCCCTCGTCGAGTCGGACTACGGCCAGCCGCCGAAAGGGACAATCACCGCCCCACACAGTACAAGTTCTTTTTGCCGCGGATATTGATTCTGCCGTCGCTCACCGCGAGGGAGGCCACGGTCTCGTCATCGAGTTTGTTTTCCAGCAACTTGTCGAATCGGGGACTGGCCGCGATGACAGTGCAGAGGCCGTCGATGCTGAGGAAGTAAATTCGGCCGTCAGCGGCGATAGGCGAGGCCTTGTAGCTCCCCTTGAGCCGCACCTTCCATTGCAGATGACCCGTCGGAATATCCAGGCAACGGGCAACCCCGTCGTCGCCGACGGTAAAGAGCAGATCGTTCCAGATGACGGGCGAGCAGGAGTCTGGCGAACCTTCGTCGTACTGCCAGGCAATGTCTCGGGGCGAGAGCTCGCCGCTTTTGCTGGGCCGCACGGCCACGAGCCCCTTTTTGAGGCCGCGGGTGGCGAAAATTGTGTCGCCGCTGGCCGTGGGGCTGTTCACCGTCCGCCCGCCGACGAGCCCCGGCAGGAACCAAAGTTGCTTGCCGCTGGCCGGTTCGTAGGCGTCGAGCTGGTTCCCACCCATCACGACGAGCTGCTGCCCGCCGCCGATGGATGTGAGCAAAGGAGTGGTGTAAGCATCGCACTCCTCCGCCTTGGCCGCCGTCTTGCGGGCTGTCTTCCACCGCAACTTGCCCGTGAGCAGATCATGGCTGACGAGATAGCTTTCCATCGGCTTGGCTTGCAAGTCCGCGAGCGAATCCTGCAAGCAAACCGAAACGACCTGATCTTTGAACAGGACCGGACTGTTCGCATGGCCGTACCAGCAGGTGTAAGTGCCGTGGTCATCCTGCAGGTTTCGCTTCCAAAGCTGCTGGCCGTCAAAGTCGAACGCGGCTAGGTCTCCATTTCCGAAGTGAGCCACGACGGTCTTGCCGTCGGTCACCGGAGAAGGGCTGGCTACGCTGTAATACTGATGAAACTTCAGCTTGCTCCGTCGCGGCCCTTCGCGAGTGTCGTCACCAGTCCCAATCTCCCGCTTCCAGATAACTTTGCCGTCCCCCCGATCCAGCCGTAGTAATAGCAGCTTGTTGTCCGGGGAATGGCAGGTGACAAAGAGGGCGTCTCTCCAAATGGCCGGCGTGCTCGTACCCGTTCCCGGCAGCGAAACTTTCCAAAGAATCCCCCGCTGCTCATTCCAGGTAATCGGCAAGTCTTTCTCGCCGCTGACCCCCGTTCCGGACGGGCCGCGCCACTGTGGCCACTCCTCTGCCAACAGAGGCGAAGTGATGAGGAAAGTGGTAGACCATGCTAAAGCAAGAAATTGCCAGCAAGAATTGCGGTATGTTGATCGCATTGGCAGAATTTTGGCGGTGGGAATTGCCTGGTGAATTGGGCTTGTTTATTATCCGGGTGATCGCCGTGGCATGATAGACGGAGAACACCAAAGTCTCGCAAAGCCTCGATGAACCAGCCAGCCAAACAGGACTGTTTCCCATGTCTTATATCGTACCTCTCTTCGCTCGTAACGAAGCCATCAACCAATGGTTGAAGGATAACCCGCTAATCATGGCGGCCATCTTTGGCATTCTCGGTGCGGTGCTGCTGGTCATCGGCGTTCTCAATCTCCTGACGGGGAGGGCCACGGGAAAGTGGGGATCGCATCACTCGGGCGGGATGGCCCTGTTTTTGGGCGGTATCCGCGTGGTGGGTGGAGTGGTCTGCATCGGCGTGGCCCTGTACAGCCTCGTGAACGCCATCTTTTGAATTGCGACGCCCAGCCGGACTCGCCTCTTTACAACGTCGTTACGGGTAGAGACCTGTTTTGCGCTTAGAATGCCGGAGCACTCACCCGGTATTTCTTTCTTGCATTGCGGAGGTCCTCTCATGTTGCGTCGTCTGTTCCCGATTCTGCTCGCCTTGACATGTTTGCTGTCTCATTGGGCTCCACCGCTTCGGGCTGCCGATGCCAAGGCGAATGAGCTCGACCTCAAGACCGAGCGGGTCATCATTTTCAAAGATGGCTACTGCTTATTCATCAAAAAGGCCACTTTCACCACGGACAAGAACGGCGAAGCGTTCACCGACGACGTCCCTGACTCCGCGGTCTTGGGCTCGTTTTGGGTCGTGCCCGAAGAAGGGCGGCTGATCTCGATGCAAGCCGGCTGGAAGACGACCGAGGAGACCAAGGATAAGGAAACGATTTGCAAGGAGACCATCGAGGTACTCTTGGCGAACAAGGGCAAGCTGGCCAAAGTCGAATTGCACGACAAAACGATCTTCAGCGGGACCATCCGCGAGGTGTTGGTGGATAAGACTCCGATGATTCTTGAGGGGCCGCAACTTGAGACGCTCGATATTCGCTCCCTCTCGTCGTCGGCATCTCCAGCCAGCGCTCGCCGCCGGCCGATACGCCCCGAAACTCTTGAAACGCACACGCTGACGACCATCAGCGGGGCGAATTTCGTCCTCCGGACCGAGGACGGCGATGTCTTTCTGAACGCCGGAAGCATCCGCTCCCTCTCCATCAAGGACATGAAGACGACTCTCGCCAAGTCCATGAAAACAACTCGCCGGGCCAAACGGCTGATTTTTAAGTTCCCCCAAGGTGATAAAAAACAGACGCTCTCGCTGATGTACTTCCGACCCGGAATCCGCTGGATTCCGACCTATCGCATCGACTTGCGGCAGAAAGACGGCAAGAACCTGGCGCAGGTTTCGCTTCAGGCGGAGATTCTCAACGAAGCCGAGGACTTGCACGACGTTCCGGTGGATATCGTCGTCGGCGTGCCGAATTTTCGCTTCAAGGGGACGCCGAGTCCGCTGATTCTGGAGGCGACCTTGCGAAACGCTTTGGCGGAGTCCGATCCGGTCATCATGGGGCAGGCCATGGCGAACAACAGCTTCAGCAATGCGATGTACAGCCAGCGGAGCAGCGAGTTCCGCAGGACCGCGGCCAATGCGAACGCGGCTGCCGAAGGGGGGATCGTCAATCTGCCCGGCGAATTGACCGCAACGGGCGCGCAGGATCTGTTCGTCTATAAGCTCCCCAAGATTAGCCTCGACAAGGGAGACCGTTCCGCGGTTTCCATCTTCACCACCGAGTCTCCTTACAAGGACATCTACACTTGGGACGTGCATGTTGCCCGGAACGACGTGGAGGCGGCTCCCAGTGGCGCGGGCATTTCGTCACCACTAACACTGAGCAAAAACGAAGTCTGGCACCAGGTGGTCATCACCAACAACACCAATCTGCCGTGGACGACGGGTGCGGCCATGATCACCGAGGGGCAGCAGCCGCTCGCTCAGGAATTGCTCACTTACACGCCGCCGAAGGACGAGTGCCGCGTTCCGGTGACGGTTTCCATCGACACTCGCGGCAGCTTCAATGAGAAAGAGATTGGCCGCGAACTCAAGTCGCTGCATTGGAGTGGCTACGACTACGCCCGGATTGAAAAGGAAGCGAGCATCCACCTTTGCAACAACAAGAAAGTCGATATCGAAGCTGAGATTACTCTTCGTGTCGGCGGCAAGGTGACAAAAGCGGAGAGCGAGGGGGCAATCGTCCTGGCCGCTTTCCGTGCTGAGGACTGGCAGAATTACCAGGGACACCCCGCCGTCAACAACAGCTCGCTGGTGACATGGAAAGTAAAGCTTAAACCGGGGGAAAACTTTGAACCGAAAGTGAAATATCACTTCTTCACGCGGCATTAGAATTCGGTGACGAAAATTAGGCGTTTCTGCAGTTCGCCTGCCCTTTGGTTGGGCAGGCGAACTGATGGGCCAACACTTTCTCGCCAGATCCACTCAACATCGCCACGAAAATGCTCAGTTCGTTAACTGATTGCTGCATAGTCATTTGCGTCGGCAGGTTCCATGAATGTTCCGGCCACAACGGATCTGTATCGGCGTCAATTCCGGCACAATGGGCAATCCGCCATTTCATTGCCCAAAACTTGGGCGACTGTTACTTCGCGTTCGTTGACATCAGGGGAAGGTCCATTTAGCATGGAATCGTTCGTTTCAACTTCCGCTTTCCCACGGCAAGCACATCCGCTTGCCGTCAGTCGAAGGGGTCTGTTTGGCCAGTCCATCGCGCAGTGGAGTATTCAACAAGGCGACGGATCGCCGCGTCGAGAGGTTTACAGAAAGCGTCAGCTTTGACCACCGGCTCTACGCGCACGATGTGCAAGGCTCGATCGCCCATGCCCAGATGCTGGCAAAGGTTGGCCTGCTAAGCGAGGACGAGTGCCGCCGGATTTGCCAGACCCTGATCGATATTCGCGACGAAATCGCGGCCGGCAACTTTGAGCTGCGGACGGAGCTCGAAGACATTCACATGCACATCGAGCAGGCGCTGATTGACCGGCTCGGCGACGCCGGACGTAAGCTGCATACGGGCCGCAGCCGCAATGACCAGGTCTCCACGGATTTGCGACTTTGGGTGCGGGATTCCCTGGACCGGGTTGACTCTCGACTCGTCGAGCTGCAGAAGGCATTTGTTGGTCGGTGCGACGGTGATCTGGATGTCATTCTTCCCGGTTATACCCACTTGCAGCGAGCCCAGCCGGTGCTGGCTCCGCACTACTGGCTGGCGTACTGCGAAAAACTGGAGCGAGATCGCGGCCGCATTCGCGATTGTCGGCGGCGGGTCAATGTTTCCAGCCTGGGCGCGGCTGCGCTCGCGGGAACTTCTCTGCCCATCGACCGGCACGATGTGGCCCAACGACTAGGGTTTGAAGAGGTCGGGGCCAATAGCCTGGATATCTCCAGCGACCGGGACTTTGTGCTGGAAGCGGCCTTTACCCTCTCGGTCATTGCCGCCCATCTCAGCACCTGGGCGGAAGAATGGATTCTGTGGAGCACGACGGAGTTCAACTTCCTGAAGCTGCCTCAGGAATTCTGCACCGGCTCGTCGATCATGCCGCAGAAGATCAACCCGGACGTGTTGGAATTGACGCGTGGCAAATCGGCTCGTGTCATCGGCAATTTGCAGGCGCTGCTGGTCCTGGTGAAGGGGCTGCCGCTCGCCTACAACCGCGATTTGCAGGAAGACAAGGAAGCGATTTTCGATTCCTTTGACACCGTCGAGCTTTGCCTGGAACTGGCGGCTCCGCTCGTGGCCGGAGCCAGCCTGAACCGCGAAGGGATTGCCGCCAAGCTTGACAAGGGACATCTCGACGCCACCACCCTGATGGAATATCTCATCGGCCGCGGAATTCCGCAGCGGTCCGCTCACCACTTGATTGGCGACCTGGTTCGCCAGGCGACCGAAAAGGGAATTCGCCTCGCCGACCTCCCGCTCACCGATTTTCAAGCCGCCGAACCGAGCCTCGACAAGACCGTTTTTGAATGTCTGGGCGTGGATAACGTCGTAGCCGCTTTTCGCAGCTACGGTTCCACCGCGCCGGCTGAAGTTCGCAAACAATTGGAAATCTGGAAGAAGAAGCTCAACTAACATCACGACGCACACCACTGACGCCCGCGCGAGTCCAATCATGTCCCGTTTCAATCACGCCTGGCCCTTCTCCTTCAAAGTCTTCGCCGCAGCTTGCGCGCTGGGCGTCCTCGCGCTTTCGCTCTCGGCCCAGGATCCTCCAGCCGGCAAGGGAGTAGAGGAAGATCCCTTCAGCAAAAAGGCCGGCCCAGGGGAGGCCAAAGAGGGGCCCGAGGTCAAAACGACGTTTGACCGAGGTCGTGTCCAGGCCTTGATCAACCAGGACCCGCTGATCTTGCGTCACTTGCGCGAGTCCAACCCGACGACTCCCGACCAGCTTATCAATGCGGCGGAAATCACCTTGAAAGTCGGCTCCCTGGCGGAGTGCAAAGCGTTCCTCAAAAAGTTCCTGGAAGCCAAGCCTGATGAAGCCACTTTGGCCGGCATCGCCGCCCGGCACGGCACGGAGCTTCTGCTGCGGCTCAATCGCCAGAAGGAATTGCAGCCGGAAGGCAAGCAGGTGGCGATGGCCATTCTGACCGCGGCTGACAAGGTCGTGAAAGATCCGGCCCGCATCACTCGGCTCATCAACGAACTGGGGGACTCTGATCCGGGCAAACGGGAAGTCGCGGCCAACGATCTGGCTCAGGCCGGAGTGAACGCCGTGGTGCCGCTGATTGCCGCGATGGGAGATCCGGCCCGTCAACGTCATGCTCCCGCCATTCAGGACGAGCTTGCCCGGCTGAAGGTCGTGTCTGAAGGCCCGTTGCTCGCCGCGCTCGACTCCCCCGATGAGTACCAGAAGATCGTCACCATACAGACGCTCGCCCAGCTTAGGTCCAAGAAAGCGATCCCGCACCTGTTGCGACCGGCAATTGACCGGCGGAGCTCCAATGCCCTGAGCAATGCAGCCAAAGATGCACTTAGGCAAATTGTGGACGCCGTTCCAACTGGCGCTGAAGCGGAAAAGTTCCTGGACCGCCGGCTCAAGGCGATCCTGGCGGCTGCGGATGTCCTTTCGCAGGATCTGGAAGACGTCGTGGAAGTCTGGAAATGGGATGCGGGTCAAAAGGCACCGGCTTCCCTCATTCTGCCGCGCAGCGATGCGAACCTGCTCATCGCCACGCGCCTGGCCGAAGATCTCCACGCCATCGCCCCGAAGGACGAGTATCTGCGCCTATGGGTGATGACCCGGCTGGAGCTCGACAAGATTCTCGGCGGTCTCGACAAGCCCCTCTCGCGGGGAACTGGCAGCGCGTTTGAATCTGCATCTCAGGTCGGCGCGGATGACATGAATGAAATACTCGGCCAGTCTGTCAAGCAGAACCGCCTGGCAGCGGCAGTTGCCGCCTGCGAAGTGCTGGGGGAAATCGGCCACGCCCGTTTGCTCTCGGCCCCCGCGGGACAGGAATCGCCATTGGCTCAAATGCTGATGCATCCCGATCATCGCCTCCGCTTCGCTGCCGCGATGGCCATTGTCAAGCTCAACCCGACGGCCTCCTATCCCGGCTCCAGCCACTTGATCGACGCGCTGGCATATTATGCCTCAACTTCTGGCTCACGGCGGGTGCTCATCGGTCACCCGCGGGCCGATGACGGGCAGAACCTCGTCGGCTTTATGAATGAGTTCGCCTACGAAGCGGAAGCGGCGTATCACGGCAACGGACTCCTGCAATTCGCGGTAGCCAGTCCGGATTACGACTTCATCCTGATTAGCGACGCCATCGATTCCCCGCCGATCACCGAGCTGGTGCAGGCGCTGCGCAAGGACTTTCGCACCGCCCGGCTTCCCATCGGCGTGATGGCTCGTGGAGAGCGGCTGGAGAAAGTGAAGGAGTCTTTTGCGGAGGACACGCTGACCACGGTCTTCCCTCGGATTCACGACAGCGAAATGGCCGGCTATGAAGTTTCGCGTCTGGTCGCGCTGGCTGGACGCAACTTGAGGTCGGCGGATGAACGAGTCGACCAGGCCGCCGCCGCGCTCGACGCCCTGGCGTTCCTGGCCGAACGTTCCGAGAGTCAGCCGATCTATGACCTGGTGCGGCATGAAACATCCGTCATCCGGGCTCTCGCCGCGCCGGGTCTTTCCGCGGAAGCCGCTCGTGTGCTGGGCCGCCTGGCGACCCCCAAGTGCCAAACCGCTTTGGTCGATTTCATCAGCCAACATGGCCGCCCCATTGACGACCGCAAAGCCGCAGCGGCCGCCCTCGCCGAGGCGGTATCCCGCCGGGGAATTTTGCTCACGAAGGCGCAGTTGTTGTTGCAATACGACCGGTACAACGGCAGCGAAACCCTGGACAAAGATACGCAAGCGGTTTTGGGCCAGGTACTGGATACGCTGGAATCCAAGAAACCTAAGTAAGTTTGAAATCGGGCGCGGCTAAGGACGTGCCTCCCCATTTCCATGTCCACCAATAGCCACAAACCTTCGCTTCTCGGTCCCCCCATCCCGAGCCTCATCGGCAGCAGTCCCGCGATGGAGGCCGTTTATCGCCTTACCCGCAAAGTGGCCGCCACTAATTCCAGCGTGCTACTCTTTGGCGAAGCCGGCACCGGCAAGGAATTGATCGCCACCGCGATCCACCAACTTTCCAATCGCAAGGATAATCCCTTCATCCGCATCAACTGCGGAGCCCTGTCCGAGACTCTGCTGGAAAGCGAGCTCTTTGGCCACGTCGCCGGGGCGTTCACGGGGGCGGTCAACGAGAAACTCGGCAAGTTCATGCTGGCCAACGAGGGGACGATCTTC
>SXOA01000020.1 GCA_005778405.1 Planctomycetaceae bacterium
AAAGACGTTCGAGAGATGGACTTCGATGAAGGGGATGGCGACCCCGGCCAGAGCATCGCGGATGGCAACGCTGGTGTGCGTGTAGCCGGCCGGGTTGATGATGATGAAATCGACGCTCTGGGCACCCGCCGCATGGACCCGCTCGATCAGCGCGCCCTCGTGGTTGCTCTGGAAGGCTTCGAGTTCGACAGACGCCGCAGCCGCCCGGATGGCGAGCGCCCGATTGAGGCGTTCACGGGTGATATTTGAAGCGATGCTCGGTTCCATTTCCAAAAGGATGCAGCGACGTGAGCCGCCGTCCTTGCGATTCAAGAGATCAACTGCATGGCCCGTAGTTCCGCTTCCGGCGAAAGAGTCCATTACAAGCGAATCCTTTTGAGTTGAAACCTCAAGAATTCTCTGAAGCAGGCGCAAAGGCTTGGGCGTGTCGAATTGGTCGGCTACCCCTAGTATCTCGTTGACTTCCTTCTTTGCCTCATCGTTGCTTCCAACGTCGCTGAGATCCCAGAATGATGGTATCACCTGGCCATTAGCTTCGCTTAGAAATTTCTTCATTCGTGGCACATTATCACCGTTCTTACCAAACCAAATCCTATTATCCTGTCTCAATTCGATAAACGTCGCTTCCGCCAGCCCCCAACTTCGGCCGGGCGGCGGCTTGATGACGCGGCCACTGGGAAGCTTAATGGAAAAATACTGTTCTTTGGTCGCACGCCCCGTCATTCCAGTCATGTCCACGGAAGCCCAGCCCCCACGTGGGTCGCCGTCAGGATTCGTGTATGCGGCGACACGTTCCTCGCTTAAGGTCATCTTGCCGATCGCCTCTTTCGGGGCGGCGGGATTCTTTACATAGCAGAAGAGATAGTCGTGCACATTGCCGACGGTCGCCCGTGCGTCTGGAGACGAACGTTTTTTCCACACAACGGCCGCTAGGAATGCGGTCGGGCCAAAAACATCATTGAGTAGCGCCCGGCAGTTGTGAGCCTCGTTGTCATCAATGCTGAGCCAAAGTACGCCGTCGTGGCGCAGGAACTCCCATAGTAGCTGCAGCCGCGGGTACATCATGCAGAGCCATTTGTCGTGGCGGCAGAGGTCTTCGGCCTCTTTGCCGACGACTTCGCCGAGCCACTTTTTGATCCTGGGGTCATTGACGTTGTCGTTGTAGACCCAGCCTTCGTTCCCCGTGTTGTACGGCGGGTCGATGTAGATGCACTTCACCTGGCCCCGGTAGCGGGGGAGCAGGGCCTTGAGGGCTTCCAGATTGTCCCCCTCCACGAGCAGATTCTCGGCTTCCGGGTCTCCAAACGACAGCGCAGGGTCGCACTCCAGGAGGCGCATGGGGACGCGGCGGTGATGGTCGACCACGGCTTCCTTTCCAATCCAGTTCAGCGTCGGCATGCGGCGATTCTAGGTGAACCACCTGCAGGGGAGTAGTGGCGGACAGGGATGTTGGAGTCCCGCCTTAAGGCGGAATCTGCGGGCCGCAGACCGCCTGAAGGCGGGACTCCAACGGGGAGCGCCAAGGGGAAAATATTCTTTTGTGTATATGTGAACAAAAGAGTCTTGTCGGGCGTCTATAGTCCAGGGCGCGGTGCGCGCGGGGAGACCTGCGGTCGGTTGCGTGGGCGGGGTCAGAGACCCGCGCCCAACACCGAGCCCGACTAAGTAGCCAGCACACTCCGTGTGCTGGCATGTCCGCTCACGGAGTGAGCGGACTACTTAGCGCTTATCGCTTAGGACGGTGAATCGGTGGAGGCGAGAGCGTAAAGCGTGGAGCGACAGGGAGTTGGGGCGAGGAGCGGGGCCGCGCGTGAATCAAAAAAGAGGTTATCAGAGGGGGAAGCGGCGCGAGTGATTCAAGGGTGGCGGTGAACGGAAAATCAATAGTATCAAGCACTTACACAGTTACGGTTAACTATTCATGAATAACAATTGTGTGATTTTGGACAAAAATGAATGAAGAATATCGTCATAAAGTCGCTCGTGGCAAGAACTTGGGGCGCGGCGTCTGCCGCGAAAACGGAGTCGTAAATCATGAATAAAACCCACCACTCACCTACCCACCACCTTGTTGGGCGCGGGTCTCCTGACCCCGCCCACCGGCGTGACCGAATGGTCTCCTGGCTGCGAAGGCGGGGAGACCTGCGGTCGGGCGTTTCGGCGGGGTCAGGAGACCCGCGCCGAACGTTGGAGTTTCGGAGGGGTCAGGAGACCCGCGCCGAACGTCGTGACCCTCGCCGAACCCCGTGACCACTCACCTACTCACCACTCACCTCGATTCGGAAACCAAATGCCGCTTCACGAAATCCTCATCCAGCGTGACGCCGAGGCCCGGGCGGTCGGGGACTTCGATGTAGCCGTTGACGGCTTGGACCTTTTCGTGGGTCAGGTCGTGGCGGAGGGGGCTGTCTTCGACGCAGTCCTCGAAGACGAAGGCGCCGGCGCAGGTGCTGAGCCAGTGGAGGCTGGCGGAGACGGTGACGGGGCTGGTGTAGCAGTGGTTGCAGAGGCGGGCCCCGATTTCCTCCACCCGGTGGCGGATGTAGAGGGAGTCGGAGAAGCCGTTGCGGGAGAGGTCGACCTGGTAGACGTCGAGGCAGCGGCCGTCGATGAGGGGGCGGAAGGCCTGGCGGCCGCATTCTTCCTCGCCGGAGGCGATGGGGACGGGGGAGCGGTCGCGGAGCCAGCGGTAGCCTTCGTAGTCGTCGGGGGAGAGGGGCTCTTCCAGCCAGCCGATGCGGAACTGCTCGAAGGACTTCGCCCGGCTGAGCGCGGTGCGGGCATCCCAGACGCAGCCGGCGTCGATGAGGAGCGTGCCGTCGTCGCCGATGCCTTCGCGAGCGCCGCGGACGAGATCGATATCGAGGGCTTCGCTTTGCCCCATCGGTTCCCAGCCGAACTTGATGGCTATGTATCCGAACTCGCGCCAGCGGCGGGCGATTTTGGCGGTCTCGTTGCCGTCCTTGCCGAACAGGATGCTCGCGTAGGCCAGGATCTTGTCGTGATGCTTGCCGCCGAGCAGCCGGTGAATGGGCTCGCCGAAGTGCTTCCCTTTGAGATCCCAGAGGGCCATGTCGACCGCGGCCATTGCGGTGATGGTGGTGCTGCGGCGGCCGGCGTACATCGTCTTGCGGTACATGCTTTGCCACAGACGATCCGTCTCCAGCGGATTCTGTCCAATCAGGAGCGGGCGAAGGCCGGTGGCGATGTTGTGGCTGAAGGGGGCGTCGATGACCGCCTTCACCATTTCTGGCGAGGAATCAGCTTCGCCAATCCCTTCCAGGCCGTTATCGGTCCGGATGCGGACGAGGACCGAATCCTGGCTGGACGCGGTTTTCGCGACAATGCTGGGGATGCGGAGAATCTGGCAAATGACCTCGGTAATCTTCATTGTTAATTTTGGAAGAGGGTGGTTGCAAAGTGCTTTGGGGCTGGTAAGAAAGGGGCCATGCTAGCACGACGCTGATAGCTGTGAAACCGACAGTCCATTCACAGGCAATCTGGCGGATTCCGTTCATACAGGAATGGACGCAAGTTATTTAATTGCATGGAGTTGTGACAAATCACAGGGTTGTGGGGGTTCCCGCGAACGGGGGCCGACGGGTAGGATGGAGTCTCGTTTTTAAGGAATCTTTTTCGCACGAGGTGACGCCATGAATGCAGCATTTATTGACGATACGGAAGTCGCGGCAGCATACGGCGCCACTTCATTGGCCACCGACGGGAAAATCCCCGTCGGCAAGCAAGTGGGAGTGGCAGAGTTTCGTAAACTGGCCGTCTCGCATCGCCGGATGGACCGGGTGGATTTGCCCAATGCCGGGCTCAAGGGGCTCCGCGACGTGGAAACCGGCGAAACTTTCTATACCGATGCCCATCGGTTGGCTGCCAAGTAGCTTGTGCGTGGACGGCCGAACCCTCTCGCCATGAATGTTCCACGGGCGAGTGGCCGCTACTTCTTCCGCCGAGAGAATTCTTCCCGAAAGCTCCGCTTGGGAAACGGCGGCAGGTCGCGTTGTTTGCCCCACTTGTTGAGCGGGTTGTAGATGAGGAACCGCGGGGTCCAGCGGCCAAAGAAGCGGCCGAGTTTGCCGGCGAGGGTGTAGAGCCAGGTCCGGCGGAAGACAAACGTGGCCATTTGCATCGAGAGCCGTTTGGAGAAGGCCAGATTGCCGTGGGCGGCGATTTCCCGCCGCCAGGTGAGGAGCTGGTGGTGAATGTCGATCTTCACCGGGCAAACGTCGGTACAGGAGCCGCACAGGCTGCACGCACTGGGGAGGGCGGCGTAGGCCTTTTCGTCCCGAGCGGGTGCCAGGATGCTGCCGATGGGGCCGGGGACCGTGCTTTCATAGCTGTAGCCGCCGCTGCGGCGATAGACCGGGCAGGTGTTCATGCAGGCCCCGCAGCGGATGCAATTGAGCGAGCGGCGGAAGTCGTCGCTTCCCAGGATTTTGCTCCGGCCGTTATCGACGAGGACGATGTGCAGCTCGCCACCTTCCCGCGGGCCGTGAAAATGCGAAGAGTACGTTGTGATCGGCTGGCCGGTGGCCGAGCGGGCAAGCAGTCGCAGAAAGACGCCAAGGTCTTTCGTCCGCGGAATGATCTTCTCGATACCCATGCAGGCGATATGCAGCTTTGGCAGCGAGACGCCGAGGTCCGCGTTCCCCTCATTCGTGCAGATGACGAAGCCGCCGGTTTCGGCCACGGCGAAGTTGACGCCGGTCAGCCCGGCATCCGCCTGCATGAATTTGTCCCGCAAGTGCTGGCGGGCCGCTTCGGCGAGGTACTGCGGGTCGGTTGCTCCTTCCTTGGTTCCCAGGTGCTCGTGAAAGAGCTGGCCGATGTCCTCCTTCTTCAAATGGATAGCCGGCAGCACGATATGGCTCGGCGGCTTGTTGTCGAGCTGCACGATCCGCTCGCCGAGGTCGGTGTCGATCACTTCGATCCCATGCCGCTCCAAAAACGGATTGAGATGGCACTCCTCGGTCAGCATCGACTTGCTCTTCACCAGCCGCTTGACGCCGTGCCCTTGCAGGATCGAGAGAACAACCTCGTTGTGTTCGGCCGCGTCCTTGGCCCAGTGAACCTTGGCCCCGAGCTTCGTGGCCTTCGCTTCAAACTCTTCGAGATAATCCGCCAGGCGAGACATCGTGTTCGCTTTGATCTGGGCGGCGCACTCGCGGAGCGTCTCCCACTCCGGCAGCGATTGGGCCATCTTGTCTCGCTTGGCCCGGACAAACCAAAGCGTGTTGTCGTGCCAGCGAGCCCGCTCCTTGTCCTGAATGAACTCGGCGGCTCGGGCGGGATGATCGACCTTTTTCTGCTTCGCGGCAGTCTCGCTCATACCGGCCTCCCCGCCAGGATTTCGGCGATGTGCATCACGCGGATCGGCTTTTTCTGCCGGCGGATGAGCCCTTCGAGATGCATGAGACACGACATGTCGTTCGCGGTCAGAACCTGAGTTCCTGCTTTCTCATGGTCGTGGATGCGATCCTCACCCATCATGCAAGAGACTGCCTCCTCATTCACCGCGAAGGTTCCTCCAAAGCCGCAACACTCGTCGGGGCGGGCGAGCTTGACGAGTTCAATTCCGTCCAGCCCTTTGAGAAGTTGCTCCGCTTTGCCGAACGCCTTGCCGACGATTTCGCTGGAGCTAGCCAGCCGCAATTCGCGCAGGCCGTGGCAACTTTGATGCAGGCCGACGCGATACGGAAATCGGCCGGGGAGCTTCTCGATCTTCAGTACGTCGGTCAGAAACTCGGTCAGCTCAAAAGTTTTCTTCCGCAGGGCTTCGTACTCCGGCCGGCCGTGGAAGTACTCTTCATAATGATGCCGCACCATGGCCACGCAGCTGCCGCTGGGAGCGACGACGTACTCATACGGGGCAAACACCTGCAAAAACTTCTCCGCCAGGGGCTGGGCCAGCTCCGTGCAGCCGGTATTGGCCATCGGCTGGCCGCAACAGGTCTGGGCGGTGGGGAATTCGACGTGGACGCCGCATTTTTCGAGCAGTTCCACGGTCGCTATGCCGACGTGCGGATAGAGCTGATCCACGTAGCAGGGAATGAAGAGGCCGACGGTGGGCATGAGATAGTAGTCGGCTCTCTTCGTGGGCGGGCATGCGGCGAGTGGGAAACCCTGAGTATAGATTGACCCGGAAAATCTGAGCAGGGGTTAACTGGGAGGGAATAAGTTGCCAGGAAAGTGGCTCATTAGAACTGGGCTGAAAGCGCGTCGCTCATTCATTCGAGGAGAGTCCGTCATGATTCGCCGTTTGGAATCGATTCTGCTTGCCATGATTCCGGTTGCTTGCTTTCTCGTGACGGCTGCCGCTCCAACGCCCGCCTGCTGCCCTGTGGGGCCGCAGGGCAAGCCCGTGGTCAATGCGGACCAGACGGTGGTGATTCTCTGGGATCCGGAATCCAAGACCGAGCATTTCATCCGGCAGGCGTCCTTCAAGAGCGATGCGGCGGACTTCGCCTTTCTGATCCCCACGCCGAATGAGCCGGAGCTCGCCGAGTCGGGAAACGAGGCATTTCCCTTTCTGGCCAAGGTGACGGCTCCGGAGATTCAAAAGGTGCCGCGGCCCAGTGCCGGAGCCGGATGCGCCTGCAGTAGCCCTCCACCGAACGCTGTCGCGTTGACAGCTGAGGGGTCCGACGTCACCCTCCTCAGCGAAAAGAAGGTCGCCGGCTTCAACGCCCAGGTGCTGGAAGCGACTTCCGCTGCCGCTCTCGTCGCCTGGCTCAAGGACCACGGCTACGAATTCTCGCCCGAAGTGGAAGCCTGGGTGAAGCCTTATGTGGAGCAAGGCTGGAAGATCACCGCCCTCAAAGTCGCCAAGGAAGAAGGGCAGCAGGCAGAGAAACAACTCGGCGCGGCCGCGCTGCGACTTTCATTCAAGACCGACCGTCCCCTCTTCCCCTACCGCGAACCCGACCCGTCGAAAGCCGCCGAAGCCTTGAATGCGAGTCAGCGTCTGCTCCGCATCTTCTTCGTCGCCGACAAACGGTTTCAGGGGGACCTGACCAAGGAGTCCCCTTGGACCGGCTCGGTCGCCTGGTCGGACAAGCTTTCTGCGGACAAGAAAACCGAGCTGCTCAAACACCTGACCCTGCCCGAGACAACCGGCCCCAGCGAATTCTGGCTGACCGAGTTCGAAGACTATTGGCCCTACAAACCGGCTCCCGCCGACCTCTACTTCTCTGCGGACGCCCGCCAGGAAACCGTCAAGCGTCCCCCTATCATCCAGTACGTCAGTTCCCGCGGCCCCATGGATGCCACGTTGCTTGGTTTTCTCGCCCTGGCCTTCACTCCCTGGGTGTGGCAGCGCTGGAAGAGGTGGAATCAGCCGCAGCGTTTGGGAGCGATTGTTTCACCGCACGACCTGGCAGGCCGGCAGTAGTTTTTGAAGTTTTGCCGCGCCCGCCTCGGAGACCGCGGCTTCTCGCAGGTTGAGGTACTCGAGTTTCGTCAGCGACTGCAAAGAGACCAGCCCGGCATCGCTGATCTTGGTTCCCGCAAGCTCGATGACTTGCAGGTTGGGCAAGCGGCTCAAGTGTGGCAGGCCCTGGTCATCGACGGCGGTGCGAGCGAGGCTGATCCAAGTGCAATTCTGAAGCGTTGTCAGGCTGGCCAGGCCGGCGCTGGAGATGTTAGTCCCGCTGAGGTCCAGCCATTCCAGTTTTTGCAGCTTGCCGATGCGGGCCAGGCAGGCAGCATCGATCGGAGCGCCGGGGAGTTGCAAAACCTTGAGTTCCGGCCAGCGATCCAGGATCTCCAGTCCCGCGGAAGTGACTTGCGTTTCTTGGAGTTCCAGTCCGCGCAGCCGACTCAGTCCCGCGAGGTGCCGCAGCCCCTTGTCAGTGATGTTGCAACGCCTGATCCGCAGGATTTCCAGCCGGTGAAGGTCCAGAAGATGCGCGAGTCCGTCATCCGTAATCGCGGCGTCTTCGATCTCCACTTGTTGCAAATTGGGAAGACTTGCCAGCTCCTGCAGCGCGCGATCCGAAATCCGCGGACCGGACGCAACGGCCGACGTTTCCAATCGATTCTCAGCGAATTCCAGCGAAATCCCCAGCCGCTCGACTCGCCATACGCTGGCGGGATGCGCCAGTTCGATCCCTTCCACCTCGCCGCTCCCAGCGGTCAAAAAGCGTTCGCGCAAGATCTCCTCGACCCATCCGCCGGAGGTCATCACGTAATAGCGATCCGGCTGTCCCAATCGAGGATCGATGATGGCCAGTTTATCCCCGGCGGCGGCTTTCTGGCGGAAGGCCTGTAAGTAGAGGCGGGGGGAATCGGGAAAGGGGACCGTCAATCCGTGCCAGCCGCCGAGTTCCGACACTTGTGTGGGGGTGGTGTGGTAGGCGAGGGGCATGTTGCCACTGTAAAGCACGAACGCCAAATGCGGATTGAGCAGATTCACGTAATATGCCGCCGGCAGAATGAACAGCGCAATCGCCAGTCCTTGCCTCAAGCGCTCCAGGCGAGGCGCGACGGATGCGACCGGCTGCCAGAGAATCCACGCTCCGACCACGGCGGTCGCCAGATTCCACGGCCACACGCTGGGGTTGTGATTTCGCACAATCAGAGCCAGCAGAATTCCCAGGTGCAGCATAACGCAGCCCGAAGCGGCGCGGCGCGGCCAGAAAACCGCCGCCATAGCCAGAAGAATCTCTCCCCCCGCCGCGGCCAGTGCAAAATGGAGATGCCAGCGATCTCCATCGATTCCGCACGCTTCGAGAAAGCTCCACGACCCCCAGCCTAGCCACTCGTTCGAGAGGAGTTTGTGTAATCCGGACCAGAACCACATCGCCACCAAATACCAGCGGGCAAACCACGTTCCCTCCCGATGTGCGCAAGCAGCCATGAGCACTATCAGCGAGATCACCTGCGGCTGGATTCTGGTCTGGTCCAATACGCAGGCCGCAACGAATAGGCCCGCATGTATGCAGACTCCCGCGGCCGGCCGAACGAGCACGATGGCCAGAGAACCGACCAGCAACAGTCCAAAAGAGAATTGAGGCAGGAGAATGAGCGGCAGATTCACCGGGTCCAGCCGAACATTCCAGGCGGGCCAGGCAATGAGCAGCGTTGCAAACTGGCAGGCGACCGCCAGACAAAGCAGCCCGAAACGCCAGGCGCGGCTTTGGTCAGCGATTCGTTGATCTCCAGCGAGAGGCTTGACTACCTTCCGTGATTTTCTTCTGCCCATGAATCGCCGATATCACGCACCAGGAATCTACGACAGCGTTCGCTTCAGGATAACGGAACCAGGACGAATTCTCCGAGCCCAACCGCCGTTGTGGAGACCTGGGGCAATGCCCGCTGTCGATGGAGCAAACGCGAAACCGAATGGAATGCCGGCAATCTCCCCCGATCGCGAACCTTAGGCTTCCATCTCCCTCCTAAAAGCTAGCCCAGTCTTGCTAAGGTCTGACGGCAAAACGAGTTGCGCGGGGGCTTACGCGAGCGGCAGCCCCCCAAACGGACTTTTGCGGCAGAATTATTTGCATCGATGCCGCTTGTCGGTTAGACTTTCAGCCGTTCCGATAGCAGGCCGTGGTAAAAGGAGGTTGCCAGTGCCCATAGCTCATTTCTTTCAAGAGTGCCCGACCTGCGGTCGTCACGTGCGGATCAAGGCGGAGTATTTGGGGCGGCGGATGAGCTGTCTCCACTGCCAGGGGGAATTTACCGCCGCCGACCGCGAGTCCCGTTTTGACGCCGCGGAATCTCCCGGCAGCAGCTTGATCCAGCGTATCGACGCCTTGCTGAGCATCGCCCCGCCGGCGATGATGTCGCAAACGCGGTAGCTTTCGTTAGAGTCCCGCCACCAAAACACTGTTTGAGTTTTTTCCTGACACAGTACTGGAGGCTGTAAACTCTGAATGCCATGAATGTGCGACTGCGAATTCTGCTGGCCATCTTCTTCGCCGCCTTGGGGGTGCTCGGCCTTCGTGAGGAATATCTCAGGCGTTGTTCGGTCTTTCACCAGCGCGAAGCCAGCCGCTACGCGGAAATGATTGGCACCCGTTTCAATATCACTCCCGTGGAAGTCGAATCCGCGCTCGAAGTCGCGGCCGATAATCAGGACGATTTTCGGCTCGACTACAAGTTTCATGTCGTGCTTCACCATCGGTCAATTGCCGGAGACTACCAGAAGGCCGCCTATCACCCTTGGCTGATTGTCCATGAGCCGCCACTTCCGGAGCGGCATTACGAGGACTAAGGCCGGGCTTCAAAACAATTCCCGGATCGGCGCGCCGCTCGGCAGAATGGCAATGGGCCGCCCCGAGTTGTCCAGATACGTGCGGTCCGTGTCGATGCCGAAGCGGCGATAGAGAGTGGCGAGCAGGCAGTTGCTGTCCATCACGCGCTCGACCGGCTCTTCGGCTTTGGCGCTGGTCTTGCCGATGATTTGCCCCATTTTCAGATCGCCGCCGGCGAGCAGCACGCTCATCGCCTTGTTCCAGTGGTCGCGCCCGGGGCGGCGGTCCGGCGAGTTGTACATGATCTTTGGCGTGCGGCCGAATTCGCCGCAGAAGATGAACAGCACGTGGCGGTCGAGTCCGCGGAGCGACAGATCTTCAATCAGGGCCGAAACCGATTCGTCGAAGGAAGGGAGCTTCTCTTCCAAGGCTTTGAATATATGCGAGTTGACGGAATGGTCGTCCCAGTTGCTGGTGACCCCTGTCTCCGGTTGCAGGCGAAATTCCGCCTGGCACTGCACGAACCGCACGCCGGCTTCAATCAAGCGTCGGCAGGTGAGCAGGCTCTTGCCAAAATGGGTGTGGCCGTAGCGATCGCGGGTTCGCTCGTCTTCGCGATCAAGATCGAAGGCCTCGCGGGTGCGGGTGCTGGAGAGCATGCCCACGGCATGCTGTTGGAAGCGATCCAGAGCTGCCATCGAGCCGCTCCGGTCAAGCTGCCGCGGAAGAGCGTCCAGGTTCTGCAGCAAACCCATCCGCCGGTTGAGGCTGAGAACACCCGCCCGCGAGATCGCCAGGTCGTCCTGCCCGCCCCCCGTATTGTAAATCGGCACCGGGTCGTATTCGTTATCCCCCGTCGCGGTCGACGGGTTTGGAGCAGGCATGTATGGCGCGTAGGCCGGTCCGAGATACGCCGGCCCGCCGCCGTAGAAACTGGTATTCGCCGCAAAGAGTGGAATCTCGCGCGGCCGGGAAATCGCGGCTGGCAGATCGCCGTCGAGCGTTCTGGTGACCAGCGAGCCAATCTCCGGATATTCGCCGTGGTTGAGATTGGCGGCTCGGGAGGGATAGCCGGACAAGAAGCGATGCGTGCCGCCGGAGTGTTCATTCCGCTCGTGGTGCAGGCTGCGGAGGAGCGTGAACTTGTCCGCGATGCCGGCCAGTCGCGGCAGCAACTCGGTGATCTCCATACCAGGGACGGTCGTGCGAATCGGCTTGAAGGGCCCGCGAAATTCCACCGGAGCCGCCGGCTTGAGATCGAAGAGATCGAGGTGGCTCGGCCCGCCGTTGGCCCAAAAGAGGATGACCGAAAAGTCTTTGTTAATCTCCGTCTGCTGCTCCGCCGCGGCAAGCACGCCGGATAGCGATGGCTGCAAGCCCACGGCGAGGGCGCCTAGATTCAAACCGCCGATCTTGAGCCAGGTGCGACGGTCCAAGGGACCGGGGCAGCGACTCGGCGGGTGAGAAGTAGGGTGCATGAGCGATAGCGAAATGCACGCGTGAGGAACAGCTCACAGGCGGGCCGCCTGTGGCTACGGCGATTTCTCCGTCGGCAGGACCATCGCATGGCCGCTCTTAACGACGACGGCAGCCTCCCCCTTATAGCCAGCCAGTTTTTCCTTGGGATCGCGGACAATCGAGCCCAGGATCACGACTTGGTCATCGACCTTGTAACTGTCCTGCGGGTTTTTGGCGGAAACCACGATCACCAGCCGCCTTTCTTTTACCAGTTCCAACGTCGTTTCGAAGTGGGTCCCCGTCGCACGAAAATCCTTGACCGTGCCCGCCAGCAAAATGCCGCCGTCGGCATCGGCTGTGTCGAGCTCTTTTGCCGCCAGCGAGCCGATGGAATTGAGCTTGACCGGCTCATTGGCGGCTTGGATCAGCGAGGGCCGCAGAGCGGACAGGTTTTCCGTATTGTCGGCATCCTCCAGATTGGTCTGCTCGATTGCACGGCCCAGCCCGGCATAGGCGTTGTAGAGAGTCTCGACCGCCGCTCGGCGGGAATCTCTGTCTGCAACGTCGGTGGCGTCGAACGCCTTGGCCGCGGTATTGGCCGCGCTAATGCCAGCCGCCAGATTCCCGGCAGTAGACGTTTCTTTGGCGGGGGTCTCGACCGGCTCTGCTGGTTTCACTGCGGGCTTCTCTTCCTTAGGTTTTTCAGCTGAAGTTTCTTCCTTCGGCTTGTCCGTTTCCGGTTTCTCGGCTGCGGGCTTTTCGGCAGGTTTTTCAGCCGGCTTCTCTGCGGACGGTTCAGTCGGTTCGGCTGGCTTGGCCGGTTTTTTTTTCTCCGGCAGACTGAAAGGATCATCGCTGCTCGGCTCTTCGATGGAAGTTGCCGGCTTTGTTTTGGTCTTGGCCGGTCCCGGCTTTTTGGGTTCGGTCGACAGGGGGCTTTCAATATTGAGTTCGCCAATCCCTCCGCCACCCTTTTCGGGCGCAAACGGATCGGAGACATCCAGCGGATCCTCTTTCTTGCCGAATTCGCCGCTAGCCTTCGCAGTACCGCTGGACTTCAGCGCGTTATCAAAGCGCGGGTCGCTCCCTAACTTTCCGTTGCTGCTGGGCTTCGGCTTTTCATTGCCGGCATGGATGGGCTGCGTTTCAGCGGGATTCTCTTCCTTGTTCCCCTGATCCTTGTCAGCCGCGTCACGAAACTTAGGCGGCAACACCCACTTGAGCCAGCTCACCTTGCGAACCGTCGGCGCAAGCCCCAAGTCCACTCCCGCGGCCCACCACAAGATGACAATTGCCAGCCCGATTCCCACCACTCCCCCTAGCACAATTTTGACCAGCTCTCCCACCATGCTCTTTTCCTTCCGCTTCGGCCGCGGAGCCGAACGGAAAGCGGGAGTGGGGGCGGAGACCATGCCGGCTTGGGACGGCTCCGCTTCCAGAACGTTCGTGGAATAGCCATTGCCGGAGCCTTCGCCGAAACGATTGTCAAAGCCGCCGCCTTCGCCAGCCTCCATCCCGCCCATGCTCGCCAGCACCGGCTCTTCCATGACCCCAGCGCTCACAATGATCAGTGCCGGCGGCAACTGGGCCAGCGCGTCGGCCAGTTCATACTCTTCCTGGCACAGCGGGCAGCGGACGCGGGCGCTCCGCGGCGCACTCGCGGGCACGCTCACCTGGTCGCGGCATTTGGGACAAGAAACCGTGGTCATGGCGACTCTCCAGCCGGCGGGTTTCCGCCCGCTTCTTGAAAATGAACAATCCCCTGGGCTGCAATCCAGTGTAACGCGGCGGAATGAGGACAGGTAGCTTTTGCCAGGTGAAATCCTGTGCGCAAAGAACTGACTGGCGAGCGGCCTGCGTAAGCTGGCCGGTCACGTCGAACCGCCGAAGTGAACCTCCCACAGGTGCGAAATTACCGGCCAGCTCACGCAGGCCGCTCGCCTAAACCCCCTTCGGGACTGCCCAGTGACCATCACGGTAATTGCGGCGGACGAGTTTGTTGGCTGCGTCGTCGCTGGTGATGATTTCCTTCACCGGGTCCAAGTGCAGCGTCTTTTGCAGGCGGCAGGTGATGTTGGCGAGGTGGACGAGCGTGGCGGAGAGATGCCCCTCTTCCGCATCGGAGTTGGGCCGTTTGCCGCTCTTCACGCACTCGATGAAGTTGGTGTGGTGGGCGACCAAGTCTGCCGAACCACTTCCCGTCTCACCCGGTTTGTTTCTTGGGCCGAAAACCTGGAAGCCGACGGTGTGGCCAATAATGATAACTCCCTTGGTGCCGTAGAAGGCGACGCCGTTTTCGTATCCTTCCTGGACGTAGGGAGACCAATCCCGCTGCTCGAAGATGAGCTGCCGCTTGCTGGCGGGCGTGCCGTCGCCGGGCCATTCGAAGACGCAGTACTGCGTATCCGGGAACTGCTGGTCGTCATCGAAGAAGAACTTGCTCCCCAGACCGGTGGCGGTGCTGGGGTTGCCCGTCACGCCGAGCCCCCAACGGGCAACGTCGATGTCATGCACTCCGTCGTTGCCAATATCGCCGGCTCCAAAGTCGCGGAACCAGCGCCAAACTCCGGGGAGCAGATTGGACTGGTACTCCCGCTTGGGAGCCGGGCCGAGCCAGAGGTCAAAATCGAGGTAGTCCGGCGGCGAGCTCGGCTGTTGTTTGCCGATGCTGCTCCTGAGCTGGCTGTTCCATGCCTTGGCGACCTTTACCTCGCCGATCGTCCCTTCCTTGATGATTTCCACCGCTCGCATGCAGTGGGGGGTCGAGCGGCTTTGGGTACCGACTTGCACGATCTTCTTCTGCTTGCGGGCGGCCTCGGTCAGCAGGCGGCCTTCGCGAATGTTATGGCTAACCGGTTTTTCGACATAGACATGTTTGCCGGCATCGACAGCCAGAATGGCGGCTGGGGAATGCCAGTGGTCGGGCGTGGCAATCCAGACGGCGTCGATGGTCTTGTCGTCAAGGACTTTCCGCAGGTCCTTCACCGCTTGCACGCCGCTGGTGCCCGAGGTTTCCACAATTTTCGCCGCAGCGGCCAGCCGGTTGGCATCCACATCGCAGACATACGATAGCTTCACATCCTTGCGGGCCACCAGATTCCGCAGATGGTTCGTCCCCATCCCGCCACAGCCGATGAGCGCGACATTGAGCACGTCGGCCGCAGCCGCTTTGGCGACCGCAGCGGAAGAAGCCAAGGCGGCTGCGGTGGTGGCGACGGCGGAGGTCTGCAAGAAATCGCGGCGGGTGACGGCTGGCATGTTCAGCTCCTGGGAAAGAGGCGAAAGGCAGGATGCCATCAGACTGTCCGATGCCAGGGCGGTTTGCAACTAGAGGCGGGAGTCCGTAGGATGAACAAATGACGAAATTCGAATGGCGAATGACGAATGAAACGCGGACGAGTCTGCAATCGTCATTCGCCATTCGGAATTCGTCATTTCCTCCCCCTCCTTTCCCTTCGCAAGTCCCCCATGAGCACCAACCCCTATCAGCCCCCGTCCCAGTTCAGCGAGCAGAACTATCCGGCCGGCCCGCAAAAGCCGACGGCGGCTACGGTGCTGGGAATCATCAATATCCTCTTCGGTGCGCTGGGTCTGTGCAGTGTCATCGGGACTGTGGGCTTGATTTTTGTCCCCCTCAACCCGGCAATGACCAAGGACAACCCGGCCCTGCAACTCATGGAGGAAAGCGCCTTCTATCGCACCTTCACGCAGGTGGGGGTGCTCCTGGGATTCGTCGCCATGGCAGCCCTGATTGGCGGCGGCGTCGGGCTGCTCCAACTCAAGCCCTATGGGCGTACTCTCTCGATTGGCTATGGCATTTATGCGGTCATCTCTGTCGTGCTTTCAACCATTATCAACATCGTGTTTGTCTTTCCCGCCCTGCTGGAAAAGGCCAACGCCGCTGGTGGCGGCCCCGCTGCGGCCGGAGCCTATGGCGGCATTTTCGGCGGCACCTTCGGCAGTTGCCTGGGACTCGTCTATCCCGTGATCCTCCTCTACTTCATGTTCCGTCCGAACATAGTGGCAGCGTTTAAAAAATGACGAAGCCCGAATGACGAATGGCGAATGCTGATTCGTCCGCCTTTCATTCGTCATTCGCCATTCGAATTTTGCCTTTCTCCCCTATGCCCTATTCCACCACCCCTCGCCCCATGTATCCGCAGTATTCGCCAGCACCCTCGCCCAACAAAATGCCGTGGGGACTGATCCTGGGCATCGGCGGCGGTGTGATGTTGCTGCTCGTGCTGCTAGGTTTTGTCGGCATGGGCGTGTATCGGATGGCGGTCAATCTCATGCCGCGAGAACTGGCCCGTTCGAGCAAGCTGCCGGCCGAGTTTATGGAAACGCAGTGGAAGCAATCGAATCCGGGCGAAGTAAAGTGGGAGACCGATTCCTATTTAGGGGACTACACCCTGGAGCGGCCGACCGCGAAGGCGCTGTCATTTCCGCGAAACGGATTTGATACGCTGACGTTAGGGAGTTCTCGCGCGCTGGGGCCGGAGGGGCCTTATTTCGCCGCTATGTCAAGCTCCGCTGGTTTGTTGAGCCGAATCCAAGGGACTGGTCGAGAATCCACACCAGAGATTTTGGAATTGGCCATTAAGGTTCGACAGATTTTGCCAAAAGGAAATTTGATCCGGTCGAGCGACTTCCAGGTCGCTGGCCACCCCGGCAAGGAAATGACCTTCACCGAGACAATCGACGGCAAACCGATTGTGATCCACGTGCGAATGATTGTGGACCGGGACCACCTCTACGCGCTATGGGCCGGCGGACTCGAATCCACGTTGAAAGACGAAGATGTCCGCCGCTTTCTGGATTCACTTCGGCCCAAGGAAAAAGGAGCCTCTTCACCGTTTTGACTAATTCGCCTCTCTCGAAAATGGCAGTCTTTGCTCTGCGACCACTCATCTGCGAACAAGTCGTTTGATAACTTAGTCCCCATGCCCTACTCCACCACCACGCGCACTGTCTCCATCGCCCTCGTGCAGATGACCTGCACCGAGGAAAAACAGCCCAACGTCGAGAAGGCGCTGGCCCGCATCTCGGAAGCGGCTGCGAAAGGGGCGAATATCGTCTGCTTGCAGGAGCTGTTCGCGGGACAGTATTTCTGCCAGACCGAGGACCACGCCAAATTCGCGCAGGCGGAGCCGATTCCGGGACCGACCAGTCAGGCGCTCGCGGCCGCAGCGAAGAAGCATGGCGTCGTCATCGTCGGCTCACTGTTTGAGAAGCGTGCGGCTGGCCTCTACCACAACACGGCTGTCGTCTTCGACGCCGACGGCTCGCAGCTCGGGCTCTACCGCAAGATGTACATCCCGGACGACCCGCTGTACTACGAGAAGTTTTACTTCACTCCCGGCGACCTCGGCTTCCGCAGTTTCGATACGAAATTCGGCCGCGTCGGCGTCTGCATCTGCTGGGACCAGTGGTACCCCGAAGCTGCCCGCCTGACCGCCCTGACCGGAGCCGAAATCATCTTCTATCCGACGGCCATCGGCTGGCTCCCCGACGAGAAGGACGAATACGGGGCCAGCCAGCACAGCGCCTGGGAGACGATGATGCGGAGCCACGCCATCGCCAACGGCGTCTTCGTCGCCGCCCCCAACCGCGTCGGCCGCGAAGGGGCCCTGCAATTCTGGGGAGGCTCCTTCCTCAGCGATCCCAATGGCAACTTGCTCGCCAAAGGCTCCCACGAGAACGAAGAACTGCTTATCGTCCCCTGCGACCTGGGCCTTGTCGACGTCGTCCGCACCCACTGGCCGTTCCTCCGCGACCGGCGGGTGGACGCTTATGGGGATTTGACGAGGCGGTACCTGGACGCGAGCTCTTAACACTTCTTGCGGGCTAGAGTCACTTGCTCTACCGCGCCAAACTCTGCAGGGGCATGGCATGGTTTCCGGCGACTGTTTTCTAGTGCAGAATCATGTTCACCGACCGAGACAAGCTCGGTAGGGTCAAGTTCCAGCAATCGTTCTTACGCCATTCCCTTGAGAACGCATCCATGACTCGCGCCACTCGCTTGCTCGCCATTTCCGTCTTCCTACTTGCGTTCCCAGCTTTCCTTATCGCCCAGGATCCAGCCGCTGCCGAGCGTGAGAGCTATATCCGCCTGCACTACAGCAAGCTGGAAGTGAAGATCAAGATGCGGGATGGGGTGGAGCTGTTCACGGCGATTTATTCTCCGAAGGATACGACCAAGAAGTACCCGATCCTCATCAAGCGAACGCCCTATTCCAGCGGGCCGTATGGAACGGATAAATTCCCGGCTGGGCTCGGGCCGAGCGAGCATTTCGTGAAAGCGGGATACATCTTCGTCAATCAGGATGTGCGGGGGCGGTTCCAGTCCGGCGGCGAGTTCGTGCAGGTGACGCCACATGTCCCGGTTAAGCAAACAGCCAAAGACACCGACGAAAGCAGCGACGCCTATGACACAATCGACTGGCTCGTGAAGAATTTGCCGGGGCATAACGGCAAGGTGGGTATGTTCGGCATTTCGTATCCCGGCTTTTATGCGTCGGCGGGGATGATTGACGCTCATCCGAATCTCATCGCCGTTTCGCCGCAGGCCCCGGTAGGAGACTGGTACTTTGACGACTTTCTGCACAACGGGGCGTTCTTTCTCGCCCATGCGTTCCGCTGGTTGGGGAACAACGCAGCCGCCCGCCCGATGCCGACGACCGACAAGTCGCCGCCAATTCAGTATCCCACTCCCGACGGCTACAAGCTCTTCCTGGAAGCGGGAGCAATGGAAAGCGTCAACAAAACGCTCATCAAGGATGCGGTCCCGTTCTGGAACGAGATGATGCAGCACCCCAACCGGGACGAATTCTGGAAAAAGCGGGCCATCATGCCCCACCTCAAAAACGTCGCCCCCACCGTCATGGTCGTCACCGGTTGGTACGATGCCGAAGACCTTTACGGCTCGTTCAAATCGTATCAGGCCATTGAGGCCCAGAACCCCGGCGTGAACAACGTCCTCGTGGTCGGCCCCTGGGCCCACGGCGGTTGGGCCGGCGGCGACGGTGACAAGCTGGGCTCGGCAAACTTCGGCAGCAAGACCGCGGCCTTCTACCGTGCGGAAATTGAGTTCCCCTTCTTCGAAAAATACCTCAAGGGTGAGAAGCTGCCGGCCCCGGCGGAAGCAACCGTCTTTGAAACCGGCAGCAACACCTGGCGGACCTTCGACGCCTGGCCGCCGAAAGGACGGAAGGGCCAGCAGCTCTTCCTCGCGGATGGCGGCAAGCTGGAGGGGAACAAGCCGGCCAGCCCTGGAACCAAAACCAGCGGCTTCGACGAATACATCAGCGACCCGGCCAAACCCGTTCCCTCCACCGAGAAGATCACGGCCGTGATGCCCAATGAGTACATGACCGACGACCAGCGGTTCGCCGCCCGCCGCCCCGATGTGCTGGTCTATCAGACCGAGCCCATGAAGGAAGACCTGACCGTCGCCGGCCCGCTCGACGTCGAACTCTGGGTCAGCACCACCGGCAGCGACGCCGACTTCATCGTCAAGCTGATCGACGTCTTCCCCGACTCCCCCGATGCCGCCAACCAGCCCGGCTATCAAATGATGCTCCGGAGCGAAGTCTTTCGCGGCCGCTTTCGGAACAGCTTTGAGAAGCCCGAGGCGTTCACTCCCGGCGAGCCCGCGAAAGTCAAGATCGAGCTCCTTGACGTGCTCCATCGCTTCCAGAAGGGGCACCGTCTGATGGTGCAAATCCAAAGCACCTGGTTTCCGCTCGTCGACCGCAACCCGCAAAAATTTGTCCCCAACATTTACCTCGCCAAGCCCGAGGACTTTATCAAGGCCACTCATCGCATCCATCGCTCGGCGGAGCACCCGACGAGCATCCGGTTTGGAGCAGTGCCATAGAAACTCCTGTTCGGCTATCATCGCTTGTTTCCTCTTACCCAAGGTTCCCACACGCTCCGAATATGCCCCGCAAAATCATCATCCTGACGGAAGGACACACCGAACCGCATGCCGGCAAGACCGCGGCGAACGTGATTCGCTATCGCCGGCCGGAGGTCGTGGCGCTGCTCGACAGTACGCAGCAAGGCAGGAGCAGCCAGGAATTGCTCGGTGTTGTCGGCGATGTCCCCATCGTGGGAAAGCTCGATGACGCGCCACAGGCGGACACGTTGCTGCTGGGCATCGCGCCACCAGGCGGCAAGATTCCCGCGAGTTGGCGGGCCATCATTCTGGACGCCATCAGCCGGCGGAAAATGGAAGTGATTTCGGGCCTGCACGATTTTCTTTGCGCCGACCCTGAGTTTTCCGCGGCCGCCGCCAAGAGCGGTGTGAAGCTGACCGACATTCGCAAGAATTCCGAGAAGTCGATTGCCCGCCGCGTCGGCCTGCGGCCCGATTGCCTGCGGGTGCATACCGTCGGCCATGATTGCAGCATCGGCAAGATGGTGGTCTCTGTCGAAGTGACCAACGGGCTCAAAAAACGGGGCCAGGACGCCAAGTTCATCGCCACCGGCCAGACCGGCATCATGATTGAAGGGGACGGCCTGCCCATCGACTGCATCGTCGCCGACTTCGTCAGCGGCTCCGCGGAGAAGCTGGTGCTCGAGAATCAGCATCACGACATTTTGCTCGTCGAGGGACAAGGGAGCCTCGTCCATCCCTCCTACAGCGGTGTCACACTCAGTCTGCTTCACGGCTGTGCTCCGCAGGCTCTGATTCTGTGCTACGAGATCGGCCGCGACCGTGTGACGGGAGTGGAAAACGTTGCCATTCCTCCACTTGCGAAAATCAAGAATATTTTCGAAGTGATGGCGAATATCCATCAGAGATGCGAAGTGATTGGAATCGGCGTGAACAGCCGGCGGGTCAATGCTTCCGAAGCTGCCCGCGAGCGCGAGCGGATTCGCGACGAATTTTGCCTCCCCGTCTGCGACGTTCTTCGCGACGGGCCGGATGAGCTGGTAGATGCCGTCATTGCGCTCAAGAACCGCGGCGGCTGGCAGAGTCCGTAAACTTAACACCCAGAAAGTATGCCCGCACCGCAAAAATCCGTTCTCCCCGCGACCTGGGAAGTCCCCGCGGAGTTCCGCTCCCGCCTCGGCGAAAAAGCCGGCCGGCAGCGGGCGATGATGGCGGAAGGACATCTGCTGCTCGTGCTGCACGCTCCGCCGAAAAAAGATGAGCCCGACCGCAAGGGACGGCTCTTCTGGCGCAAGCCGGATGGAACCTGGCTATCGAACGAGATGGGAGGCGGCGCGGCGGCGCTCGCCAAGCATTTGAACGAGTACGCCGAAATCATCGACAAAATGGACCGGCAGGAGGACGTCGCCGGATCGGTCGATGAGTACTTCACCATTCTCGACGCAATGGGCCCCATTCAGCGGAGCGCCCGAAACCTGAACGCCACCTTGCAGGACGCCCGCAAGCTCCTTTCCGCGGATCGCGATCTGATTAATTTCCGGGACAGGGCCTACGAAATCGAGCGGACGGCCGAACTGCTCTATGGCGACGTGCGGCACGCCCTGGAATTCGCCGTCGCCAAGAAGTCCGAAGAGCAAGCCGCCGCCGCGCATCAGATGGCCGTGCAATCCCATCGGCTCAACCTGCTAGTTGCCTTCTTCTTTCCGCTGGCCACGCTCGTAGCCATCGTCGGCTCGGAAATGCGACACGGGCTGGAAGACTATCTCCCCTATCCCTATCTGTTCTACGCCGTCCTGGCCGTCGGCCTGGTCCTCGGCGGCCTGTTGGCGGGATGGTTGGGCATTCTGAATCGTGTCCAGAAATCGAGACGGTCAAAATAGCCACCCGGCGACATTCCCACGGGTTCAGATTCTCGAGGTAACGGTTGTAGCGGCCTAGGAGCAGGCCGGCCGAATTGTGCGGCCACACAAGCGTCCCAAGCAGGGGATTGCAACCTATATTTTCCAGCCGGTAGTTCCTCTTGCCGCCGGCGGAAACTCTCACCCCGCCGATCCTACCCATGGCTCTGCCGTCGCGCCACATCCACCAGCACTTTTCGCTGGGCAGTTCGCTTCTCCGCCTGGCCGATGCCGCCAGCGTGGCGGGGGGATTGCTGCTCGCCCTGCGGTTTACCGGGGCAGCGACAGCGGACTATTCGCTGCATGGAGCGGCAGCGGTGATCGTGCATTACCTGGTGGCGGAGTTCGGCGGCATGTACCGCTCCTGGCGGGGGGCGTCTCCCGAGCGGGAGATTTTTGGCTCGCTCTTGAGTTGGAGTGGCTCGTTCGCCATCCTCGCGGCCATCGGCTTTGCCACGGGCCGGCTGGCGGAGTTTCCCCGTTCGCTCCTTGCCCTGTGGCTGGTCTGTACGCCGCTGCTGGCAGTAGCTTCGCACACCGTTCTGCGTCAAGTCTGCCGGGCACTTTGGACTCGCGGCATCAACACCCAGTCCTTCGCCGTTGTCGGCGTGAATGAGCTGGGCTTTCAACTCGCCCGCAATATCGAGCAGTCACCGGAGCTCGGCCTGAAGCTCGCCGGCTTCTACGACGACCGCCCCGAGGACCGCAATCCCAATTTGCCGCCGGGACTGAAAACCCGCATCGGCGGCATCGAGGATCTGGTGGCCGACGCCAAAGCCGGCTTCGTCACCCGCATCTATATCACGTTCCCCATGCGGGCCGAAGATCGCATTCGCGGCGTGCTCGCCAAGCTGGCCGACAGCACCGCTTCGGTCTACATCGTTCCCGACTTCTTCGTCTTCCAACTGCTTCACTCGCGGTGGACGGACATCGGCGGCCTTCCCGCGGTTAGCGTGTTCGAGAACCCTCTCTACGGCGTCGACGGCGTCGTCAAGCGGCTCTTCGATGTCGTGGTCGGCGGCCTCATCCTGGCCTGCGCAGCCGTTCCCATGACGCTCATTGCCCTGGCCATCAAGCTCACCAGCCGCGGCCCGGTCTTCTTCCGCCAGCTCCGCTACGGGCTGGACGGCAAGGAAATCCAGGTCTGGAAGTTTCGCTCGATGCGGGTGCTGGAAAATGGGGCCAAAGTGATGCAGGCCACGCAAGGTGATCCGCGCATTACCCGCCTCGGCTCCCTCCTCCGCAAGACATCGCTCGACGAGCTGCCGCACCTGT
>SXOA01000021.1 GCA_005778405.1 Planctomycetaceae bacterium
GCTGCTGCCGGGGCCAGAAGCCCAGCAGCTCGCTGTCTACATCGGCTGGCTGCTGCACGGCACCCGCGGCGGACTGGTCGCCGGGACACTGTTCATCCTGCCGGGGTTTGTGGCGATCATGGGACTGAGCATTTTGTATGTGCTGGCCCAGTCGCAGGAAGCGGCGACCCTTTCGCATGTAGTGAACGCCGTTTTCTACGGACTCAAGGCGGCCGTTGCCGCGATTGTAGCGGAAGCGGTCATTCGCATCGGCAAGAAGGTCTTGAAGAACCGCGTGATGGTCGCCATTGCCGCACTGGCCTTCGTCGGCATCTTCTTTCTAGAGCTGCCGTTTCCAGTCATTATCCTGGCGGCGGGAGCAACCGGCTTCTTCGGCGGCAAACTCTGGCCGGGGACGTTTCAAGTCATCAAGCAGCACGGCGCAGGACCAGCGGACGAGCAGCGAGCGGTCGATGCCGCGGCAGAGAGCGTTCCTCCGACGCTCGCCAGAAGCCTGCTCGTCTCGGCAGTCTGGCTCACGCTTTGGTTTGCTCCGCTGGGGTTGCTGGCGTGGTGGCTGGGAATGGACAGCGTTTATGTCAAGGAAGGCATTTTCTTTAGCCAGGCCGCGGTCCTGACCTTTGGCGGAGCGTACTCAGTTCTCTCCTACATCGGCCAGCAAGCGGTGCATCACTTCCGCTGGCTGAAGCCGACGGAAATGATGGATGGCTTGGGAATGGCGGAAACCACGCCCGGCCCGTTGATTATGGTCGTGCAGTTTGTCGGCTTCATGGGAGCTTATCGCAATCCGGGCGGCCTGCCGCCGCTGGCCGCGGGCGTACTCGGTTCGGTCATCACTGTCTGGGTCACGTTCGTCCCCTGCTTCTTCTGGATCTGTCTCGGCGCGCCCTACATTGAAAGGCTCCGCGGCAATTTGAACTTAAGTGCCGCCTTGTCGTCGATTACTGCCGCGGTTGTCGGAGTTGTGCTCAATCTGGCCATCTGGTTTGGGATTCATGTCCTGTTTGAAAACGTCGCGGAGGTACGACTCAGCTTGTTGACGGGAGAAACTAAGGTTACCAGCACTTCAGCCGCTGCCGTGACGGAAACCGAGACAGCTCCTCCGCCACAGTCTTTCTTCTATCTGCCGCACATCCGCTGGTTTTGGCCGGAGTGGTTATCCACACGCTGGGGAAATGTCGTGCTCCTGGCAGCCGCCTTGCTACTTATTTTCCGCTTCAAGCAAGGGATGCTCGTGACGCTGGCAAGTTGCGTTGCCGCGGGAATTCTGTTTTATGCGATGGGGCTTTGACTAACCCCGCATCCCACCACCCACCACGACCCGGTGAAAGTGCAACTGCACCTCGCGGCTGACGGCGCGGCGGACTCCTTCGACCAGGCAGCGGGGCTCGTTTTCTTCCTGGCCGATGCGGATGATCTCGTCGAGCTTTGTTCCGGGAGGCACGGTGAACGTGGATTGCTGGATAATCTGGTTTCCCGCGTCGAGCTCCGGCACGATGAAGTGGCAGGTGGCTCCGTAAGTGAGCATCCGCGCGGCGTAGGCATCGTGATATGGCCGCAAACCGGGAAAACTCGGCAAGAGACCGTGATGCAGATTGATGATCCGCCCACCGGCATATTGCCAGCAGGTGGCGGCCGGCAGAATCCGCATGTACCGGGCGAGGACGACGTAGTCCACCTCATAGCGATCGAGCGTGGCAATGAACTGCTCTTCGTTTGTCCGCCCTTCGCTATCGCCAACAAGCTCCCACGGCACTCCGAACTGCTCCGCGATTCCCCGACAGGCCGGCCGATTGCCGATCAGCACAGCAGCTTCCGCCTGGATGTGGCCGTCCTGAATCGCCTTGAGCAGCGCCAGCGGCACCTCGGGGCGGTACGTGACGCAAATCGCCAGTCGCGGCTTATCGGCCCGTTCTTCGGGCGACCAAACGCGAATGGAGAGCTTTGTTTCGCGGCCAATCTCGACCATCGCCCCCCGCACCTCCGCCAGCTTCTCCGCCGGCAGTTGCACGCGGAGGAGCATGGCGAAGAGGGCCTCTTCGTCATGGTCATACATCTGGATTTCGGCGATATTCGCCCCCTGCCCGGTCACGTAGTGAATGATCGGGTCCGCCAGGCGAACATGATCGGGGCCGACAGCGGTGATGACGAGCTGCATGGTTAAAGATAGAACACAGAAGCAACTGCACAACCGTCAAACGCGATACAAAGCAATAGGGTGTAACTCGCTAAACGCGGCTGCTGTATTGAGGAATTTTGGGAGTTGCGCGTGATGCTGGCGACGGGGAGAAAAGTCGGGCCTCGCAGGATAGAACGATGGAAGTTCCAATACCACGGTTCTGTCCAGGAGGCCCAATCGTGATTCTGTCCCAAGAGCGCGGTTTTCTCAAGTCTCAGGAATTGTTCGGAGCACTGCGCGAAGCAGTCGTGCGTGCTGGCAAGAAGGGCCAGCGTCTGGATGAGGTCGAGCAAGAAGCGCAAGCCGAAACGCCGCAAAGATCTGGTCTGTCTGATGGATGGCGAGAACGGCTACGTGAGCGACGGAATGCGGCGACTGCTCGCCATACACCGTCTCAGCGCCGCCTGCAAACCTTCCAACACCAACTGTTGCCAGAGCCGAGTGACTTTCGACCAACTTGCACCGAACTCCTCGACCAATTGCTGGTCCAGGTAGGCCGGCCCCCTCTCACCTTCGTCCGCATGAAGCAGCGGTTTGGCCCGCAGCTGCTTGTCCGCTGCCGCGTCATCGCCTCCAACTCCGCTCGCTCCTCGGCCGTCAACCGAACCACATACTTTTCCACTGCTCGATACATGGTTCCGCTCCCTGGAAAAGGGGTCCAAAAAGCGAAGTTCACCGCCATCTGCTATCATGTGTTAATTCCAACCCATTGCCCCACTAGTGTTCGCGTCCCACGCGGGTTTTCATCATACGGAGCCTTTCATGTCCTGGCCGACCATCCTGCTGTTGATTCTGGCCGCCGACGGTGCGCCCAAGGTTGATAAGCCAACGCTGTTCAACACGAAAGAGGCCGACGCCATCGTTGCCGCGATGCAGATTTTTCCGGCAGACAACCCCTGGAACGCCGACGTTTCCAAGTGGCCGGTCCACAAAAACTCCGCCGCCATCGTCGCTTCCATCGGCAACGACAAACCGCTCCGCTGCAACAGCGATATGGGGTACATTCTGGTTCCGCCTGGCCAAAAGCTGGTCGACCTGAAGCTGGTGGAGTATCCCGACGAATCGGACAAGGGACCGTATCCGCTGCCCGATGGCGTCACCATCGAAGGGTGGCCCAAGAGTTACACGACCGACCGCGGAGTCAAAACGCCCCCGCCTCTCGAGGACATTCAGCGAGACAAGGCCAATGAGGGAGGGGATCGCCACGCCATTGTCGTTGATCCCGGCAAGATGAAGCTTTATGAGTTCTATCAGCTCAAAAAGACCGATAGCGGCTGGCAGTGTGCCTGTGCGGCGATTTTCGACATGAAGAGCAACAAACTTAGGCCCGACGGCTGGACCAGCACCGATGCCGCCGGCCTTCCGCTGTTTCCCGCCATCATTCGCTACGACGAATTGGAGCAGGGGATGGTCAATCACGCCATGCGGGTGACCATAAAGAATTCACGCCGAGCCTATGTCGCTCCCGCCACGCATTTCGCCAGCCGCAAGACGGATGAGAACCTGCCTCGCATGGGGGAACGACTACGGCTCAAGCCTGATTTCGACATCCGTGGCTTCTCGAAAGAGGTGCAGGCGATCCTCAAGGGACTGAAGAAGCACGGCATGCTGGTCGCCGACAACGGCATCGATTGGGCCCTGTCGTCGGCCCCGGATGAACGCATCCCCTCGCTGCATGAGGAGTTGCGAAAGGTCAAAGGATCGGCGTTTGAAGTGGTGGAAATGCCGGGAAACTGAAGAAGCACCTCGACTCCTACGAGCCGCGACAATTCGCCATTCGAATTTCGCCATTTCCCCCTCCCGCCTCTTGACATCCAATATATCGCCACGCTATACATAGGTCTGCAATACAAGGAGACCTGCCCGCGATGTCCGATAAGTTTCAACGCGATCTGCTCCGCGGCAGTCTGGATCTGATGATCCTCTCGGTCCTGGCCGGCGGCAAGAAATACGGCTACCTGATCCAGAAGCAGGTCCGCGAAACCAGCGGCGCGAGGGTCGATCTGCAAGCCGGCACGATGTACCCCATCCTCCACCGGCTGGAGGAAGAGAAGCTCATCCGCAGCTCGTGGGAAGATTCCACGGGCCGCAAACGAAAATGGTACGAGCTGACCGCTGCCGGCAAAAAGAGGCTCACTGCGCAGGCCGCGGAGTGGACCGACTACGCGCAAGTCATTCAGCAAATCCTGTCGCTCGCCGGGCTACGGGCCGAAGGAGCGAGCGGCTAACCCCAACATTCGTCATTCGAGCTTCGTCATTCCCTCCTCCCATGTCTCAGCAAGAATTCGATACTTACCTCGCCCTCCTCTGCCGTCTGTTGCGGATTGCGCCGCAGCAGCGGGAGCAAGTGGCGGAAGAGTTTCGGACTCACATGGAAGACCGGCTGGATGAACTATTGGCTCAGGGCTTGGACCGCGAAGCAGCGATCAAGTTGGCTCTCGAAGAATTCGGTGACGCGGCCGGTCTGGCCGCACAATTGGCTTCAATTTCCCAGGGGCGCAGAAAGAGGTGGATCATGAGAATCGGAACAGTATCAATGGCTGGCCTGGCGGCGGCGGGGTTGCTCGCAGTCGCGCTTTGGCCGGAAGGAGTACAAGTCAAGACTCCGCAGGTGGTGGCCCAAACGGGCGAAGGACAAAAGGGAACCGCAGCGGGCGAAGGGGGCGGAGCTCCCGCGGCAAAGAAGGCCGCGAGCATCGAGGAGAAGCTCGCCATGAGAATCGACGCGGATTTTCCGGACATACCACTCCGAGATGTGCTGGAATTTCTGAAGGAAAGCGCCGACATCCAGATCTACGTCAACCGCAAGGCGATCAACGAAGCGGCAGGGGAGGGAGTTCTGGACACGCCGATCACCATCAACCTCAAACAAGTGCGGGTTGATATGGTGCTCGATTTGATTCTCGAACAACTCGGTGCTGACACGTTGGCTTACGTCGAACGCGACGGCATTCTCATCATCTCGACGAGTGAAGCTCTGTCCGGAGCCAGCGAGGTGAAGGTCTATAACTGCCGCGACCTGCTGGCGATGGCGTCGCCGGTCCCCGGCGCTGGATTGATGATGGGTCCGGGAGTGGGAATGCCTGGAATGATGGGTATGCCTGGAGCTGGTGCAGGTATGCCGAGAGGAGCGGGTTCGGGAAGTGCACCGAGAACGGATTCCGGGGTCGAACTACCACCTGGAGGTTTCCTCCCAGAGGATGGTCCACTGCCAGGGGGAAGCGCTCCCAAAGCCTCATCCACACCAAAGGGAACTCCGCCAACAGGCGGAAGCCTGTCTACGCCAAAGATTCCCAAGGGGATACAGCCGCAGTTCGGCGCTGGTGGCGGTCCGCCTGCCGCTGGTGCAATGCCCGGGGGCGGTTTTGGCATGGAGGCCGGCGGCATGAATCGGCCCCAGACCGAGGAAGAAATCCGGGCCGAGCGTCTCATGCACCTCATCACGACAGCAGTGAAGCCGGACTCGTGGGAGGACATGGGTGGTTTCGGCACCATCTCCGAGTACAAGGGGCTGATTGTCATCAACCACAACGCTCGCACCCACAAGGAAGTCGAGAAAGTTCTCAGTATGCTCCGTGAAGCGGCTGGAACGTTGCTTCCACAAGGGTTCATGATGCCGTCGGGGGAAGGGCGTTCAAGATAGCCCCGACCAGGCAGCGACCGCAATGGCGGCTGTTTCGATGCGCAGGATGCTCCTGCCGAGCGAGACCGGCCGCCATTGGTTTTCCAGGGCGACTTTCAATTCGGCAGGAGTGAAGCCCCCTTCGGGACCGATGGCGCAAGCGATCGTGCTGACCTCGGAAGGAAGGGAGCCGAGCGTCTCGCCGCCGGGCTCGGCAATGAGCTTCATGCTCAGAGAGTCGTCCGCGAAATACTCGCTTGCCTCTCGTGGCGGCGCGATCTCCATCAGCCGGTTCCGCCCGCACTGCTTGCTGGCTTCGATGACGGCGCGGCGCAATCGCGCGATGGCGGCATCGACGGGCTGCGCGACGCCGCGCTCGGTGATGAGAGGGACCAGTCTCGCTGCACCCAACTCCGTGAGCTTTTCGACGAGCCACTTCTGCCGCTCCCCCTTGGGAAGAGCCACCGCCAGGGTCAGCTCCGCGCGGGGCTCGAGATTGATCTCGCGGCGTTCCAGGATTTCGAGCGTCACCGCGGCTTTGGAAATCCGGGCCACCTTCGCGGTGAACTCGGCCCCGCTGCCGTCGAAGAGGACGACCTCATCCCCCACGGCGGCCCGCATCACCTTGGTCAGATGCTGCGCTTCCGCATCCACCAGCTCCGCGGTGGAGCCGGTGATGGGCTGTTCGACAAAGAAGCGCTCGGACATGCCCGCATTCTAGCGTAACCCGTCCTACCGCTTCAGCGGCCCGCGCGGCGACGTTGCCGCAGCCGGAGCAATGGCCCCGTTGGCATCGAGGGCCGGCCTGACTGAGCCAACCGACGGCGCGCCATTTCGCTTGGGTGCCTGCACGGTCCCCGCCAGGAAGTTGTCAATCTGAGCGGAATCCCGCAGACGTTCGAACTCGCGGTTCATTTCGGTGCGGAGCTTCTTTTCAAAAATGTCCTTGTGGAGCTCGCTTTCGACGGCGGCAAAGTCCTTCTGCACTGGCTCAGTCCGCCCCAGGCAGCGGAGCAGGATGAACTGGTCCTCCAGGGCGATGATGCCGGAGAGTTCTCCCGCCTTGAGCGCGAAGGCCTCTTTCTCAATCTCCGGCGAGCCGCTGTGCTTGCAGATGGGCGGCACTTCTCCCCCGTTGGCCCGCGACGAAGGCTCCACGGAGTATTGCTGGGCGAGCTGCGAGAAGTAGGTGTCGGTCGCGTTGTTGCGAGCCATATCCCAGACCCGCTGCGCCTGCCGCTGATCGGAGAGGACGATCGCCAGTACGCGGACCCGCTCGCCATAGTTGGAATCAAACCCCTTTTGCAAGTCGAGCTCGGTCACCTGGACCCGTTTTTCACAGAGCTTCTTGAGAGCCACGCTCGGCCAGACCGCATCGCTGCGATACAGCTCCGCCGTCACGCCGTCCTGCGTGGTGATGTCCTTGATCCAGCGTTCCACGTCGGGCTGTTTGTCTGGGGTGAGATATCCGTTGGCTTCGGCTGCCCGGGCAATCTCGGCCTCAATGTCCTGCTCCCCGACGGCCAGCTTCCGTTTGGCCAGTTCCTGCGTGAAGAGCTTGCGGTTAATCTCGCCATCGAGCACGTCGCCGCCAAAACGGATCAGGCATTCATCCATGAGCTGCTGATACGTGATTTGCTTGCCGTTGACAAGCGCGACCACGCCGGTGGGGACTTCCTTTTTCTTGCCAGGCTCGGCAATTGTGTTGATGATCTTGGCCCGCTTGTGCACATCGGCAAAAAAGTTCGCTGCGGCGTAGCGGGTCTTGTTGTCCCGGATACGCTCTTCCAGCTTCTTCTGCACAGTCGGCAAATCCTTGGGCCCGATGTACTGCTCGGGAATGTGATCCTCGCACCGCAGGATGACCAGCTTTTTGCCGTCCGCCACCGGAATAATTCCGGAAGCCTGCCCCTTCTCCAGGCGAAAGGCCGCATCTTCAATCTTGGGGTCGCCGGTGTGCAAGGAGATCGGGGGAATCACGCCGCTGGCCGCGGCCACGCTGGGGTCTTCGCAATACTGCTGCGCCAGCTTGCCAAACTTGTTGGGGTCGGCTTTGACCAGCGCCAGGATTTCCTTGGGGGTTGGCTTGATCCGGCCAGCATCCAGAATGATCAGGCGACAGCGGACTTTGGGACCGTATTCGGACTCAAAGGCTGTCTTGACTTCCTGCTGAGATACCTGCACGTTGAGGGCCGACGCTTTGCGAAGGGCCAGCATCGGCCAGACCACTTCGCGGCGATACTGAGCCTCGGTGAAGTTCCGTTCCTCGCGGAGCAGCGCCAGCCAGCGGTCCCGCGGCAGGCCGAACTTGCCGGCAATCCGGTCGATTTCTTCGGTCACATCCTGCTCAGTGATCGTGATTCCCTGGGCGGCACAGGCTTCGGCCAAAAGCTGTTTGTTGAGCAGGGTGTCGAGCACTTCGGCGCCATAGCGGCGGACACATTCGCGCCCGAGATCGTTCTTGGTGATTTGATCGCTGTTAACTACGGCCACAACCGAAAGCGTGGTCACATTCGGGGGAGCCTTCGCACCGGTTCCGCGAATCACCGGAGCTCCGCTAATGGCCGAGCCGCCCGCAGCCGTGCCACCGGCGGCAGTCGAGCGCGGCAGCACGGCAGGGCCGGCGACCGGGCGTGCCGGAGTCCCCTTGGCGGGGGCTGCTGGCCGGGGATTTCCCGTGGCACTTCCCTTGGAAGTCGATTTGATGGGGGCTTGAGCCATCGCCTCAGCAGGCGGACTCGCCCCGCGGAATACCACCGCGGCGGCCACCAGGGCCACGCCAGGGAAGAGGCCGATGATCCACTGTTTCCAGGCTCCGGGTCGAGCCGACGAGCGAGCGTCCTTACCGTTCATTACAAAAGCCCTCATCCTTGAGCGGGAATTAAGGTCGGCCACATCGTCGGCTTTCGCTCCGCGAAAGCAGCCTCCTTTCGCGGAGCGAAAGGCGACAATGGATGCCGACCGGCAAAATCTGCCACTTGACGGGCGGACTATAGGCAAGCTGGCGTGAGCCGGTCAAGAGCATTGCCGGGCCGGAAAAAGGTGATTTGCCAAACCCCGCGCCGGAAAACCGTCCCGCCGCAGACATCTTGCGGGGTAGGGACCCTGCGAAAAGCTCTTTTTCCCTGACTGGCGGGACCAAACTGGTTGCTAATCTGCCGGGAGCTTGCCAGAATCAATGGATACGGGGAGGTGACACAGCCAACTCTGCGCGAGACACCGTCATGGCAAAAGTGGTTCCCTTGGCAAACGCCAAGGCATTTCTGGACGCGCTGGAAAAGAGCGGACTGGTCAGCGCGATCGATATTGCGTCGCTTCGCTCGGCTTACGGCGAAGAAGAGGATCCCAAGCTCCTGGCCCGCGATCTGGTCAAGGAGAACAAGCTGACCAAGTGGCAGGCCGGCCAGCTTCTGCACGGGTTCCATCAATTGATGGTGGGCAAATACAAGCTGATGGATCAGCTCGGCATCGGAGAGATGGGGCGGGTCTACCTGGGGGAGCATGCCCAGCTCGCCCGCAAAGTTTCGCTCAAAATCCTCTCTCGCAAGTATACCGCCAATCCAGAGATCCTGAAAAACGTCCTGGCAGACGGCCGCAAAGCGGCGGCCCTGAACCACCGCAACCTCAGCCATGTCTTCGACGTCAATTCCGAAGACGAGCGTTACTACCTGGTGACCGAGTTCGTGGAAGGGAAGAACCTGCGGCAATGGGTGGAAGCGAGCGGCTCGACTTCCCCCGCCCAGGCCCTGGAGATTGTCCGTCAGGCAGCCGAGGGGCTGGAGCATGCGCACGGCCAAGGGGTGATTCACGGCGACCTCAAGCCGTCGAATTTGATTGTCGATGCCAGTGGCGTGGTTAAGATATTGGACTTGGGGCTGGCCCGACTGACGGAAACTGCTCCCGCGGCGATCGACGAATCGACGGAAGTCGCCACGCTGGCGGCGCGGTCGTTTCACGCCCCCGAGCAAGACGGCAAGCACGAGGTTTCGCCGCTGATCGATATCTATTCGCTCGGCGGCATTCTGTTCTATCTACTCTCGGGCAAGCCGCCGCTGGGGATCGTCAAGAATGCCCAGGACGTGAAGACTGCCTGCCCAGCCGCCAGCGACGAGTTGGCGGAGCTGTGTGCCCGGCTGCTTTCCGAGGATCCGGCTGTCCGGCCGCAGAGTGCGCAGCTTGCCATCGAAGCGCTGGACGGCGCGGCTCGGGCCAAGCCCAAACCGGCAGCCAAAGGGGAGAAGAAACCGGCCAGTGGCGAAAAGCCCACGGTCAAGCAGAAAAAACCGCTCGTGGCCAAGCCGTTGGAGATTCCGTTTCCAACACAGGCCCCCGCGGCGACGACGGGCGCTGCTCCGATTCCGCTGCCGGCGGCGGGAATCGAAGAGATCAGCCTCGATGAATTGAGCCTTGGCGCCGCGCGGCCCGTAGCCACGAGCGAACCCGAGTCCGCCGAACCGGCACCGGCCAGCGAGCCGGCAGCCGATGATCCATTTGCCGGTTTCAGCCTGCAAACCAAACGCAAGAAACCCAAGCCCCCCGCAGAAGCGGTCGCGGCCGCGCCGGCTTCCAAAGCCGGACCTCCCACTGCCGCAACTCCAGCATCCGCGGATGCGGCTCCCACGCCAGCCAAGTCCGGCCAAAAGCCGAGCATGACGATTGTGCTTGTCGCTGGTATTGGAGGTGGCGTGCTGATTCTGGCGCTAGGGGTGACTGCACTGTTCTGGGCGATGTCTCGCGGCGGCAAGCCAGTTGATAAGACCGTCGTCGCCAAAGCCGAAAACAAGGATAAGGCGGGAACGCCGACGACTCCGCCGGTCGAGGCGAATCCGGAAATGAATCCCGAAGAGAATCCGACGGTGGAGACCCCCAGCGCGGTCCCGACGACGCCCGAGAAAACAAAGCCGGGAACGGAAGGCCCCAAGACGACGGTTCCCATGGCCAATCCCGGCGCGACCGATCCGATGAACACTGGGGTCAAAACCCCCATGCCGATGCCGCCGATGCCCATGCCGCCGGTGACACCGATGCCGATGCCGGAACCGGTCAAGCCGATGCCCAAGCCGGAGCCGGTTGTTCCCGTGGGGAATCCGTTTGTCGGTTTTGCCAAGATCGTTTCCTTGCCGCCGCTGGAGGACAAAGGAAAGCCGGTGGCCGATGCCACCAAGCCCCTGTTGCTCGGCACGATCAAACTGCCGCCAAAGGCACTTTGCCTGATGAACCTCAAGGGGGGCGAAAACGCGATCTCGACGAACGCCAAGCAGAAGTTCGTGCTGGAAGCCGGTAACAACGGCACTTCGGAACGGGACTGGGACATCAAAATTGCGACCGAAGGGGCCACTGCCCAAGTGGTCGTTGCCAAGCTGGCCCTGCAAAACGACCAATTGAACTTTCAGTGGACCGACGAAGCGGCCAAGCAGCTCACCTCGGCCCCCTATTTGTGCAACTGCGTCCTGACGATGTCCGCCGGCACGGGTTCGCATCAATTGGTCCTCCGCCAGCCGTTGACCGGCGAGGCGATGAAAATGGACTTCGAAAAACCGATGTCGGCGCGATTCACGATTGACTATCCCCCCAATGCCAAGCAAATCATCATCCAGCTTGGCCCCCCCGAGGGAAAATTCGCCAAGTTCAAGTTCGAAAATCCGGAGATGACCGCCAAAAAAGACACCAACATGTTCATGACGGGCCCGGGAGATGACGTCATGCTGCTGCATTTTCGTTTGGACTGCTCGATGTCCTCCAAGCTCCTGACCATTGCCGCCAAGCCCGCGTACAAGATTCACGGAATGACGCAGCCCAAACCTTGGCTGAAGACTGTGCTGACGCAGATTGTTCCGGCCACAGAGCAGGCCAATAGCTTGGCGCTGCAAAAACAGGCGCAATTGGCAGCCGCAATGGGGCTCAATGCGGCTGATCGGGCAGCTGCGACGACCCAGATTAACAAGGAAGTGGAAGACACCGCCATTCAAAAGACCCAGGCCATCATGCTGAGGGACTTGGTGAAAGATTTACAAGGAGCCGGCAAGCTCCACTTCCACATCCTCTTTGAGGCAGACACCGAAACGAAGATTGTCCTAGTCTCGACCGGTGCAGCGCCGCCGATGAACCCCATGCCGTAAGGGGTTTTGCGTTCAGCCCTATCCCGCCGCCACTTGTACGGCATCAACCAGCCGGCCGCAGCCGGCCACGGCAACGCAGGAGTGGATGGCGAGCTGCTTCTCGTAGAAAGAAGTCACAGAGCCGCTGAGGGTGACCATGCCGTGCTGGACCTGCACCGCCAGGCGGCGGAGGCTTGGGCGATTCTTTTCCGCCAGTTGAACTACCACCAGCCGCTGGATTTCCAGGTCGGCCAAATCCAGGGCGGGAGCAATCTGCAGCGGCATAACGGGCGAACTCCTTTGGTTTGAGGCAGCCAGGCGGCTGCCCCTCCTGTCAATTCCGCGGACTACAATGCGGCTGCGTCGGTTTCGCCCGTGCGAATGCGGATGGCAGCCTTGATTTCCGTCACAAAAATCTTGCCATCGCCGATTTGACCGGTTTGCACCGCCTTGATGATCGTCGATACGACTTTGTCCTGGTTCTCGGTCCCGGTCACAATCTCCACCTTGAGCTTGGGAACGAAATCGATTTTGTATTCGGCTCCGCGATAGGTTTCCTTTTGCCCCTTCGTCCTGCCAAAACCCCGCACCTCCGTGACGGTCATCCCATGAAAACCCTGGGCGACCAGGGCCGTCTTAACTTCGTCCAGCTTGTGGTGGCGGATGATCGCCTCAATCTTAATCATCGAAAGCTCCTGTTTAGGTTACCGCGTAGTGATACCCACGATGTAGTGTCTCGCGCGGGACTCGAACCTGCCAGCCGCCTGACTTTCACGGGCGAAGGAATAGCAAACCTTGGGCCGATTGAAAACAAAAGGCCCATTCGGTCCCCAGTGCAGAATTTACGGGGCAAAACTGACTTGGGCAAGCCGCTAGCGACTGGCAATCCGCTCGCCTGGACAACTTCCGCGCGGTTGTTGCCTGAAAAGCGGGCAGCGTACCAGGGAGAAGGTTTTCGTGTTCTTTCTCTGCTAGCCATTGCTTTACAGTCCAAACAGGGGCCCTATACTGGTCCCTCTTTCCTCGGGCACTTATGTCCGAGCGGCCACGTTCCCCTCTCTGCGGAGTTCCCACGGATGGCTGGACTGTCGATCTGCGAATTGACGACCTATCGCTGGTCGTTTGAAGTGGACGTGCAGCATTACGCGGCTGCTGGCATCGACGGGATTGGGGTCTGGCGGCACAAACTGTCGGACTATGGCGAGAAGCAGGGATGCACGTTGCTGGCCGAGCACCGCTTAAAAGTCTCGAGCCTGTTTTGGGCGGGGGGATTCACGGGGAACGGGGACCACTCGCATCAAGAAAGTGTCGAAGATGCCTGCGATGCCCTGGGCATCGCGGCCACTTTGAACGCCGGTTGCTTGATTGTGCATAGCGGAGCTCGCGCGATGCACACCCAGAACCATGTCCGCCGGCTACTCTATTCGGCGCTCGACAAACTTCTTCCCTTGGCCGAGCAGCTTCAGGTCGCCGTCGCCCTGGAGCCGATGCCCGCCGTCGCCGGCGCGGAATGGACATTCCTGAGCAACTGGGAAGACGCCGCCGCGCTGGTCACTCGCTACAACACGCCAGCGCTGCGCCTCGTACTGGACACCTACTACTGGGGTCTCGACCCGTTGCTCGAGGCGCAGTTGCCGCGGCTGGTCCCGCACCTGGCCCTGGTGCAACTTGCCGATAGCAAGTCTCCGCCCACCCGCGAGCCCAACCGCTGCCGCCTCGGCGAAGGCAAGGTCCCACTGGCAGGCATCGTCCGCGCTCTCGACCAAGCCGGCTACCGCGGCGAATACGAAATCGAGCTCATGGGGGAAGAGATCGAAATCACCGACTACAGCGACCTGCTCGCCCATTCGCAAAAAGCCTACGACGGCATTCGGGCCACGGCCGGAAAAATACCCGAGCCGTTCCGCAAGGGTGTGGCCTAGGGCTTCGACAATTCGCCCGCCGCATTTTCCCTGCCGCGTCACTCGCCAGAGGTAACCGTTTAGCGGAATGGAGCCAGCCACGGAATGCACGGATGCTTGAAATACGGAGGATCGTCGCTCAATCTCTGACTTATCCGTGGATTCCGTGCCATCCATGGTTCATTAATTCGATCCGCTAAAGTGTACCCGCCAGAGAATTTTGCCCAAATCACCGTTGGCCACCTTCGCTGACGGTCGGCCCATAAAATTCTCGGGGCAAAGTCGTGTTCAGCAACATTCCTTCCACTAGTGGCAGCCTACGACGGTTGCAAAAACTGGCCTGTTTTCCGAGCGATAAACGATTTTCAAGAAACTTCCGGCTTCGCCACGGAGAGACAGTTTTTCCTAAGTCTAAGTGTCCAAATACCTTGCGTCTTCACCTGGGCTACCCGCTGGAATGACCCTATTCTTAATGCCACGCCGCAAATCCTTGTACACTAATCCTTTACGACAATCTTTTCACCATTAGTTGACTCTGCAAAAAAGTTCGGTAAACTTAGCCCCCACACTAAAGGTTGTGGCAGCGAAATGCCGCACCTACAATATATGGTGTACCACGGAGGGTGCTCACCCCAATTCGTGCGCCGTCTATTGGCACACTTTTCATGGAGTTTTCTTCAATCCCGCCCGCTTCCGGGCCCGATGTTGTACAGTGACTTATTGTATAGTATATTTGCATGAGGCAGCTCCGCCTATTCACGTCGGCGGACTCTCACAACCAAGAAGGAGCTGATGGCATGGCAAGCGTTACTTCTCCCCGGTCCCGCGTGGCACCCGTTCGTCCCGTCGCCAAAGTCGACCCGATTCGCGAACTCGCCAAGGGGCTTCGCGTCGAGCCGATGTTCTGCCCGGAAAGCCTGGCGGACCCGTTCGACAGCGTCAACTGGGAGCTCCGTAGCGCCCAGATCAAGGACGAGAGCGGCAAGCTGATGTTCGAGCAGCAGGATGTCGAAATCCCCGCCGGCTGGACGCAGCTCGCCACCAACGTCATTGTCAGCAAATATTTCTATGGTGAAAACGGAACGAGCGAGCGGGAGCGGAGCGTCAAGCAACTCATCCACCGCGTTACGCGGACCATCGCCGATTGGGGAATCGAAGATGGCTATTTTGCCAGCCCCGAGGACGGCGAGAGCTTCTATCGCGAGCTGACCTGGCTTTGCCTCAACCAGCACGGGGCGTTCAATTCGCCCGTGTGGTTTAACGTCGGCCTTTATCACCAGTACGGCGTGACCGGCAGCAAATGTAACTGGCGCTGGAACCCCGAGACGATGGATGTCGAGCAGCCCGAGAACCCCTATGAGTTCCCGCAGGGCTCGGCGTGCTTCATCCAGAGCGTCAGCGATAACATGGAAGCGATTATGCGTCTGGCCACCAGCGAGGCCATGCTCTTCAAGTTCGGCAGCGGCACGGGGACCGACCTATCGACGCTCCGCTCGCACCGCGAGAAGCTCTCTGGCGGCGGCAAACCGTCCGGCCCCCTCTCCTTCATGCGGGTCTACGACCAGATTGCCGCGGTAGTGAAGAGCGGCGGCAAGACTCGCCGGGCTGCCAAGATGCAATCGCTGAAAATCTGGCATCCGGACATCCTGGAATTCATCGAGTGCAAATGGAAGGAAGAGAAGAAGGCCCACTGCCTGATTGAAAAAGGTGGCTACGAAGCCAATTTCAACGGCGAAGCGTACAGCAGCATTCTGTTCCAGAACGCCAACCTTTCCGTCCGCGTCACTGACGAATTCATGGCTGCGGTCGAAAACAACGCCAAATGGCAGACGCACTGGATCACCGACGGCAAGACGGAAGGGCCCGCGTACGACGCCCGGTTCCTGCTCGGGCGCATGGCCGAGTGCGCCTGGCAGTGCGGCGATCCCGGTGTGCAATACGACACCACGATCAACAAGTGGCATACCTGCCCCAACAGCGGGCGGATCAACGCCAGCAATCCGTGCAGCGAATACATGGTCCTCGACGACACCGCCTGCAATCTGGCCAGCATCAACCTGATGAAGTTCCGCCAGGGGGACGGCACCTTCAACGTCGATCGGTTCAAAGCCGCCTGCCGCCTGTACTTTGTCGCTCAGGAAATCCTGGTCGATCACGCCAGCTATCCGACGGCTCAGATTTGCAAGAACAGCCACCTGTTCCGGCCGTTGGGGCTGGGCTATTCCAACATCGGCAGTTTGATTATGTCCGAAGGGCATGCCTACGATTCCGAAGCCGCTTATGGAATTTGCGGCTCCATCACGGCTCTGCTCCACGGCTCGGCCAACCTGGCGAGCGCGGAAATGGCGGCGGTGGTCGGTCCCTTCGAAGGTTTCGCCCAGAACCGCGAGCCGATGCTCCGCGTGATGCAGATGCATCGTGATGCGGTGGAGGAAATCAACGACGCCGGGCCGCAGTATCTGAAGGATGCTTCCCGCGACCTGTGGGATAACGTGCTGTCCCTGGGCAAGAAAGTCGGCTATCGCAATGCCCAGGCGACGGTGCTCGCCCCGACCGGCACCATCAGCTTCATGATGGACTGCGACACGACC
>SXOA01000022.1 GCA_005778405.1 Planctomycetaceae bacterium
ATCAGTCAAGCAAAACACCGCTCGCTTAAACACTCAACCTAACCCTCTCCCAAGGGGAGAGGGGACAAATCCTACTTATCCGCCCGCTCCTCCGCCAGCCTCTTGTAGTATTCCTCAATCAGCTTCTCGTACTTGGGGAGGAACTGCTCGCTGAGTTGAGCCTGCATCTGCTCCCGCACCTTGTCGGGAAGGTGTCCCCAGATGCGGCGGAGGACATCTTTGACGTCGGCGGTCTCGGTCCCTTCCCGCTCGCTCTTGCCGACGCGGTCGGTCGCTTCCCGCGCCTGACCGGGACGAGCTTCCCCCGTCCCAGCACCGGCCTGAGCAGAGGACTTGCCACTGCCCGGTTTGCCGTTGCCGCCGGCATTGCACTGCTTCTTGGTTTGCTCGATCATCCTGGCGAGGTCCGCCAGGATTTCTTTCTGGCCGGTTTGCGTTTCCGCGGAAGTATCCTTTCCCGCAATCCGCTCCTGGGACGACCGCATCTTCTGGCCAATGCGAATGAGCGGATTCTCGGGCGGCAAGCCGATGTCTTCGCCCCCTTCGAGGTCTTGCAGGAGTTTTTTCTCCGCGGCACCCTTCGCTGTCGGATTGGCGGGCTTGGTCTTGGGGAGGTCCTTGAGCAGGTCGTCAACCAACTCGTCTTCCAACTTGGGCTGGGAGGCTTGGGCAAAAATGGCGGCAGGCGCGAGTGATAGCCCGAGTAGCGGGAGGAGAATCACCTTGCGAATTAACAACTTCATGCTCGGCCTCTGGTTTCCGTCTGCTCGCTTAGCCGCCGCGTCCGCGCGGCGATTCCCCGCGTGGACGCGGGGGCTAAGCATTACTTCTTATTATCAGCATCCCCCGGTCTTCTGTCGCCTGGAATCGGCAAATTTCCCAAATCGTCCTCCGGCCGCTCGGCGGCGGCCTGGATCATTTCCAGTACGCGGTCCGCCAGTTGGCCCTGTTCCTGGGCCAAGGATTCGACTTCCCGGTCTTGTTCGTCGGTAAGCTTCCCCGCTTTGCGACGAGCATCTTCCAGCTCCATGGTTCGCTGGTTGATGGTCTCCTGCATGAGTTTCAGCAGTTTGAGCTCGGCCAGGTTTTGCAGCGTCGGCTGGTTTCCCTGGTTTTGGCCGCCGTTACCTTCGGGGGGATCCTGGGGTTCCGACGGCGAACTTTCGTCCGGTTTGAGTGCCGCCAATAGCTGTTCCAAGCGGGCCAGTGCTGCTGCAGCCGACTTGACGGCGGCTGATCCCGTTTCGCCTCTTTCCAGGGAATCGGCTGCCAAAAGCATGGCTCGCTGGGCGGCATCCAGGGTCAGAACAAAAGCTTTGGCGGAGGCGAGTGTCTGACCGACATTCGCGGTTTCATCCGCCAGCGCCCGCTGCTCGCCCGCTGTTTGCTTGAGACTCGCCTGCTGAGGTCGCGTGAGCTGGCCAGTTCTCTTGTCGCGGAGCCGTTCCAGCCGCCCGATTTCCGCGAGCACTCCTTTCTGCCTCACCACCAGTCCTTGAATCAGCTGCTCCATCCGCGCCAACTCTTCGCGCTGCAAGTCCTGCTGGGCCTGTTTGATTTGTTGTTGCAGCTCCTGTTTGGCCTCGTCGAGCAAGTCCTTTGCCTTTTGCGATTGCTGCTGGGCCTCGTCGGCGTTTCCCTCTTCCGCGGCAATTCCGGCCTGGCCGAGAGAGCCTCCCGCCTGTTTCCCCGCTGCCGCGGCTCGCCGCGCCCTAAGTCTTTCGAGTTTTCGCGAAAGTTCTTCGATCTCCACAGCGAGCTTTTTGAGCTCCGGTGTCAGACGTTCGAGCTTGCGCTTCTGCTCTTCGGCAGAAATCTCTTTCGCGGCGGCGCTGATCTCGTCATGCAGTTGTTGATGACGCTGGGAAAGGGCATTCAATTCGTTTGCGGTTTCGCCGAGGGACTTAACTCCCCGTGCCAATTCCTTGTCACGTCGACTCGCCAAGAGGTCAACAAGCTGCTTGAGGTTCTCGAGAATCTCCGCTTGCGTTTGTGCGGCTTGGCCCAAGCGCTGCTCGCCCAGAACACCGGCCACGCTCCGCATCTGGCCCCCAATCGCGAACCTGCGCCCCGCATCGAGCGCATCCGCCAAGGTCGCCGCCACGAGCGGATCGCTGGCCCGCAGCCTCGTCAGCAAGTCTTCCATCCGCGTCTGCAATTTGTCGAAACGACGGGCGAGCTCCAATTGTCGCTGCGCAAGTTGCCGGGCGGCAGCCCGATGGTCGGCGGCGTCGGGATTTATCGCGGCAGCCGCTTTGAGCTGCAAGGTCTCGGTATCGCGAGTCAATTTCTCTTCGTCGACTCGAATCTGGCTCACTTCCCGCGCCAGGCGGCTGAAGTTGTCCCACTGCGAAAGCTCTCCGAGCAACGACTCCAGCCGCGCGACGACAGCGTCCTGCTCCTTGCCGGCCGCACCGAGCGAGCGGAACGTATCGGCGGCATTATCTTCGCATTTCTTCTCGTTTCCAGTGCTTTCCACGGCCGCCCGAGCCGACTTCACCGCCGCCGTGAGCTCCTGCGAGATCGCGGGAAGCGGCTGGCGGTTGATCTCGCGGACCTTGACGAGCAATTCATTCATGCGGCGGGCGGCGGCCTGGTCCGCCAGACGATTGCTGTCGAGCTCCGCCAAGAGGGTGACCAGTTGCGCCTCCACGCCGCTCTGCGGGTCATTCATTTGCCGCTGCACACTCCGCTGATTCAGTTCCGCCGCTTCCAATTGCGTCAATTCTTGGGGAGTGAGCTGGCCGGTTTCCTTTAGCTGAATCTCCAAAGCCGCGGTCTGCGTCCGCGCTTCGCGTTGCAACTTGAGCACCTCGGCCAGCTGCTCCAGGATGGCAGTCTGCTTTTGGGTAATACGGTTTTCCAGCTCCTCGTCGGAAATGATGGTGATCCGCCGGATCGCCGTCGTCGCTTCCTGCGGCTTGTAATCGGCAGCCGTGATGCGAACGGCCAGGACGCTTCCGACCGACAGCCCGGGAATCATCGCAAGGTCCAAGGACTTCTCGATGAGCCGAGATTCGCCGCCGCGGTCTTCCCCTTGAGCCGGCGGTCTGGCCTTGGCAGGTCCGTTGTACAGCGAGACAGCCAATTCCCCCTGGTCCGTTGCATCGGGCCGCAGGTATTTGAGCTGGACCGCGCGGATGGCGAGGTCGTCCTTTACCAGACACTTGATGGGAACGAGTGCCCGAGGCGTGACGAAGGCATGATCCGTGGGCGTATCCCAGGCGATCCCCGGCGGCAAATCCGGCGATACTTGTATCTCAAGGCGAAAATCCTTGCCGCTGGGAAGTTGCTCCTCGCCAACAATTTCAAACCAGTAGATGCCGGACTTTTCCGCGTGCCAGGGAGCGGCTCCTAGGGTGGGCGAGGCAAAGGAAAGACCGTCTTCCGCAACCTGCACGTCTGGCGGTTTTTCGCCGGCCGTTTCGCTACGCAGCGTGGCCGACTTGATCGGTTTATCGGTCTTGCCTTGCACGAACAGTGTCGAGCCGGCAAGTACACGCAGTAATTTTCCGCCGGTTTCCGGGCGTTGGCCGGTATAGGCGGGTGGCTGTACTTGGGCGGTGAGCTCCAAGACCTTCGGGGGTGTGAAAACTTGCAGCGGCTGCCAGCGCATCGACTGGTCGTCGCCGCCGAAGGCCCGGTACTCAAACGGCTGCGTCACATTGTCCAGCCGAAATGTCATCCGTTCGCCGAGGGGCTTCATCTCCTTGGTTTCGATTCGCGTGCGGCCGTCGATTTCCCGCCGCAATTGAATTTGCACCACGTCCGGCAGCGCGCCGTTGCGGTCCAGGACGGCGACCTCAAAATTATCTCCGGTCGCCAGCTTGTCCGGTGCGTTTTCAAACGCAAGGGCATGCCGCGCGGGCCATTCTCGCTCCTGCCAGGGAAGGACCAGCCGGGCCAAAGCGATGCGACTGGCGCTTGAGAAGAAAACTGCGATGGCCAGCAGCGAGACGCTTACGATGGCCAGAATCTGCATCACCCACCGCGGCTGACCAGCGTCCACGGCCTGCTGAAAGTCGATGTCCATCGTGAGCGACTCCGCTTCCGCTACAACCGACCGCCGCAGATCCACCGAACCGGCAAAAACGTCCTTTTCACCCTGGGCAAGAAACGCAACCGCGCTCGACAGCCGCTCCCCCAATTCGGGAAACCGCCGCTCAATCCGCAGCGCGACGTGAACCAAGGAAAGCTCGCTCCTGCGATTCGTAAGCACCAGGCGGCCGAACAACCAGCCCAGCAGGACCAGCACTGCCAGCGAAACGATGACGCGAATGCCGGCGTCGTGAACCCGCAGAACAAAATCCACCAGGCATGCGGCAAAGGTGACGAGCAAAACAGCAATCGCAAACCGGCCCCAAGCATACAGCCACGCCAGACGGCTCACCCGCCGGGCTACCTGCTGCACACGCTGTTCGAGAGGATGGGGCATGAATAGTTTCCGCCGGTGACTGGATTATAGCAGTCCGCACCGTTTCCTCAGCATCCATTCCGTTCCTAGCAGCACGACGAACAGCCCGGCGAGCAGCGGGGCGTTCCACAACGGCCGCGGAGGCATGGAGGCAATCCGCACCTGCCGGCCCTTGGGGAGATCGGCGGAGAGCTTGTCGGCGTCGGCGAATGTATAGAACTTGCCTCCCGAGGCTTTGGCCGCGAGCTTCATGTCGGCGGAGTCCGTTTGGGTGCGGGCCAGTTCGCCGGAAGGAGCGGTAATGGTGAAAGTCGTCGATGGTGGTTGGCCTTCGAGTGTTGGCGAGGCAATCCAGCAGCGGTATTTGCCGTCCGCCAGGTTGCCGAGCGTCACTTCAAACAAGCCGCGGCTGCCGGCACCCCTGCGCACACGAACATTTTTCCGCTGGCTCCCTTCGTGCTCCAAAACGATGTTCACGCCGTCGTCCTGAGCGGGAGCCAGCCGGTCGTCAAAGAACTGAGCCCGGAGCCGCACTACATCGCCGCGGCGGTATTCCTCCCGGTCGGCGGCGAGCTCCGCCGCCCGGCTTTTGCCCAGCAGGCGGGCGCGGGCCAGGTAGCGGATGGTCTGCACCCAGTAGCGGGAAAAGTAGACGTCGCCGGCTCGAAACCGCCAGCGGTGAGTCTCGTCCGTGGCGTGGAACACGACCTTGCCGGAGCCGATGAATTGCAGCGTGATGAGCGGCAGCGGCTTGCCGCCGTTTCCTTTCTTGGTGGGGTGCTCCGCCAGCACGCGGACTCCGGGGCGGAGATCCGGCGCGGTCACATGCCAGCGCAGCGGCGGCAACTGCTCATTCCACAGCTTGATATTGCCGCTGGGTGTATCGGCGATTTGCATCTGCGGGCTGGACAGGCCAAGCGCCGTCAGTCGCGGGCGGAAACTATCCTTAACGACGGCGTCCGCATCCGGGACTAGCAGGGTATCGAGGTCCAGCGGAAAGAGCGGGGCCAGCGCGGTGTCCCGAAAGAAGAGGGGCGTGTACTTTGGTCCGGAAATGAAAATAAGTCCGCCGCCACGAGTGGTCACGAATTCATAGATGTTGCTCATCACCGAGGGGCTCAGGAACACCGGGTTCACGTCGCCAAAGATGAGCACATCGTATTTGAACAACTCGTCGCGGCTGACGGGGAAGACTTTTTCCGCTGATTTGTCGGTATCGACATAGGCCGGGTCAGCTTCCTGCAAGATCGTGCGAAAGCCGCGGTCTTTGGTGTCCTGGGGCTCGTTGCGGTTCAGTTCCCGCTCGAGCATCGTTTTGAGAAAGCGGAATTCGTAGCTCGGGCCGGATTGCACGAAGAGCACGCGGATCGTCTCTTCGGTCACGCGGACGGTCCGCATCAGCCGGTTGTCCTGCTGGCTGGTTTCCCCCGCTTTGACGTCGGTCTCGATGGTGTATTCAAATTCGCCTTTCTTATCGGGACGGTGCGAAAGGCGTAAGGACTGACTGTTGCCACCTTTGGGAATCTGGACCGTCTGCTGCACGAGCGTGGCGGCGTCTCCCTTTCGCTTGAGATGGACGGTGACGGGCCCTTCATAACCCTCGGCCGTGAGCTTGAAATCGAAATTGACGAGGTCATCGACGAAAGCGACATCGTCCGCCAGCAGATCGCTCACTCGCAGATTTCGGGCCGGCTGATCGCTCCCCAGGCCGATGAAGAAGAGCGGCACTCCTTTGCGTCGGGAATAGTCCGCGGTTTCCGAAAGCGGCATTCCTTCGGACGTGATGCCGTCGGTCAGCATGATGACGGCCGCTGTGGGACGACCGCGCTGGGCTTCCAGCACGTCTCGCAGTGACTTACCGAGGCGACTGGCGGGCTCTTTGGCTTCGAGCGATTGGAGCGATGCTGTGATGGATTCCTTGTCGTCCGTCTGGGCTCGAGCCGAACCTCCGGCCAAATAGAACTTGAGGTGATATTTCTGCGCCAGCTCGGCAAGCATCGCCCCATTCTTCTCCAGCAGCAGCGTCTTGGCCAGATTCAGCCGCGTCGGCTCCGTCAGCTTGACCACGGAGAGCCGGCGATGCATTTCCTTTTGCCACCGCGGATCGGACTGAGCGTCGGTCAGGCCCATGCTTTGCGAATCATCGACAATTACCACGATGTCCGGCAGGTCCGTCCGATGCCGCTGAATCGTCCAGCCGAGCAGCATCATGGCGAGCACGCCGGCAAGTGCCAGGCGAATCGCCGCGAGGCAGGTCTTGGCGATTCGCCCCGCGCTATGGCGCTCCCGGACGTAAACGAAGATCACAATCGCCGCAAAGACCAACAGCAGCGCCAGCAGCACCCACGGTGGCCAGGGCCAGGTCTGGCGGATGCTCGTTTCCACGCCGGCTGTTTCGTCGGACAAGTTTTCGCCGATAAGCAATCGTTCGACTTGGCTCCAGAGATCGTTCATGCGCCCCCCCTTCCCATCCGCCACGCTAGGACTGATTCGCAGGCCAGGAGAAACAGCACGCTTAGCAACAGCTCGCGGAAGAAGGATTCGGAGCTACCTGGCAGAATCGCCGGCGTTCCGTCGTCCCCCTGCGCGTCGAGATTGAACTGGCTCGGTAGCAAGTCCTCCGGCAACCGTTCGAGGTCGCTCTCCCGAGTGTTGACGTTCAGGGCGAATTTTTGGGCCGCCTTGGTGGGAGTGCCGAGCTTCGCTTCGTACCCGCCGCTGAGGACGCCTCCCGAGTAGCTCCATAGCGACTCATCCCCTTGGGCCATCAGCGACAACCGTTCATTGCGGCCGTCCGGCAGCAGCATGGTCAGCGGCGTCTGGGGTGGAGCCGCGGGGAAGGAACCAACCAGGTCATCTCCCACTTGCAGATTCCGTCCCTCATCTCGCCGGCTGATGGCGTACTGCTGCATCTCTTGCACCAGAGGAATGAAACTCGGCCAGGAGGAAATCTCCGTCCATTGTGACTCCGGCGCGGCTGCCGAGGCGAAAATGATGCTCCGACCCTTCTGCAACTTCTCTTCCACAATCGCCGCGTCGCCGCCCCGAAAGGCAAGCGCCGTCTTGGCCTCAGGGAACGGCTTCAACTCGATGTATTTCCAGATTGGCGTCGTCAGCAATCCGGCATTCTTGAATCCCTCAAACGGTGCGACAATCGGATGCCGGAAGTTGAGCGGATCGAATGGATAGCCCGATTCCGTGGCCTTCGATGTCGGCCCAAGTTTCGCCGGCAGGACCCGTTTGCCGGCATCGTCACTCGCCAGTTCCTGATTGTAGCTCTCGCTCTGCACCTGGTCCCCCAGAAAAAAGACCAGCCCGCCGCCAGAGTGTAGATATTGCCGCAGCACCTGGGCCTCGTCGCGGCTGAAGCGGCCGACGTTGCAGAGGAAGATGCAGTCGTATTGTTTGAGGTCCGCTTCCAGGAGTGTACTTTCGGGTGCCTGCTCCACGCGGATTCGCGGCTTGTTGTCCTTGCGGGGTTCCAGGGCGAGGGCGACAAATCTCGATTCTCCCGGCTTGCCGTGGATGCAGAGGACCCGAATCGACTCGCGAACGGGGACGCTGAGCCAGCGGTGGTTGTCGAGCGCAAGCCGATCTCCCGCGAGCCGGCCTTCGACGACGTGCTCACCCGCGGTCTCGAACTTGTAGGCGAAGGTCGCTCCCGCCCGTCCGCCGGCAGCCACATCCACCGTCTGCTCGGCAACGCGCACCCCATCCACAAAGAATTCCACCGACTGCCGCGGCTGGTCCTGGCTGCTGAAGCTTTGAATCTCGGCGCGAAACGTCGTTTCAGTCGCCAGCGTGGAAATCGGCTCTCCGGCTTCGAGGCGCGTGATGGCCAGATTTTCTTCCCCCGGCTCGCCCATGTCCACGAGGGATAGTCTTGCGAGCTCCGCAATCCGTCCCAGTCTCTCCCGGCAATCAGCCGTGTTGGCGTCCCCCCAGGTCGTTTTGCCAAGATCGGTGAAAAAGATCACCTGCCGCTGCGTCAGTCGCGGCTCCCTATCTTTGGCTTGACGCAGAATGGCCTCGACTTCCGCCAGCGATGCCGACAAGTTCGCGCCCGCGTGCGGCAGCGTGAGTGCCGCCAGCTCTTCCTGCACGTCCTGTGGGTCGAAAGCCGGCTCGCCGATGATCGTCCGTGGCGGCTCTCCCATGAGAAGCAGCGTGTAGCCGTCCCCTTGCTTTCCCTGCGAGATCATCTGAGCGGCCATTTCCTTGGCGGAATCGAACAGCGATTTCTCTCCCTTCCGGTAGTCCATCGAGTACGAGGCATCGAGCACCAGCAGGATGTGCGACTGGCCGGAGTTGGTGCCGCCTGTCCAGGATGAGATGAGCGAGAGCGCGGGATCGGCCAGGGCGAGCGCAAACAAAATGATGATCAGTGTGCGGACTAGAAGAAGTAGCCATTGCTCCAGTTGAATCCGGCGGGCGTTGCGGCGCATCGCGGCTAGCACGAATTCCATCGCAGCCCACGGCACCTGCTGGAAGCGGCGGCGGCTCCAGAGGTGGATCAGGATCGGCAGCGCAGCGGCGAGCCCCCACAGGAGCATCCAGCCGCTCCCGAGTTGCCACATCGCCAGTAATTGCCCGCCTGTCATCATTTCATCCTAGCCATCCGCCCGGCCAGGAAGCTCCGCAGCGCGGCATCGAGCGGCCGATCCGTCCGCATCAATTCGTAATCCATATTCATCGTGCGGCATCCTTCCTGCAGCTTCTGCTGGAAAATGCCTAGTTCCTTCATATATGCTCTCCGCAGAGCCTGCGGGTCGGTCATCACATCAGGAAACTCCTCCAGCCCTTGAAACTGCGTCGGCCGCTGGAAGGGAAAATCGAGCTCCGCCGGATCAAGCACATGCAGCAGCACCACGTCATGCCGCCGATGATGAAAATGTTTCAGCCCCGCCAGCAGTGAATTCACATTATCGAAGAAGTCGCTCAGAATCATGACCACGCCCCGTTTCTTCAGCCGCTCCGCCAGTTCATGGAAGATTGGCCCGGCCGCGGTTTTTTTCCCGGGCGAGACATTTTCCATGACCTGAATCATTTGCTGGAGATGCGACGAATTGCTCGCGGGTCGCAGCAGTGTGCGAATCTGATTGTCGAAAGTCACAAGCCCTGCCGCATCCTGTTGCTCCAGTACCAGCCACGCCACGGAAGCCGCCAGGGCCTGGGCGTATTCCAATTTGGAGAGCGCCGCCGGACTGCTGCGATACGTCATGCTCTCGCTGACGTCGAGCACGAGGTAGCACAGGAGATTCGTCTCGTCTTCGTACTGCTTGAGATAGAACTTGTCGGTCCGGCCGAAGACCTTCCAATCGACATAGCGCAGATCGTCCCCCGGCGCGTACTCGCGATGTTCTGCGAACTCGATGGAGAAGCCGTGATAGGGGCTGCGATGCAGGCCGCTGACATATCCTTCCACGATATGCCTGGCTCGCAGGTGCAGCCCCTTGAGCTTAGCCAGCGTCCGCGGATCTAAAGAGCTGGGGCTTTCCACCTGCGGCCTCGCCTGGGATGACTGGAACGTGCTGCATCAGCTTTTGGATCAAGTGGTCAGCCGTGATCCCCTCGGCGTCGGCGTTGAAATTGGTCTTGATGCGATGCCGCAGCACCGGCGGGGCGACCGCCTGGATGTCTTCGTGTGTGACGAACATCCGCCCCATCAGCACCGCATGGGCTTTGGCCCCCAGCACCAGATACTGGCTCGCCCGCGGCCCGGCCCCCCATAGCACATTCGCCTTGATGAAGTCCGGCGCTTCCGGCTCATTCCGCCGCGTCAGCCGGGCGAGCTGCAATGCATACTTGGCGACGTGATCGGCAATGGGAACTTTGCGGATGATCCGCGTCAAGGCTTTGATCTGCTCGGCATGCAAAATGGGGACGATTTTCACTTCCAAATCAGCCGTCGTTCGCTTCACGATTTCCAGTTCATCTTCTTCATTGGGATAATCGACCCACACGTGAAACATAAACCGGTCGAGTTGAGCTTCAGGAAGCGGGTAGGTTCCTTCTTGCTCGATGGGATTCTGCGTGGCCAGGACGAAAAACGGATCAGGCAGGATATGCCGCTGGCCGCCGACGGTCACCTGCTGCTCCTGCATCGCTTCCAGCAGCGCGGCTTGGGTCTTGGGAGGTGTGCGGTTGATTTCGTCGGCGAGAATCACGTTGCCGAAGATGGGACCGGGAAGGAAACGAAAGGACCGATTGCCAGTGGTTTTATCTTCCTGAATCACTTCGGTGCCGGTAATGTCGGACGGCATCAGGTCCGGCGTGAACTGAATGCGGTTGAACTTCAGCGCGAGCGCTTCCGCCAATGTGCGGATCGTCAACGTCTTCGCCAGCCCCGGCACGCCGACGAGCAGGCAGTGCCCGCGGGCGAACAGCGCCACCAGCAACTCCTTGATGACCTGCTTCTGGCCGACGATCACGCGCCCCAATTCGGTCGAGAGGTGCTCGTAGGCTTCCTTCAGGCGATGAACCGCCTGGATATCAGCATCGGATTCCATGAGTTTTCTTGGGTGTAGGGTGCCTGAGCAACGTCGTCTCTCGCTCCGCGAAAGTACGTCCTTTTGCGGAGCGAAAAGCGACAATCATTCTTCTTTGTCAACTGCCGCCTTTGTTGGCGGGTTCATTTCGCCAAATGCCAAAAGCTTTTCACCGGTAGCCAAAAACAATTTACCCTCCGCAACAACCAGGTTGCCGCCGACCGCCCCGCGGGGAAAGAGAGGCATCTCCTTAATCCCCTGGGGAGCATAGCCGCCATCGGTTTTGCGGGGAGTCTGGTGGAATACCAAGACATTCTCGCGCGTCGGCCAATAAACATGATCGCCAGCCAGAATTCCCCGCCCGAGGCCACGGGGAGACGGAGATGCAAACATTGGGCCACCCACAACAGCGGCTGGATATTGCACCTGAACTGCGCCGGTTTGCATATCCAGCCAGTACAAATAATCGCCGCTGCAGATCAAACTATTGCCGCGGCAGCCGAGCAGATGCTGCACATCGGCGGCGACGCCGGGCGCGGTTGTCCAAGCGAGTTGTCCCGAGCCCCGGCGGAGGGCGAAGATGCGGTCGCAATCGCTGGGAGCGACCACCATCAGGTCGCCGGCGATCAGGCACGGATTGAGATCGCGAAAAAAGTGGCCCTCATTCTTGTCCGGGTCGCCGCTGCGGAATGCGGCCCGCGGATATTTCACCACCCAGGCAATCCGCCCGTCGTCGGCTGAGACCGCGGCTACCGCTCCCAGGTTCGTGTTGCAATAAATCATGCCGGAATCGAGCGACAGTAAAACGTGGCTGATCTCGTCGATGTCGCCGGCTCCGGGGGTTGTGCCGCTGCAAAGCTTCGTCCGCCATTTCAGCCGGCCGGTGTTGCGGTAATTCTCATCGGCACCGGCGGGAACGCCGAGCGGCGTGGTCGGCAAATCAAAGCAGGCGATGTGCATCTGACAGCGGCCTTGCTCCGTTCGCCGCATGGCGACATACAGGTGAGACTCGTCCGCGACGGGAGTTCCTTCAAACGACCAGCTTGTGGTTTCCGGCTGAAGCGGAAAACCGTCGAGAGGCTTCCCTTGCGTACGCAGATCGAGCCCCATGATCCAGCCCTGGTCCTTGAGCGTCGGCTCGTCCCGTCGATGAATGGAATGGCCCGTGACCGGGGAGACAATGCGGGTGAACAGGTTGTGCCCTTGGATCGTAACCGTGTAACGGGCCACCCCCAGGTGCCGCTTGAGCCCATCATGGGCATCGCTGACTTCGAGCGGCCCCTTGGCTCCCTGATCATCCTTCGCCGGCTCTCCCTGGAGGGGCGGGTGACGCGACTCTTCCACTTGCCAGACTACTTCGCCCGTTTGGGCACTCAGCGAAGTGATGTACGAGTTGCCGCGGGCATCCAGCCGCAGTAGCACCTGGCTACGATAGACGGCAGGATGGTAGGAGAGCAGACTCTTCATGTCTTCCGCAATCCGCAAACGTCCCGCTCCAATCCACTCCCGATCCGAGTGCAGACGCGGCAGCGCGAATGTCCAGAGCGGCTGTCCGGCGATATCGACGTCTCCGCCGGCGATTCCGGAGCGAGCCTGGTTGCCGCCCAGCGTCGGCCAATCGCCAGCCGACTTTGGCGCGGGCCAGGAAGAGGACTGGGCCAGCAGTGCCGTGAGAGTGTCCGCGAGATTCCCCGACTTTCCCGCCAGGCGGCCCGTAGCAGCTGGGAATTGCTCCCTGAACTGCGCGAGCTCTTGGGCGGCCCGCTCGGAGGAGCCTTCCAAAATGGATACCAGCACCAGGCGTGCGCGAATCTCCGCTGCCGGCAAGTCGGTATCCGGATATGCGCCCGTCAGAGTCTTTGTTCCCGCTGTCGGCAGGATTCTCTCCAGCAAATACCGGCTCATAGCAAACTCGCCCCGCTCCTGGGAAATGTCCGCCAGACGGAGCAAGGCTTCGTCGCCGCTGCTGCTGGCTAGCGCCTGCTGAATGACTTGCTTCAATAGTTTCTCATCCCGTTTGGCGGTCCCCTCCGTTAGCCATTTTTCGGCCAGCGGGTCAACGAGCTTGCGGTAATGCGCGAGCGCCTCTGGCGCTTCCGTGGCGAGCGCCGACAGCCGCCACTGACAGAACTCGCGAGCCGGAATCAGCCGCTCAAAGCCTTCCGGCAACGGGCGAACCTCCGGGACCTTCACCAGCCGCCCAGCGTCGGCTTCCATCACGCGGCGGATGGCATCGACTGCCTCTTCCCACTGCCTTTCGGCCAGGAACTTCTTGGCGCTTTCCAGATGCGTAGCCGCCGCGCTATCGAGCAAGTCCACATCGGCCGGCGAGAGCATGCTCGGCCGCTCAAAGACCTGGCCGAATGCCGGTGTCCAACCGAAACCACCGGAAAGCGTGGCCAGAGATACGGCAAAAAATGAGGCGGCGGATCTCACCGGGCGTACCCCTCCATAATTCTGCCCAGCCCAAACATCGCCGCTCCAAAGACCAGGAAAATCAGCATCACGCTTAAATCGGAAACTTCCGTCGTCGCCCGCATCTCCCTCGACAGTTGAATGACCATCGCGACAGGCAGAATCACGAGCGCGAGGAGTTGCAGGGATTTGCCGAAGGACCGGAGCATCTGTTTATCGTACCCCGCGCCACCGGTGGCAACAACCTTCGGATTGCATCACCGCTTGCAAGATCTCGCTCACTGCCTACGATTCCCTCATGAGTCGATTTCTCAAGCTTGCCTTACGCGCACTACTGCTTCGCTGTCCGGTTTGCGGAAAGGGAAAGCTCTTTTCTGGCATCTTCCGAGTCCCGGAAAAGTGTCCCCGCTGTGGAGCGCCCTATGCCCGTGAGGCGGGGTTCTTTCTTGGATCGATTTACATCAACTACGGATTGACCTCGCTGATTGCCGCGGTCGTTTACCCGATTCTGATGTTTAACAAGTGGGTGCCCGAGCCGCATCTGACTATCGTTTCGTTGGCCTTCGTCGTAATATTCCCGCTCCTGTTCTTCCGCCACGCGCGCAGCCTGTGGATCGGCTTTGATCAGTGGTACGACCCGCGAGAGGGCGAAGTCTAAGCCTGAGCCAACTGGCCATCGAGCGCATCATCGTTGCCGAGATGCCCATCCGCGATGTCCTTGGCCTGCAATGCGCGGGCCTTGCGGACTTCGTAGTAGAAGTAGAGCGAGAGGCCGGAAAGTATCAGCGGCGGCATCGAGAGCATGAACAGAATGCTGTAGAAATAGCCGCGGACAATGTTGGCGGCTTCCGGATCGCCCGCCAGGTTTTCTTTGCAGGTGGGGCAGGCGAAAGCGAAGTCGGCGAAGACGAGCAACAGCGCCAGCGCGAGAGCGACGGGGAGGGAGCGAATCAGGCTGGAAATGTGCCTTTGCATCACGTCTGTATCTTACGACTTTATCCTGGTGATGTGAAGATCTGATAGAGCATCAAGTACACGATTACTCCGGTGACGGATACGTACAGCCAAATCGGAAACGTCCATTTCGCCAGGCGGCGGTGTCCCTGCCGTTTGTCCGCCAGGCCGAGGTAAATCGTGCCGATGGCCAGAAACGGGACAGTGACAGCCAGGAGGATGTGCGAAATCAGGATCGGGTAGTAAACGTACGCTGCTGCGGGATATTCGCTGGAAGGGAACTTTTTGCTCCCTCCCACGATATTGAAATGGTAGGTCAGATAGCTGGCCAAAAAAACCGCTGAGACGCCGAAACAGGCCAGCATGACCCATTTATGGGCCTGCTCCTGCCGCCGCTTGATAAGGAGGAAGCCGACGACGAGAAGCACCGTCGCCAGAGCGTTGAGCGAAGCATTGACGTGCGGCAAATGGGGAACGATGTCGGACAAGGGTTCAGTCACTGCCTTTCTTTACGTCTTCTTCCTCAGAGTCGTCTTCAGGTTTCTTGACTTCTGCTTTCGGAGGCGGCTCCGCAGGAGGGGGGCTGGTCTCCACCAGGAGCTTGTCGAGAAGTGTTTTCATATCCGTCAATTGCGCGGGTTCGCCCCAGTGGAACTGGCCGCGGAGGTTGCCCCATTTGTCGGTGACCAAAAACCGCTCGGTATGCGTTTGGCGATCGAGGGGCACCTGGTAAACTTCGGCGGCAATCCGTTGGATATAGAGCAGGTCGCCCGTGAGGAACCACCAACTCTCCTTTTTGATTTGGAACTTTTGGGCGTATGTTCTCAGGCGGGCGGGGTCATCGACTTCGGGGTCGCAGGAAATGCTGAGAAACTGCACGCCTCTTTCGCCGTACTCAAGCTGGATATCCTCGAATTTCTTGTTCTGCGCCATGCACGGGCCGGGGCATGTGGAAAAAAAGAAATTCGTGATATGGACCTTTCCTTGGAGATCCTCGGTGCCGACCAATCGGCCGCTTCGCTCGGTGAGCGTGAAAGTTTTCAGCCACTTCGCGCTGGCGGACGAGGGAACCATCCGGTAATCTCGCTCGGAAGATGAGCCGAATTTCCCTGCTTGCGACGCCCGCCAGCCCAAGGCAATGCCGATCGCCCCCATCACCAGGCACATCAACGCCAGCCAAGCCAGCAATTGCTTGCTCATAACAAATCTCCTTGCGTCCGCTGGCCCGAAACCCAAACCGCGGCGGCAAAGGCCAGGACTGAAAATGCCAGCGTAACTCCCCAGCAGGTCGCCAGGCCCGGAGTGAAAGCCGCTGCAGCAGGCGAGGGGCCTTCCAGCAGGTGCCGGGCACCCGCGACGGCATAGGTGAGGGGATTCGCCCGCATGGCGACGTGCAGAAGCCGGTCGCTCCAAGGCGCGGCCGCGTTCCCAGCGGGAATCGGAAAGAAACCGCCCGAAAGCAGCCACAGGGGCATCAACACCAGGTTCATGATCGCGTGGAACCCTTGCGACGAATCGGTTCGCCAGGCGAAAAAAAAACCGAGCGAGGTCAGCGCGAGAGACGTCAGCACGAGCAGGCCGACAAGCTGGAGCAACGCCAGCGGCCGCCACTCAATATCCAAGGTTAGCGCGAGGAGCAGGAAGATCAACCCTTGAAACAGGGCAATGCACGAGCCCCCCCAGACCTTTCCCAGCACGATCGACCAGCGGGGAATCGGGGCGACGAGCACTCCTTGCAGGAACCCTTCGCGGCGGTCCTCGATGATCGAAATCGAGGTGAAAATGGACGTGAACAGCAGGATCAGCACCAGGCTGCCGGCGAAGTAATATTCCAGGAAACTCGTCCCGCTGGCCCCGGCGGCGGAGAGCTTGAACGAGTTGTTCAGTCCCGTGCCAAACAACAGCCAGAACAGCACGGGAGTGCCGATCGAGCCGACGATCCGATTGGGTTGCCGGAGGAAGCGAATGATCTCTCGCCAGGCAAGCGAAGCAGACGCGCGGAGCGGCTGAGGAGCTAGCGGCGGCATCAGTATTTCAGGCACGGGATGCCTCCTGCCGCTCGCGCCAGAAGCGATGGCCCGTGCGGGCGATGAAGACGTCCTCCAGCGTTGGCTTGCCAAGACGAATGGCACCGACGCGGCCGGGGAATTCCTCCACAATCCGCGCGATCCACTGATGCCCCGCGGGCGTTTCCAGCCGCACCGTCCCTTCGACGACCTGCGCTGCAAGCGACAGCCGGCTGCGGAGCCCGGCGGCCAGTTCCTCGGCAGCGGGGGACTCAATCACAATCATGTCTCCCCCGACACTGCTCCGCAGCCCGTCCGGTGTGTCCAGGGCGACGAGTTTTCCTTCATTCAAAATGGCAATCCTGTCGGCTTTGTCGGCTTCCTCCAGGAGATGCGTCGTGAGGACGATGGTAACGCCATTCTCTTGCCTGGCGCGCTCCAGATACTCCCACAGGTCAGCCCGAGCTCCCGGGTCGAGCCCTGTGCTCGGTTCATCCAGCAGTAACAGCTCCGGACGGTGAATCATTCCCTTGGCCAGCTCCACTCGACGCCGCAAGCCGCCGGAAAGTTTTTCCACGCGCTCTCGCGCGCGGTCCTTCAGGGCGAATTGATCCAGCAGCTCATCCCGGCGGCGGCGAAGCTCGGCACCGAACAGGCCGTACAGTGCCGCCTGCTGCTGGATGTTTTCCGCAACGGTCAATTTGCGGTCGAGGCTGGGAGCCTGAAACACGACGCCAATTCGACGGCGGATTTTAGTGGTGTCGCTGCGGAGATTCAGTCCCAGGATTTCCGCGGTTCCCGTCTGCTGCGGAATCAGCGTGGACAGGATGCGGAAGAGAGTCGTTTTGCCGCCGCCGTTGGGACCGAGAAAGCTAAAGATCTCTCCCGAGCGAATCGACAGAGATAAATCCACGAGCGCCTGCCGTCGGCCGTAACTATGCGACAGGTTCTCGAGGCGGATCGCGGCCGGGGCGTTCATGGGAAACGATCAGTGCGAGGCTTTGGTCTTCTTATCGAAGATGTTTCCCTCATCTCCCGTGGATTTTTCCGCTTCTTCGTGTGCTACTTCGTGGCCTTCATGCTTCTCCAGCGGCGGCGGAGCATAGAGCCAGCGTTCTTCCGCATACCACCGAGTGCGTAGACCAATATCGGGGATGAGCATCAGCATCAAGAAGACGCTCATAATGCTGGCGGGAACGGTGAGGACATACTTCCAATTTGCCTCCCATTTAAGGTGCATGAAGAACAAGATAACCAGCGAGGCCTTGGCGCAGGAAACGGCCATCATGGCCCCCCACATGATGCCGGGCGCACTGACCCGCAGACCGGGCATGAAACTGCCGACGTAGACCGAAATCGCGGTCAGTCCGCAGAGGGCGAAGAACACGGTGACGTACTTTCCCACGCCGCCGTGGCCGCCGGCATCGTGCGCGTGGTCGTCTTCGCCATGCTGGTCGTTGTGGCCGTGATCGTGTTTGCTGTCCATGGGAAGTCTTAGAACAAGTACAAAAGCGGGAACAGAAAAATCCAAACTAGATCGACGAAGTGCCAGTATAGGCCGATGTTCTCGATGACGTGGGCCCGACGCTTGCCCAAATGCATGGGGAGTACGAGTGCGAAAGCAATCAAGCCGACGAGCACGTGGATGGCATGGAAACCAGTCATCAGGAAGTAAGTGCTGGCCCACATGTTGCCGCTGGGAATTTTCATCGGCAGCTTGAGGAAAGCGTAGTCGGGATGATCGTTCAGGCCATGCTGAATATGTTCCTTCTCGGCATCGCCCGTAAGGAACTCGTGGAGGGCGAGGCGTCCGTCGATCGCCGCGAGACGCGTGTTATCCACGGTGATCGCTGCCGCCAGCTTCTCGATATTGGCCTTAGATTCGGTGACTTGCTGCGTGAGCTTGGTTTTCTCGTCGGCATTCTGTTCCGCTGCTTCCTGCTTTTCGAGTCCAGGAAGCTTTTCCTTCAGAGCGGTTTGCTCGCTCTTCTTTTCCGAAATTGCCTTGCGCAATTCCGTCTGTTCGTTGAGCAACTCGGCCCCTTCGGCCGCCAGGTGATCAACGAGATGCTCATAGGAATTTGCCGAGTGCTGCCGCGGATAGATCGCCGAGGCCACGATTTCCATCGCCCGCTGCTGGCGGAGGACATCGGTGGTGCCAGCTGCCGACTGCTCGGAAAATTTCACCAGGTTGTTCAGGACGTTCTCGCAGTGCTGAAGCTGATCCTTCTGGGCTTCCGAAAACTCCACGGGCGACGCTGCCTTGAGGTCCAGCAGCTCCTTCTGAATCCCTTCCAGCCGCTGGCGGCAGGCCTGCAGATAGTAGATATCCGCCTTGTCGTAAATCGAACTGTGCGGCTTGGAAGGATAAATGCCGTGGCGGAATTTCTCTTTGTACTCGTAGGCCTTCACTCCCAGAAAAACGGAGCCGAGGAGGAATGTGGCGACCATCCAGGCCTTGGCCGAGCCGGAACTGTTGTTGCGGGCGGCTTCGAGGGCCAGCACGATGGTGACTGACGACATTAGCAGCACGAAGGTGTTGGCGGCTCCGATGAGCTCGACTAGATGCACGTCATGAGGGGCGGGCCAGGTTCCCGGTGGAGCCCCGAAACGAAGCACGATATACGTGCCAATGAGCCCGGCGAAGAACATGATCTCCGTCGAGAGGAAAAGCCACAGGCAGAGCTTGCCATTCCCAATGGGAAGGGACGGCTGATACTGCAACTTGATGGCGGCGTGGTGAGCGTCGTGCGACATGGTCGAGTGAGCGTATCCGGGGAGCTATTTTATCCAGGGCACAAGAACAAGCAGACCGAGCAGGATAGGTAAGTAAATGAGCGACATCCGCAGCAGGCGGCGGGCCGACTCGCGGTTCATTTGAGCGAGAAACAACGCGGCGACCAAGAGCTGGGCGAGGCCGAGCAGCGTTACGATGACCAGGTACAATGGTCCGCCCCATCCGGGAGCGGCGAGCGCGGGAATGGTGCTGACGGGAATCAATGCCGCAGCAGACAGCACCGCTTGCACTCCAGCGCGGCGGCCGGAGGGATCAACGACCGGCAACATCTTGTAACCGCCGCGAGCGTAATCTTCGCGATACAGCCAGGCGATGGCCATGAAGTGCGGGAACTGCCACAGATAAAGCGTGAGGAACAGGGCGACCGCACGGACATCCAGCGATTCGCTCACCGCCGACCAGCCGATGAACACCGGCAGCGCTCCCGCGACAGCGCCGACGGCGGTGTTGGCGGAAGAAATGGGTTTGAGCGGAGTGTAAACAGCGACATAGAGCAACCAGGTGAGAGCGGCCCAGAGAGTTGCGGAAAGCGGGAGGGTAAGGCCGAGGTAAACCAGCCCGGCAATCAGCGTAAATGCCGCGAAAGCCAGCGCGCTGACCGACGAGATTCTACCGGCCGGCAAGGGACGGTCGGCCGTGCGATTCATGCGCGCATCGCGGCGGATTTCCAACCACTGGTTGGCGGCGCTGGCGCTGCCAGCCACAAGCAGAGTTCCCAGACAGGCATGAAAAATCGGCCAGCCACTGACGGGATTGCTGGTGGTCCAGGCGGCCATCACCGCGCTGGCGACAATGACGACCAGGACCAGCACGGCAATGCGCGGCTTGGTGAGTTCGAGATAATCAAGCGTGATGGAAAGTACGCCAGACCGGGCCCGGGAAGCGGTGATGGTGCTCGTGCTCATGTGGCGGCCCTCATGAGAGTGAGGTTCGCACCAAGTTCCGACGACGTTTTGGCCGCGTAGAGCCGCGAAGCCCGCAGGGCAAGCGTGGTCAGCCCGGCCAGAATCAGCGAGCCGCAAACAACATGGGCAGTGGCCGTCAGGGATTGTCCAAACGACTTTTCCTGCACTACATAACTGGCGGCGAAGTCGAAACGGTCCATCCACGCGGGCCAGGAGTACTTCATGACGTACGTGGAGACACCTAACCAAACCTGCGTGATCATCAGCAGGGCCAGGCAATTGGCCGGCAGGCGAAGCGATGGATGGCCAGCGGAACCAGCGAAAGCACTCGCGGCCAGCATTCCGACCAGGACCACCAGCACACCGGCAAATACCAGGTGAAACAGCAGCGCCGCGCGAAAGACTTGCGGCGGAGCATCGAGGGGGATATGCCTTAGGAGCGCGCCAACGGTGAGCTGCAAATAGGCGAGGCAAGCGGCCAGGCTGGCACCGCGAGCGAGTCGCCTTCCGGCTGGCAAATTCTGCGCGGCTGCCGGTTGTCGCCAGGTGCGGGACGTCAATTCCACCAGGCACATGGAAAACGCAAAGAACAGCGGTCCCGTGCAGCCATGCACCAGGGCCATCATTCGCTCATCGAAGAGCACCCGCAAGCCGCCAAGCACTCCTTGAAAAATCACCAGTCCCAGCGCGGCCAGCGAAGCATCTCGCATCCAGCGGCGGCTGTCCCCCAGCCACACCGCGATGACCAGGCCGATGGTGACCAGACCGGCCAAAGCCCCCAGCAGCCGATGGCCGTGCTCAACGAACAAATCCCAAGGGCCTGACCACCAGGTACTCAGTGGATACAGGAACATGTTGTAGCCGAACGTTCCCGGCCAATCCGGAACGGCCATTCCCGCGTCAGTCGTAGTGACCAGACCCCCAACGGCAATCAGCGGCAACGTCACCAGCGCAAGCGCCACCGCCAGCCGGTGCGGCCAGGGGTTGACTTTCGCTGTGGTTGCTGTTTCCGTCATTGGTCATTGGTCACTAGGATTTTGGTCATTTCCTAATGCTGTTCCGGCTTATGTATCCGTTTGGGATCGGTCGGCGGCGGCTGAGTCTGGGGATAGAAATCGGTATCCACTTCCGGCGAGCCGTATTCGTACGGTCCGCGATAGACGATCGGTTGGAAATCAAAGTTGCCGTGGCCAGGCGGGCTGGGAGCCGTCCATTCGAGGCTGTTGGCTCCCCACGGATTGCGGCCCACCGGCGCGCCGTAAAACATGCTGTAGATGAAGTTGAAGGCAAAGAGAATTTGCGTTCCCACCATGCAGATCGCGCAGATCGACATGAACTGATTCATCGGCAACAAATGTCGGAACGTCTCATAGTCATACGGGTCCGCCAGACGCCGCGGAAACCCGACAGCCCCCAGAATGTGCATCGTGAAGAAAGTGCCGTTCAAAAACAGGAACGTGAGAAAGAAGTGAATCTTTCCCAGGTTCTCGTCCATCATCCGGCCGAACATTTTGGGATACCAGAAATAGATGGCTCCAAAGACCGCCATCGCCGTACCCGCGAAGAGAACGTAATGGAAGTGAGCCACAATGAAGTAGGTGTCGTGGATGAAAATGTCCACCGGCGTGGCCGCCATGAAGATGCCGGAGAGTCCCCCAATGATGAACATCGAGACGAACGAGAGGGCGAAGAGCATGGGCGTGGTGAATTGCACCTTGCCCCCCCAGATCGTGCCGAGCCAGTTGAAGACCTTCACCGCGCTGGGGAGGGCGATCATCATCGTCGAGACCATAAAGGTCATGCCGAGCATCGGGTTCATCCCCGAAACGAACATGTGATGCCCCCACACGATGAAGCCGAGGCCGGCGATTCCCGAAATGGAATACACCATCGGCTTGTAACCGAAGATCGGCTTGCGGGCGAAGCAGGCGATGATGTCGGAAACCATCCCCATCGCCGGCAGAATCATGATGTACACGGCGGGGTGCGAGTAAAACCAGAACAAGTGCTGCCACAAAATCGGCTGTCCGCCGCCGGAGGCGGGGTCGGAGTTATTGGCAATCAGCCCTTCGGGCAGGAAGAAACCCGTTCCCAGCACGCGGTCCATGAGCTGCATGAAGCCGGCGGCCGTGAGGACTGGCAAAGCAAAGGCTTGCAGGATAGCGGTGATGAACATGGCCCAGATCGTGAGCGGCAAGCGGAACATGGTCATGCCGGGGGCGCGCATCTGGATAATCGTGGTGAGATAATTCACCGAGCCAAGCATGGAGGAAATGCCAACCATCGTCACGCCCAAGAGCCACATGGTCTGCGCCCAGTCGCTGCCCGGCGCGGCCTGCGTCACCACGGACAGCGGCGGATACGAAGTCCAGCCGGCTCCTGCACCATAAGGAGGCCAGAAGAAGCTCATGCCGATGAAAATGAAAGCCGGCCACATGAACCAATAGCTGAGCATGTTGAGCGTCGGAAATGCCATGTCATCCGCGCCGATCATCAGCGGGATGAGGAAGTTGCCGAACGCCCCCGCCAGGATTGGGATAATGACGAAGAAGATCATCACCGTGGCATGCATGGTAAAGAGCGTCGTGTAAAACTCGGGCGAAATCTGACCACCTTCCGCCGAGAACAACATCCGCCCGATGACCGGCATGTCGGTCCAAGGCCAGGCGAGCTGCCAGCGAATGCCCAGGGCCAACAGTCCGCCCACCAAGAACCACAGGAGTGTGGAAAACAAGAATTGCAAGCCGATGATCTTATGGTCGAGCGAAAAGACGTAGGTCTTGATAAACGTGCCGACGGACATGCCACCGGTATGTCCGTGAGCAGAAGTATCGTGAGTATCCAGCGTGGTTGTGCTCATTCGGCCTCTCCCGTGGTCGGGGTAAACTCCGCCCGATTCTGTTCCCGCGACTGCAAATCCAGCCAGCGATTGAAGTCATCGCGGCTTTCGACGGTTAAGCGGCCGCGCATCTTGTAATGTCCCCAGCCGCAGAGTTCCGCGCACACAATGTCAAACACACCCGTTCGATTGGCTTTGAACCAGACATGCTGCTTCATTCCCGGCACCACGTCCTGTTTGAGGCGGAGGTTGGGAAGAAAAAAGCTGTGGAGCACATCCTGGCTTTTGATTTTCAAAACGACTTCTTCGTTGGCGGGAACATGCAAATCGTTGGCAATGCTCACGTCGTCTTCGTTGCCGAGAATTCCGTCCTTTCCGGCGTAGCGAATCCGCCACTCGAATTGGCGGCCGGTTACTTCGGCCAACGGCGGCCGCAGGCTCCCATCGGGAAGCGTGGGACGCCGCATCTTGGCATCGGCCCAAGCGTTCATTTGATAAATGGCGATAAACAACAGCGTGGCAGCGGGCAGGATGGACCAGACCACTTCCAGCGTGTGGCTGCCGTGCATGTACTTCACCGGCTCGGCACAGCGGCTGGCGTCGTATTTCCACAAAAACCAGAATAGGACCAAACTGGTGGCGACAAAGATTGCCCCGGTCAGGTACAGGATGAACATGAACAGGCTATCGATGATTTCGCCCTGCGGGTTGATGTTCTCCGGCAACCAGTGCCCCTTCATCCCCGGCAGATCGGCCATAGCCCAGACGAAAATCCCGACGCCGACAATCGGCACCGTCAGGAACAACAGACTCCAAAACCGTCCCACAATAATTCTCCTCGTCGCTCGCTACGCCCACGGCTACTAGTTCAATCAGTTCCGCTCGCGGCGGTTTTCCGGCACCGCTTCATACGGGTTGCTGATCTGCTCATAAGGAAGTGACTGGACATAGTTGACCAGGTGCCAGATTTCCTGGGGCTTCAGCTTGTCGTTACCAGGCATCGGAGTCCCTTCGATGCCGTTGCGGACCCGCCAATAGAGGTCGAGCGGCCGCATGCCGCCGCGATACACTCCATGCCGCAAATTGCGGGGGCGGATATTACGGGGCTCGGGCATGCCATGCTTGATGTAATCCTTGATGTCTTCTTTCTTGGGAGTCTTACCAATGAGTTCCACCGTCCAGCCGTCATAGTCCCCAAGCTGCCCGTCCCCAAGCGCCGTTGGCCCGTGGCAGGTAAAGCAGTTGCCAATCGGACCATAAAAGAGCTTGCGGCCGCGCTGCTGAGACTCGGCGAGCACCATTTCATCCGTGAGTTTCTTTTCGTTGGATCCCGCCGCGACCAACTCTTCCCGCAAAACTCGCATCGCATCATTGCGGTTGGTGACTTTGACCGTGTCCTGGGTCATGAATTCGGCGGCTTCGAGCCACTTCTGAAAGACGGTCTCGGTGTAGCCCTTGATCGCTTCCAGCCTTTGTTTGTCGGTCTCCGCAACCTTTTCGTCGATTGCCTTTTGAGCCGGGGCCTTGCCGTCATTGCCGTCGGCAAGTTCCTTGGCGGCGACAGCGGGATCAGCGTGGCTAAGAAAGTCGCTCTCGGAAATGTCGTCCTTCAGGCCATTGTAGAACTGCCGTTCGGTTTCGCCGCGAATCGCCAGGTATTTGACATACTCGACGAGCGCTTCAATTTCCTGATCGGGAAGGAGTCGAAATGAGGGCATCGCCGTGCCGGGGATCCCGTCGATCACGATTTTCTTCAGATCCTCGTGCAGCGGCCGATAGCCAATGGGCGTGGACTTGAACTTGAAGAGCCCCGCCCGGTAGTCACGCGGATAGGGGTTGAGGAAGCTGGCGGTGGGGCCGTTGCCGTCTCCGGTGATGCCGTGGCAATGGGCACAATGCTCGCGATAAAGGCCGCGCGGACGTCCCTTGCCATCACTTCCGACCGAGCCGGCCGCGAGTTTCAGCTTGGAAATGTCCAGCAGCTTGGTAACGTCCACATTGGCCAGCGCGGGAAGACTGGGGGCATCGGGAGTGCCATACAGGGCCGCCAGCACATTGTTGACATCCTGCCTCTGCAGGTGGGTGAATCCGTTTTCATAGCCGGCCGCTTTTTCCGATAGGCGGGCATAGGTGCGGTATTCCACGAACTTCGCATCGGGCGAACCACAACCAGCCAGACCGGCGAAGGCCGCCGCCAAAAGCGCCGCAAGGCAATGCCGCCAATTCCGACAAACACTCATGTTCTCGTCCATTTGCACAGATGCCGCGGCCAGGAAATGCAACTGCTTGATTCTAAAACGAACTACTTCGTGAATACCGAAACGTCCACCGTCACTTCCAGTATCCGTTGCTCATTGGGTTTCAAGACGTCTTTGTCCTTGAACGTCAATTTGCCCTTGGGCAACTTGATCACCTTGCCATTGATCGTGGCAACGGAAATGAAATTGCACGCTTCCTGCCAGATCTTGAAATCCAGCGGAACACCAGCAGGAACATTCTTGATTTCGAACGAACCGTCAGCCTTCGTCACGTCAAAACAAGGATTGTCACGGGTAATCATCTTGGCGGCCATCCAGGGATGGACACTACACGAGACATCAAACGGTTCCGCGGATTCGCCGGTTACCAGGTAATCTGAAGCGCTGTTCCCTCCAATGTTGAAATTGGAACTGAGTGCCTTCCCCTTGGCGACAATGTTGGCGTTGTGTCCGACCGGATCGCTGTTTTTCAGCAACACCGTCTGCCCAGTCCGCGCAGCTACGACATGCGTCAAAAACACACAACTCTTCTGGTCAAATAACACTTTCTCGGCCTTCGCCGCTGCATAGTCTGGGTGTTCCCATTTGGGATCACCAGCAGGAAACTTTGAATTGCAAAAAATCAGCACATCCTTGATGCCGCCTCCAGGGGCGACTACCAGTTGCTCCCCCAATACGGGCGTTCCACCGGGCATGCAAATATTCATGTCCTTGGTAATCGACAAAGGAACACGGGCGGGAGCTGTGCCAACTAACTTGAAGGTCCCTTTAATGGTCGCAAACCCCGTTGGCTCCGCTGCGGCAACGACTTCAGTCTTTCCCGCAGCCTCGCCACCGAGCGATTTTCGCAAACTGGCTACTTCTTCCTGGTCAATCCAGACCGCTGTTCCCGAAGACCGCGCGCAGCCGGCAGCGGCAAGGGCAACCAGAACGAGCAGACGGTTGCGGGGGAGGTATTTCATTGTGCGACGATCCAAAAAAGGACCAAGGACTTACTTCTTTGACTTGGTGAGAACAGCGACGGGAATCTTGATTTCGCCCAGGTTGTTGTCCCCCTTCTTGATTTCGACGTCGATCTTCCCCTTCTTCCACTCCTTGGCCTTGCCGTCCTGCTGGCCAACGGTCACAAAACCACAGCCTTCGTGCCAGATGGTGAATGTCCATTTGCCGGCAGGGATGTTTTCGATGGTCAGTTCCCCTTTTTCATTGCTCACCGCGGCATAGGGGTCTTCGCGGACAAGAATCTTAGCCGACATCCAAGGATGGCTGCCGCAGGACAGCGGGGTGGGAGCGCTCTCGGTCTTGGTCAGTGTCTTGGTAATGCTTCCTCCCCCTGGAATTTGATCGTTGAAGGGAACATTTTCAAAAAAATCGGCCTTGGTATTGTGGCCGACCGGGTCGGAATTCTTGATGACTAGCTTTTGCGCGGTGTAAAGGGTGACGATGTGCGGCGTAAAGCGGCAGTTGAGGTTGTCGAGGACCACATCCGATGGAGCCTTCAGGAAGTCGGGGTGGATCTTGGGTTTGGCAGTGCCCGGTTTGGGCGAGAGAAAAACCAAGACGTTCTGAATCGCGCCCGACTTGGCATCGATCTTGAAGGTCTCGTCCACAAGTTTGTGCTTGAGACACAGCTCTACGTCCTTGTTGACATTGGCCTTTTCGGGAGTCGGAGCCGTACCTTCCAGGATGAACTTGGCCTTAAGATTTCCCCAGTCCTGGGCTTGAGCCGAGGTGGCGGCCAAAAGGGCGATGGCGAACATAAACAGCAGCTTTAATTTCATTTCATTTCTCCTCAGCTCGGGGTTCTCGCGGTCATGGAGAGCCGGGCGATTGAAAACCGCCAGAATCCGTGCAGGGCGGCGGTAAGGTGGGTCTGTTTAAGTATAAGGGTGGTAGGAAAATCGGGCCATGAGTGCGGATGCTGTCGACCCCGTTGATGCGGGTGATAGCGAACTACTTCTCCTCCGGTTTCGCCTCGGCAGCCGGCGGAGTCGTTGCCGGTGGAACCAGTGAGCGGATTTGCGTGTTCGTCTTGGCATACTGATCAAAGTTCGTGAGCAGGTCCACGAGTCCTTCCAGTTGTTCCTCCGCGGTGCCGTGGAAGAGACTCTGGTCCATTCCGCCGTGATGAGGCGCGGATGCGTCATAGGGAATATTCACCGGCATCGCGGTATACGGGAGAATCATCTTGGGATTGGCGATCCAGTTCCGCGTGTACTCCGGCCTAAGGCGGCGATAGACGTCCGCCAGGTTCGGAGCCAAGGCTTGCTTGCCCCCGACCTGCATGAAGTCCGCCACGTGGTGGCACTTCACGCAGGTCGTCGTGACGATCCGCATCGCATGGTCAAACCGCACACTGCGAGCAGGATCCTTGATTTCGGCTGGCGGAACCTGACCGCGGTATTCCTGCTCCTTGCTGGCCAACTGGGAATCCTGACGAGTCGGCGTCCATTCGTAGGGATACTTCACGTTGTCGCGGGCCGCAAAGTAGTTGACCAGGTCAGTCGCCTCTGCCGAGGTCATGTTGAATTTCGGCATTCGCAAAAAGACCGCCGGCCGGATGGGGTAGGGCTGCAGCAGGAAATCGTGCAACCAGTTGGGCTGGACCTTGGTCCCTTCGCCCACCAGCGGTGGTGGAACCCAGCCCCAAGCTTCCGCCCCCTTGTTGGGATTGTTGGCCAGCTTTTCTGATTGCGTCACTCGCGGGATCAGATAGCGGGCCAGCACGCCTCCCGTCGCCGGATACCTTTCTTCAACGTTGCGACTAGCAATCTGCAACGCGTTTTGGCCCGTGATGTAGGGTCCACCACCGATGAGCGCGGGCCGATAGAGATCGAGAGCATACTTGACCGCCGTGGGGTCGTAGGGGCTGTCGTTTTCCAGGGCGGTGCCATCCGATTCGTCGATCACGATCGGCCGTCCGTCCGGGGCGGCATTGGCGGGCAGTCCGCTAATCGTCGAGTGCAACTGATTACGATGGTCCGGCGTCCCTTGTGCCGCCAATTCCGTGGGAGTGTAATGCGGCAGCAGGAAGGGGAATGTCTTACCGGTCCCCTGCTTGTCAAAATCCTCCGGAGCGTAGCTGAGTTTCCATTTTTCCGTCTCCAGCACATGGCAGCCGCCGCAGTTGTACTTTTCCAGCACTTTCCTGCCGGCGATAAGTGCGGCATCCCGCGCGGACGGCTTGTAAAGGTACTTGTCACGCGGCGGCTCGGCGACGAGACCCAGCACGAACGTGATCACTGACTCCCGCTGCTCCGCGGTGAAGGGAAACTGCGGCATGCGGAGCCGCTCGTTGAAACGCTTGTTGCGCGGATTCACCTTTTTGTAGTCGTAGCTGCGGGGCTCAGCGAGCTTTTGATAAATGAAGCCAATCCGGTTTCCCGCCTCCAGTTGATGATGAAAAAATTCATCCGTCTCTGCGGCTGCGGTTGCTTCCTCGGCGGCAGCGTGGTCGTGGGCGGAGGATTTCTTGTCATGAGCATCGTGTGCGGCATGCCCATGCCCTTCCATGTATTCGGCAATATGCTCGAACGCCAGTTTGCTCGGGTCTTTGCGGCCCCAGTCCGCCAGGCCGGTGCCGATGGGCTTGGCGTCTTCAAATCCGGGAATATCGTGGCAGCCGTAGCAGCCGTACTTGGAAATGGTCTTGCGTCCCACGTAACGGAGCTTTTGCTGAAGCAGGTCCGCGCTGCCGCGCTTGACCATCTCTTTTTCCGCACCCTTGAGTTCGGACTCGAGCTCAGGCGGAATCCCGTTGTCCCGATACTCTTCGGCCATGCCAGGAAATGCTTCCTTGAGATATTCCAGCACGAGTTCATTGAGGTCGTCTGCAGCCCCTGTGATATCCGTTAGCTTCTTGGCCGCCTCCGGAACGGGTTTCCAATCCAGGTTTTCGGCACTCTTCGCGGCCCCTTCCGGCAGGACTGGCTTGGACAGCAGATACTCAACGATGTCCGCGGCAGGATCGAAGAAACGATCCGCCTCCTTCGGGTCCGCCTTGGGATGAAGTTCCGGACTCAGGAACAGGTTGGGCATCACCGTGCGGGCGTGGTAGCGGGACGGATCCTTGATCCAGCTATAGAGCCAGCTTCGCCCTTGCGGGTTGCGATCCGCGGCAAATTTGAGGTTGATATTGGATAGGTCCGGCCCCTGCACGATGTCCTCGGCCTTGCGGTATTTGCTGACATCTGGAAACTCGACATGCGTATGGCAGGCCAGACAGCCGCGGGTTTCGAATTGGAACTTGCCGCGAGCCAGCTTCTCTTCCGCTGTGCCAGCGTCGATTCCTTCCGGCTCCTTAATGGGGACGAAATCCTGCTTGTAGTTCGTCAGATAGGCCATGACGCCGCGGATTTCAATGGGCTCGAGTTTCTGGGCGAGGTGCAGTGACTCTTCGTCCTCTGAATCCTTGAGGTGATCGTGCAGGTTGAAGAACTTCGGCATCCGCGTGGTCGAGCGGAAATTCGTCGGATCGTTCAGCCAGTCATACAGGAACGGCTGGTCAAGTTTCTGACCAATGTAGCGCAGGGCGGGGCCGACTTTGCGGAGCGTGCCTGGGACTTCCACATCCTTGAGCATTCCGGAAAACTTGTGTTCGGCCGACGTAAGCGTCTGCCCAAGCTCGCCGCTCTTGTCCTGAGCGTCCTCATCCAAAATGCCCCGCAGCTCCGCGCGGGATGTGTTGTCTTCAGGATGATTCGCCAGCTGCGCACAGAGCTGATCAATGCGGGCCAGCCGGTCCAAGTGAGCATTGATGGCGGCAAGGGGCTTGCTGACAGGTTCGAGGGTCTTGTCTAGGGCTTCGACTTGCTTCTTCGCGGCCTCCGCCCCCTGGGTGGCTTTGGCCAGCTTCGTGTCCTTATCGGGCGCGGTGGAGGTTGCGAGAGCGGTCTTTTCCGCTTCGAACTTGAATTGCTCGCCGGCGGCAGTTTGACGATCCTTTTGAATCTCCGCGACGGCTCGTCCACCCAGTTTCTTGGCGAGTTCCTTCTGCAGCAGGTCGTTGAACTTCTTCTCGCGGGCAGGAAGACCGCGAGTCAATTCCTGGGCGACGGCAAAATAATTTGGCTCTAAACGGAGGTCCGGGCCGACCCGCTTGGCGGGGCCATCAAATCCGTTTACTTCGTGGCAGCCGAAACAGCCGTATTTGCGGATGAGCTGGTAGCCGTGGGCAACCCTGGGCGCGGGTGCGACCGGAAACTTCTCGCTGGATTCAAGCTCGACCACTTCGTGGTGGCACTTGAGGCAGGTGCTTTCAGTAAAGCGTTTGGCGTACATCGGAAAAATCCAATGCGGATTGTCGAACCACCCCTGCTCTTTGGTCCAGGTTTCCGCCTGGCTCTGATTGTCAGGCGTATGCGAAGCCCATTTGAAGTCCGTGGCGCTGCCTTGCCCTTCATGGCAGATCGTGCAGGCAAACGTGGCCATCCGGTGCGGGCTGGAATCGCTGATGTACAGGTCAAGGCGGGGGTGAGACGCGAACGGATTGGGCAACCCGCGGCGAACATAAAGTCGAATCGGCTTCCCCTCGGGGACAAGGTCCGCGAGCATGGCTGACACGCGATCTGGAGTACGCGTGCCGGCGAAAACGTCGTCACCATTCACTTTTTCGATGACGTCGCCGACCATCAGGCCGGGCCGTTTCGGATAGAGGGCTTCTTCCAAGCTCGGTTCGCTCACAAAAGTGGCAACCGAATCACGGATTGCCTCCCCGGGAACCTCCTGGTGCTCATTTTCCGTCGCGCCACTGCGCGTGATCAAGGCTCGAGCGGCGGGGGATTGCGGACGGACGAACTTGACCGTGATATCGCCGTCATTGAGCAGGCCCGCTTCGGCGAAGCGGACACCCAGCAACGCCTCGGCACTGGCTGGTTCAGCGCCCGCGGGCAATTTGGGAAGCTCCGTTGCTTTTGGTGGAATGATGACTAGCTCAAAGCGTTGCTCGTCCACGTAGGCGGGTGAAGTCGCCTCGCCAGGCAGCGACTTTTGCATCGCCTGGTGGCAGGTGGTGCAGCGGTCGAAGCGGCGGACTTTGCCATACGAGCCGTAACCAATCTCCAGATCGTCGGACCAGAGGTTGTCAATCTTGCGTGTGGTGCCGAAGGCATCGATGATGGGAAAATTCAGGATCTTTTTGCCGGGTAATGGGATCCAGCCGTACCATTCGTAGTAAGACTCGCGCTTGTCCTTGTGGGCTCCCTGCAAACGCACAAGGTCCGCTTGGGCAACCTCGGCCCCTTTCTTGGCGGCGTCTTCGTCCGTAGCGATCTCCTTGATGATCCTTTCCAGTCCCTTCCGATGGGAGGAAGCGTCCTGATAATCCTTGTTCACCTTCTTGTAGCCGCTATGCGGATCGTCGTTCAGCCTGTCCACTTCCGCTTGTAGTCGGCTGAGTTCCGCCGGGGGCTTGTGGTCACGGTGGCCCATGTCCAGATTGGCTTTGGCCGCGTCAATCTTGCCGTTGCGGACCTTGCGTTCTTGAAGCAGGTTGTCTTCACGGGTCTTCGCGCTATAGGCCCAGGACTTGAGCTCAGCGATGATCTTCTTCCGCTGCGCTCGGGCGACATCGTCGATCTTTTTCGAAGCGCTGAGTGCATCCGCGGCAGCCTTCGCCAACTTGTCGTCAGCCGGGTTCTTTTCCGCCTCCCTGGCCGCCGCTTCCGCAGCCTTTAGGGGCTCGATCGTTTCCGCATGGAGATCGTTCAGCTTTTCAACGTCCCGCTTCAGGCGATCCTGTTTGCCCTGGGAAACCGTCGTCGCGCGATTCTCGGCGTCGTTAACCAGCAAAGCGATGAACTTGACAATCAGCGTTTCGTCGATGCCTCCCGTTTCCGCCTTCCGAAGTTGTTCTTCGTACAGCGAGTGGGATTGGTATGCCGCGGTCGCCTCGACCTGCTCCTGCCGCCAAAGCGTCATTTTCTGATCGACTTCCAGCGCCTGGGGCTGGATGGTTTTCCAGGACCGGTAGTGGTCCTTGTAAAACATCCAGACCGTCGTCAGCGTGAGCAGCACGCCGCTGACGGCGAAGATTCGGTGGAGCAACGCTTGGTTACGCCAGGTGGATTCCGTTGCGGGCATGCCGGCTTCTTTTGACCTTAAAAATTGAGCATGTATTCGGGCATCGAAATGACGTATTTCAAATTCACCGTCCAGCGGGCGAGCATCTTGAGCGGCAGGAGCATCATCATGAGCAGCAGGTTCGTGAGAACCATATAGCGGATGAAACCCATACGGATGAACATGTCGCGGAAAAATTTGCTCACAACCACCAGCATGGGCGGCAGGATGGTCAGGTAGCCGATGACGAGCAAAATGCCGGGGAGCTCCCGGACAATGGCGTAGCCGACCTTCATCATTTCCGAGGAACCTTCCGGCGCTTTGGGACGGCTCAGGCCCCAGCCGACCAGGTCGGGCAAATCAATCCAGAAGAATTCGGACAGGTCGCGATTGTTGAGAGCTTCCACCTTATGGGCGTCCCAAATCTCATAGGGACCGAAAAAGTTCCAGTTGGGGCCGCGGAGGAACGTCCCCATCACAATCAGCGTGACCCACAGCACCAGGAACCCGAACTGAAACGTGAGGTAGGCGAACTTCCGCTGGTCGATGGTGTAATAGCCGTTACCCTTCTTGTTGAAATCGATGTAGGGAATGGCCATGAGGCCGTTGATGACCATGCTGGGGAGCACGACGCCCGCCATCCACGGGTCGTAATAAACGAGCATCTCTTGCAGACCGAGGAAGTACCAGGGAGCTTTCGACGGGTTGGGGGTTTTCACGCTGCTGGCCGGCTCCTCCAGCGGAGCTTGCAGGGCGATGGCCCACACGATGAGGAACGCCGTCAGGGCGACCATGCAAATCAGCTCGGTGTAAACGAGGTCCGGCCAGACCAGGACTTTCTCGTCATCAAGCTTCTCTTCCGGCCCGAGCCCCTGCTTCAGCCGATCGTCGTTGCGGACCGCCTGGTAAGCGCTCAGCCAGGTAAAGAAGCCGAGCAGGAACACCAGGCCAACGATGGGGACGTTGTCCGGCTTGGTCACGATCGCCGCAAAATTCTGGTCGGTGAGCGACATGCCCATCAGCAGGGCGGACAGGTTGAGCAGCCCCCACGCCATCGGCGGCTGGACGACGTATTTTCGGAGGAAGAACAGAATCAGCAACAAGACCATGGACCCCACGGAGTAGATGGTGGGGTTCATCGCGCGGTTGACGCCGCTCCGCAGTAATTGCGGCAGCGAAATGATTTCCATCCAGTCTTGGCGGCCGCTGAAGGCGATGGGGGCCAAGATGGTGAAGAATATCGAGACCCCCAACCACGCCATCGAAACGGTGAACGGCAACTTAGAAATCGGCAGCCGGAACAGCACCTTGTCACGCCCGGATTGCCAGATGACCAGGGCGGCGAAGGCATTCATGACCGCCAGTACCAAATAGAACGAGCCGAGAAAGCCCGCTATCTGGTGGAGAAAAGTCTCGTAGGGAACGTGCGAGTGCATGTGCTTTGGGGTCTACGTCAGCCAGGTCTATACAACTGCCGTTACAAAGGTCCGCTGATGCCGCCATCCTTGCGGATCCGCCAGAAGTGAATTGCCATGAGGAGAGCTGCCGCCAAGGGAATCGCCACGCAGTGCAAAACGTAAAAGCGGTTGAGCGTTTCCTCGCCGACGAAGCGGGCCCCGAGCAGGCCAAAACGGGCGTCTGAGGCGTTGGTAATCATGTCAATGCCGTCGATGTTCAGGAGCTGATTGCCGGGGCCTTCATATCCCAGGAATGGCGTCGCGCGGGCCATGTTGGAGCCGACCGTGATGGCCCAAATCGCCAACTGGTCCCACGGCAACAGATAGCCGGTAAACGACAGGAGCAGCGTCAGCAGCAGCAAAACCACACCGATGACCCAGTTGAATTCCCGCGGCGGCTTGTAACTGCCAGTGAGGAATACGCGATACATATGCAGCCAGACCGTAATCACCATCGCGTGGGCCCCCCAGCGATGCAACTCGCGGAGGATGCCCATTGAGGTGACGTCGCGGAGGGCCAGGATGTCGTTAAACGCCCATTCGAGGGTCGGGCGGTAATAGAACATCAGGAGGACGCCGGTGATCGTCTCCACCAGGAACAGGAAGAACGTCACTCCACCCATGCACCACGTAAAGCTCAGGGCAATCCCCTGCTTCTTAATGGAAACCGGATGCAAATGCAGGAAGAAGTTGGTGAGCATCACCACCACGCGGTTGCGGCGGTCCACCGGCATCGGGTGCCGGAAGATGCTCTTCCAAATCTGCGACTCGCGGATGATTTCGCTCAGGGAGGCCATGGGGTCTATCGGGCAGCTAAGTTGTTGGTCGTCTCTGGTATTGGACGGAGCACTGCTCCGCCCCATTCGTTACACCGGCACGAACGAAGCCGCGTCATTCCACTGGCCAAGTTCCTGGTTGAAAATACGGCTTTTATCGACCAGAATCTGACCATCGTCGGCCAGGCTGATGGCGTAGCGCTCCAGCGGGCGGGGGGCCGGGCCTTCAAAATTGACCCCGTCCTTATAAAAACCACTGCCGTGGCAGGGGCATTTGAATTTCTGCTCCGCCTCCAGCCAGTTCGGCGTGCAGCCCAGGTGGGTGCAGACCGACTTGAGGGCGTAGATCATCGGCTGCCCTTCCACTTCGTAGCGGACGATCCAGACGCCGAACTGCGGAATAAACTTGGTTTCGACCTGACCGGGCGAGAATGAGTCGGGAAAGCCGACCTTGAACCGCGTGGGAGGCTCAATGAGGATGTTGGGGAACATGAAGCGGGCGGTTCCGAGCAGCCACATTAAATGAGTGGCAGCCAGAGACGAGAACCCGACCGCGAGCGAAGAGCCGAAGCAGAAGCCAAACAGGCCGGTCAAAGTCGCCATAAACGAGCGGCGAGTCGTCGTCTCGGCAACGGGTGCTCTCGGCCGGGCATAGTCCGGTTTTGCCGGCATCGGCGGAACGTCGAGTTTCTTCTTTCCCTCGGCAACCGGCTGGCCCTTCGCGGCAGCTTCGGCCTTGGTAATGGGGCCAGGCTTGGCACCTTTACGGGCGGCGGCGAGGATGCTCGCGGTATCTTTGGCACTCGCTGTGGGAGAAGCCGATGGCTTGGCTTCAGCGGCGGACTTGGGAGCGGCGGCAGCTTTGGGGGCAGGGGCCGGTTTTGCTGCGGCGGGCTTGGGCGGTTCTTTCGCGACAGGTGCCGCAGCTCCGGCACCTTTACCTGCGCGAGCTGCGGCCAGGATGTCCGCCATGCTCATTTGGCCGGCAGACTTCTTTGCCACGGGGGCGGCTGGAGCTGCGTCCGCCACCGGCGCGGGAGCCGAAGCGATAGGCTCTGCTTCGGAAGTTACCTCGGCAGCGGGTGGCGGCGCACCGCCAGCCTTCTCGGCTCGTGCTGCCGCCAGGATTTCGGCCACCGACAGTTTTTTAGCCATAGGACGCCACCTGGCGATGAATATCACCTAACTTGAACGCCATCAATGGTTTACGTCGTGAATTAACCGGCGGGTTCGACTTTGTGATATTTTTCACGAACCCTCTACTAAGTTGTACGCGCGCGACAAGGATTGTCAACTACCCCATTTCGCCAATCCCAATATTTCTTACAAAATTGTAAGGAATATCGCCGAAATTTTCGCTTTGGCACTGGCCGGTTTTCAGGCTCTTTCGCCATCAAAACGTCACAATGTAGCGTCAACTTGCGGGCATCGGCAAGTAGCCGTGAACGCATGAAGTGCTGATTCCCGCAATCCTCCGCCGGATTGCCGTCGCCGCCCGTTTCCCCCTCCTCGCGCGCACCATTCTCAAACGGTATATTCTTGTCATGGCAAAGATGAATATCCTGGTCGTCGGCAACGGAGGGCGCGAGCACGCACTGGCTTGGAAGCTGGGTCAGAGCCCGCGCGCTGGGACGATCTTCGTCGCCCCCGGAAACGCCGGGACCGCAGTGGATGCCGTGAATGTCGATATTCCCGCAGAGGATATCGGGGCGCTCATTCGATTCGCCAAGCAGAATGTCGTCGAACTCACCGTGGTCGGCCCCGAAGCGCCGCTGGTCGCCGGCATTGTCGATGCGTTCCAGACGGAAAAGCTGCGAGTATTTGGTCCCTCTAAAGGGGCGGCGCAGCTCGAAGGGAGCAAGGTTTTTTGCAAAAACCTGCTGCAAACGGCCAATGTCGCCACCGCGGAATACTATGTCTTCCGCGACGCCGAGAGCGCCAGCCGCTTTGTGCTCGACCGCTTTCCCGACGAGCGGGAAAACGTGCCACTGGTGGTCAAGGCGGATGGCCTGGCGGCCGGCAAGGGTGTGGTTGTCTGTTCTACCCGCCCGCAGGCGCTCGACGCGATCGACCGCATCGCCCGCCAGATGGAATTCGGAGTCGCTGGCAAGCAACTCGTAATTGAAGAGCGGCTGCATGGGCCAGAGGCGAGTGTGTTGGCCATTACCGATGGCCGGACCATTCTCACGCTCCCACCGGCCCAGGACCACAAAGCGGCCTACGACGGGGACGAAGGGCCAAATACTGGAGGCATGGGGGCTGTCTGCCCCACGCCTATCATCGACGACGTCACGCTCCACAAGATTGAGGCGGAAATCCTCGTTCCCACCATCCACACCATGAAACGGAGCCGCACACCCTTCAAAGGGGTGCTCTATGCCGGCCTGATCATGACCCACCAGGGCCCCAAAGTTCTGGAATACAACGTCCGTTTTGGCGACCCCGAATGTCAGCCACTACTCATGCGGCTGAAATCGGATTTAGTCGAGGTGCTTGAGGCTACCATCGACGGTAAGCTCGATGAGATTCCGCCGCTAGCATGGGACGATCGTCCCTGCGTCAGCGTCGTGATGGCCAGCGAAGGCTATCCCGGGCCTTACGAAAAGGGGCGTCCCATTCGTGGGCTCGAAGAAGCCGCGGCGATCCCCGATGTGAAGGTTTTCCATTCCGGCACCAAGCTCGTCGATGGCCAGGCCGTCACGGCCGGCGGCCGCGTCCTCGCGGTCACCGCCCTGGGTCCTTCCTTCTCCGCTGCCAAGTTGCAGGCCTACACCGCCGTCAAATGCATCCGCTGGCCCGGCGCGTGGTGCCGCAAGGACATTTCCGACAAGGCGCTGCACTTGCCGAAGGCCGAAGTTCGGAAAAAGTAGTCCGCGCCATAGTAGTCCGCACACGGAGTATGCGGGCTACTATCATTTTCTCGGCACCGGCACTTGCAGCACCGTATACGGAATCAGCATCAGGATGTTGACCGTGTTGTCGTGCCCTTCGGCGACTCCCAGGATGACATGACGCGAAGTCGTGTGGCCGTCGGCCAGCTTGATCAGCCCGCCGTGGAACGGCAGGTTCTTGCCCGCGGCGTCCGTCATCGGGACGTAGTCCGGATTGGAGACCGCCACGCAGCCGTGGTCGGTCGGCTCTTTCTCGCCGGGCTTGTGGCTGACCAGATGCAGCAGGTTGATTCCCTCCGGAGCGTTCTCGGTGATGGCCACCCAGCAGGTGCCGCTCTTGCCAACGCACATCGCCCGGCAGTCGACGGTCTTCGCCCCAGCGATGAGCGTCCCCACGGTTCGCCCGGGCAGGGTGGTCCCTTCGGCGGTCAAGTCATAGGAGAAAAGGGCGTTGCTTGTCATCGGCTGGGAGTAGAGCGTTTTGCCGTCGGGGGTGATGTCCCAATTGATCGGATCAGGATTCGGCGTCAGCGCCAGCTTGGTCTCGGCTGTCGGCGGCTTGCCGTCGATCGACTGCTTGAGGCGTTCGAGCTTGTCAGTTTTGGGGTCGTAGCGGGCGATGTCGCCGCCGAGGATGGGATGGTACGCCCGGCCGAGATAATCCACGACAATGAAGCCATAGAAATGCTCGGTGTCCATCAGATCGCGGTACTTGCCGGTCTTGAGGTCGAGAATCAGCAAGATGGAATTCTCTCCCGGCCCCGGCCGATGGTCGCTGCACGTCGAGATATACGCCACGCCGCGGCTCTCGTCGGGCGTGATGCTGTTGATGCCGTGGTGCGGCACGGGAATGGGATAGACCTTCGTCTCGCCGGTCTTGGGGTCATACACCATGGGATAGCCGCCGGGATAATCCTCGCGTTTCTCCTTGGTGGCATCGGGATATCCCTGCTTGGTGCCGAAATAAATTTTGCCGCTCGCCCCGACGTTGTTTCGGGTGTGGATCTTGGCTTGCGAACCGAATCCCTTGAGGTCCTTGCCAATCGCCTTATGGCAATCCACGACAGCCTTCATTGTCTTAGTCTTGGGATCAAATTCCACCAGCCAGGAGTTCACGCCGTTGGCATGCGTGCCGATATACAGCCGCCCGTCGAGTCCGGGAATGATGGAAAAATAGCCTTCACCATCGGGTGCCGTCTCTTTGGGCACGGCATAGGCCGTAGCGGAAACCCACTTTCGAGGAGGCGGATCGGCAGCGAAAAGGCAATTCGTTAGGACTACGGCAAGTGCCACGGAAAACAGCACCGAGTATCTCTTCGTCATGGAATTCTCCTTGGAATCTGTCTTAGAATTTCTTTGCGGTCTCTGCGCCTCTGCGTGATGCTTTCCGAAAGGCAGGCATCACGCAGAGGCGCAGAGACCGCAAAGGTTTTTTTCTTTGTTTCCTTCGTTACCTTCTGTTCCAATTCCTCCGCCTACTGTTTCACCACGATCCGTAGGTCCCCCGCCACTTCCTTTTTCTCAATCTTCCCCTTCCCGTGCGGCAAGATGACTTCGACATCGCAAATCTTGATTTCACCCAGCCCCAAGTGGACGATCGCTTCCTGTCCCGAAGCATAGCCGTAACCTACGGCGATTTCCTTCTGTCCCAGCAGTGCCGCCGCGTCGCCGAGTTTTCCTGCTGGATAAATTCGCACTACAGCGCCGACTCCCTGTCGGTTCGTTCCCTTGGGCCCTTCGACCGTGACATCCAGCCAATGTCCCCCCTGCGTCTCGTTTTTCAGCAGCAGCGAGCGGCTATCGACCCACCAGTTGGCCAGGAAAAGGTCCAGCTTGCCGTCCCGGTTGTAGTCGCCGCTGGCACCAGGGGCCATATAGATGATCTTGTTTTCCTTTTGCATTCTGCCGAAGACCGCGGTGACATCGCCGTCCTTCTTATCCGCTTCGGTCGGGAAGTCATTGACCGCGAGGGCGCTCGTTGCGAATTGTGGCAGTCCGTCTTTGACACCCAGGCCGCGGAAGATCACGGGGTGCGGCCGAACACTCTGCTCGAACTTGACGATGCTGGTGTAGATGTCCGGCCAGCCGTCGTTGTCGAAATCCTGGATCTCAACGTGTGGGCTCTTCATCGGCAGCGGAATGAGGCCGACTCTTTCCGTCACGTCCTCGAACTTCGGCATGCCACCCGTGACGCCCCGATTGAGAAACAGCCGCACCGGAACGCCGCCGGTGAACCACGGCCGGTCGCAGTGCGAGCCGATGAGGATATCGACCAGGCCGTCCCGGTTCACGTCGCCGAAGGTGCACCCGCAGACGGTGTCGTCGGGTGTGTCGTTGTATTTCCAAGCGAAGTCGCCTCGGTCCTTGGGCAGTTCGGTGAAGCGCCCTTTGCCGTCATTCAAGAACAGCCGCGTCCCATGATGGCGTCCGCCAAAATACAAATCGGGCCAGCCGTCCCCGTTCACGTCCCCGGCCGCCACGCCAAACCCCGTGAGTTGCGCCGGCAGTCCCGCGGACTGGCTGACGTTTTCAAACTTGAAGTTGCCGAGGTTGCGATACAGCCGCGAGCGGCTTTGGCCCCCCTGAAAAAAGCACTCGCCGACGACCAGGTCGAGCAGGCCATCGCCGTCGTAATCGGTCGCGCAGACGCTCCGGGCGGCGATGCCCAGAGGACAGCTATTCGATTCCTTCGAGGCATCGGTGAACTTGCCTCCCCCTTCATTGCGGAACAAATGGTTCGGATCGGCATAGTGCGGGTCCGTCTTCCCCCCGTCGATGGCGTGATTCGTGACGTACAGGTCCAAATCGCCGTCGTTATCCAGGTCCGCGAAGACACCGCCATTCGCACGCCCGAGCACCCGCAACTGCACCTGCGGATCAAGCTCAAACTTCCCCAACACATTCCGAAAAAACTGGTTCGGCTTGCTCCCATAGGGCGATCCGCCAAACGCCCCGACATACAGGTCCGCCCAGCCATCTCCATCCACGTCCCCCCAGGCCACCCCGTGCCCGGCAATCTTTCCGACATGCGGAAACAGCCCGGCTTCGTCTCCCGCATCCTTAAACACTAGCGGCTGCTGGGGGACGGCATGAGTGGCGAGGAAGGCAATCAGAACCAGCGATAAGCAACTCGTACGCATGTTCAGCTCCTGGGCGTTTCCTTCGCGCTCCGAATGATACGCCTTGCGGGAACTCGCCACAATCAAGCGCCCCTCGTAGCGCGTGCGTGCTTCCCCTCTGCGATCTCTGCGCCTTTGCGTGATGCTCCTCCCAGAACTACATAAAGGAACCGTAAGGAGCATCGCGCAGAGGCGCAGCGCGCGCAAAGGAAGAGTTGGAGTAGTCACCGATTGTCGGTCAGGTCGTGATCAAAAAAAGGGGGCCACGCTGTTGCATGGCCCCCCTCTGAGTTTCACCGCTCAACATCTTACCCACTAATACTCATCCGCCGCTGCGTGGGTCGGGGCATGCTCCAGGTCCACCGGCTTGTAACCTCCCTTGGACTTGAAGTAGAAAATCAGCACGCCGTAGCAGATCAGCATGAAGGTGGGGAACATCGCCATATCCAAAAGGGCCCGTTGCTTGCTGCGACTCTTGGTGTCGGTAAGTTCTTTAGTGGCGGCTGCCGCGTCGGCAGCAGGCAATTTCTTGGTGAGTGCCTCGACTGCGGCATCATCGAGAATCGTATAAGGAAGTACCTCGTAGCTCCGCTTGACCGTAACGGGCACCACCTTTCCGTTCTCAACCAGTCCGGGAAGCTTGGCATGCAATTCCTTGTTTTCCACAATCGCATTCAGTTGAGCTTTCGGTTGCAGTGTGCCAATGTAGGGGAAGCCAAGCGTACCGACTGCCAACATCCCGATGCCAGAGATGGCGTTGAGCGTCAGCGCTCCGCCTCGCGGACATTGTTCGGATACCACACCGAGCATGGTCGGCCAGAAGAAGGTTTTTCCAAAGCCATACAGCGTGGCAGCAATGAAGATTGCTGCTCCCTGAGCGAAACTCAGATAGCCCAGGCCGAGAATCGCCAAGAGGGCGCTTATGGCCAATAATCCCAGTGGCGAGAGATTATGCACAATTGGACCAGCAAAGAACCTCATTACCAGCATGATGGCCGAGGTATAAACCAGAATCCAACCGGCGTGGAATCCTTGTGTCTTGGCGATCCCTTCCATGATCGACGTAATCCAGCCGTCCGTGCCGATTTCCGTGGTGGCCAGCGGCATCATGATGATAATCAGGAAAAGCAGCAGGGGGCGTCCAAACGACTGGGTATATACGCCGAATCCAGCGACCAGAGCCAGGCCGAGAGCGACAAAGCCAAGTTTAAAGCCCAGACCGATCTGAACCGTGCCCCCCACGGTAAAGAAATCGATCAATTGCAACACCAGGAGCACGGCGACAATCGCAGCACCGCCGACCCCGAATTCCGACAGCATGTCCTTATAGCTGACACCCGCCTTGACCCGCTCGCTTTCCGGAAACTTGAGGCCAATCAACATCAAAAAGTAAACGACTGCAGGCACGCCAATTAACCCAATTTTCACCGCCCAGGGAGTGTCCTTGGCAAACGTATCAATGCCAATGAGCAAAAGGCCGGTGATCACGAGCCCGCCTGGCCAGCCGGCGTGCAAGATGTTGAGCCATTTCGTTTTTTCTTTGCTGAACATTGTCGCCACGACGGGATTGATAAATGCTTCCACCGCACCGTTGCCTAACGCGCAAACCAGACTTCCCCAATACAAAAGTTGAAAGCCCGTTGCTTTATCGGAAACGCAATAGGCCGCGATCGCCATGATCGTCCAAACGATGTGTCCCGCAAAAGCACAGATCATCGCTGTCTTGTAACCAATCTGATCGATGAACAGGCTGAAAAGAATGATGCTCAGGGCGAAAGGCCAGATTCCGATACCTGTTAGACGCCCAGCTTCTGCCGGGTCAAGTTCAAATTCGACGCTCCACGTATCAATCAAGAACATGCGGCCCACGAACGAAAACGCCGTGGTGATCAGGGCGATGAAGCACCCCCAAAAGAGGATTTGTTTCTGACTATCTGAAGATTCGTCTTTGGCCATGCGAGGTCACTCCAAGGTCGAAACGCTGAGAGAGGAGGCGGGAGCTGTCGTTAAACAAGTTTGAGAGTATAGCAAGCCTGGGAAAGGAATCAACGCAACGAGCCGTTTCGACAATCCTTTTTGGCTTTTTGTGGCGGACAAGCTGGTTCGGTTTGCCAACCACGAAGACCTTGCCGGCTCCTCATTCGCCATTCGAGCCTACAGACGGGCCCCCTGTGGCTACGTCAGGCCAGTAGATCTTTGATCACATGCCCATGCACGTCGGTCAGGCGGCGGTCGATGCCGCTGGTGCGGAAGGTGAGGCGGGTGTGGTCGATGCCGAGGAGGTGCAGAATGGTGGCGTGGATGTCGTAGACCTGGGTGGGGTTTTCGCGGTCGAGCGGGCGGTAGCCCCATTCGTCGCTGGGACCGTGGCTGATGCCGCCGCGGATGCCGCCGCCGCAAAGCCAGTTGGTGAACACAAACGGGTTGTGGTCCCGGCCATTGGGCCCTTGGCTGCAGGGCATGCGGCCGAACTCGGTGGTCCAAAGGACGAGCGTGTCGTCGAGCAGCCCCCGCTGCCGCAAGTCGGCAATGAGGGCGGCTGCTCCGCGGGACATGCCCAGGGCAAGGGGGCCGTGGTCGCGGTGGAGCTCTTCGTGTGAGTCCCAGTTGCGGCGGGGAAAGCCGTTGTCGCAACCGGACCAGATTTGCACGAAGCGCACGCCTCGTTCTAAGAGGCGGCGGGCAACCAGGCATTTGCGGCCGAAATAGTCGGTCTCCTCGACCTCGTTGATCTCCTTGTCGAACTGCGTCTTGCCGTGGTCCAGCCCATAGAGCTTCAAGATGTGGGCCGGCTCACCGGAAAGATCCAGGGCCTCTGGGGCGGAAAGCTGCATCTGCGCGGCGAGCTCGTAGCTCTTGATGCGGGCTTCCAGCCGATCGTCGCCGGGGCGGGTCGCCTCGTGCTGCTTGTTCAGCTTCTTCATCAGCGACGAAGCGGCGGCTTCGGAATCCTTCGTGATGAACTTGCCACCGGTGGGAAAGAGGTCGGCGATGGGATTGGCGGTGCCCGGACGGATGACGGTCCCCTGGTGCTGGGCGGGCAGAAATGCCGAACCCCAGTTCTTCGGCCCGCTCGGCCCGAAACCCCGATGGTCCGGCAGTACGACAAACGTGGGCAGGTTATCGTTTAGGCTTCCCAGGCCGTAACTGATCCAGGCTCCCATTCCCGGAAAGCCGGGCGTCTGAAAGCCGGTGGCCTGCAGGAGCGTGGCCTGGCTGTGGACCCCCGTTTTGCCGACCATGTTGTGAACGAAGGCCATTTCGTCTACGCACGGCCCCAGCGGTGCGGTGATTTCGCTCAAATTCTTGCCGCACTTGCCGTACTGCTGCCATTTCCAAGGCGATTTCAGCCACGGGCCAAGTCCGTTCTGAAAGACCTCTACCTTCTCGCCAAAATCCGACGCCTGGCCATGCTTTCTTTCCAGCATCGGCTTGTAGTCCCACAGGTCGACGTGGCTGGCGGCACCGGACATGAAGAGCTGGACAACCCGTTTGGCTTTGGCGGGATGGTGGAGGACGCGGGTGGGAGAGGGAGAGACGGAGAGTGGGGGAGTGGGGGAGGTTTTGGAGTTGGACTGCTCGTCGGCTCGGGCGTCATTGCCCAAGAGCGAGGCGAGCGCGAGGGAGCCGAAGCCTTGGCCGAGAGAGGCGAGGAGTGCGCGGCGAGAGAGGGGCATTTCGATCATGTGGCTCAGTCCACAAACAGGAACTCATTGAGGTTCAAGATCACCCGGCAGGCATTGGCCATTCCATGCTGCTCGGCGTAGGCGGTCAGCTCGCGAAGCTCTTCGGCGGTGGGGTCGCGGGTGATGGCGAGGCGGAAGGCGGCGGTGATTTGATCGGCAGGAGTTTTGCCAGCGGCGGTTGCTCGGGCAGCAAAGTGTTCGCTCATGCGAAGCATGAATTTGTTATTGAGCAGGGCCAGGGCGGAGAGGGCGTTTTGGGTTTCGTTCCGCTTGTCCACCAGCTGCGAGGGGTCGGCGCAGTCGAGACATTCCATGAAAGGGTCCGGGGCGGAGCGGACGATGAAGCGGTAGATGCTGCGGCGGTGGGTTTTCGGGTCGTCGGGATCCATCTTGTCGTATTCGTAGTGTGGCGAGTGCTCCGGCTTCTCGAGGACGAAATCCCAGTAGCCGGGGCCTCCCATGGTGACGTCGAGTTTGCCGGCCACCGCGAGCGTGGCGTCGCGGAGTGACTCGGCATCGAGCCGGCGGCGATTGGCCCGCCAAAGGAACTGGTTGCCCGCGTCGATTTTGGCAAAGGCTTCGTTGTGCGCGGAGCTTTGGCGATAGGTGCTGGAAAGCAGAATGAGCCGGTGGAGCTTTCTCAGAGATTGGCCGTCGTCACGGAATTCCACGGCCAGCCAATCCAGCAGCTCCGGATGTGTCGGCAGTTGGCCCATGCGGCCGAAGTCGCCGGCGGAATCGACCAGGCCACGGCCGAAGTGATATTGCCAGACGCGATTGACAATCGACCGCCATGTGAGCGGGTTTTTGTCGTGGCTGATCCACTGGGCGAGGGCGGCGCGGCGGTCCCCTTCTTTGTGATCAGGCGGCAAATCGAAGCGGGGAGGTAGGTTTGGAATGATCGGAATCGTCCCCGGGCCGACGAGCTTATCTGGCCGCTTGATGTCGCCGCGGAGCAAGATGTGGATTTCCCGCGGCTTGCCGCCGGAAGCGCCAGTGCCGACGAACGTGCCGCTGCCCGTGTGAATGGTGCCGGCATAGACCTGTTGTTGCGGGGGGAGAGCGGCGAGGGCGTCTTCCAACTCTTTCATCGCCTCCGCCAGCTTGCGGATTTCCAGCTTGAGTTCTTTGTTGAGAAACCGCTCCAGGATTTCCTTGCGTTTCTCAGTGAGTTTTGCAGTCTCGCCGATCGCTGCGGACTTGATGCCGTAGTAATAGCCGTCCACCAGATTCTTGCGGCTCCAGCGGACGGGGGCCTCGATGGAATCAAGCGAAGTGACGGGCTTGCCGGCAGCCATGTTCTCGCCGCCAGGGGTAAGAACCATGAATTCTGCAATGGCGAAGATGAAGTCGTTCTGTCGCGGGGCGAGTTTTGTGGCCGTAATGCGGACGTAGCGAGCGGCTGTTCCCTTGGGCGCGACGACCTCTTGCGGAACAACGCCGGGATTGAGGAAGTCGGCTTGCGTCTGATCCACGAGCGTAACTACATTTGCCGCGAACGTCTCATGTTCGGACGCTTCAATCTTGAACCGGACCGGAAATCCGAATCCCGCTCCAATCTTGTTGAAGTCATCGTGGCAGCCGACGTAGATCAGCCGCTCGATGGGCGTGCTCTTCCCTAAATCGACCTGCACCCATTTCACTGCGTCTTGCCGCGGCTCGATGTTGCTGTGATAGCCGAATTCGGGCTTTTCCCCAACGGGGCCGGCCTTGGAGAGTTCGGCAAGGCGTTTTTCAACCGAGGCGAGCTCTTCGCCTCCCGCCTCCCGAATCTTAACGTCCTGTTCCTCCTGATCCTGCTTCAAATCCTTGAGACCGCTGGTCAGCTTTCTCCGTCGATCCGCCACTGCCGGGTCCGCATCGTACGCCTTATCCGCCCGGTCCACCGCGGCGAAGACAGCTTGGAGGCTGTAGTAATCCTCCATCGTGACGGGGTCGAACTTGTGGTTGTGGCAGCGGGCACACTGGACCGTGGTGCTGCAAAAGGCATTCATCGTCGCCGTCACCATGTCGTCCCGGTCGAGATTGCGGGCCGCCATGCCGTCGATCTTGGTCTCCGGAACTTCCGCGTGGCCGACGAAATCCCACGGCCCCGCTGCGATGAAGCCGAGGGCCGTGATGCCATCCGCCGAGCCCGGATAGAGCACGTCCCCCGCGAGCTGCTCCCGCACGAACTGGCCGTAGGACTTGTCCTGATTCAGGGAGCGGATGACGTAGTCGCGGTAGGGCCAGGCGTTGGGGCGGAGCTTGTCCTTGTCGTAGCCGTGCGTGTCGGCGTAGTGAACTACGTCGAGCCAGTGGCGAGCCCAGCGCTCGCCGTATCTCGGCGACTCCAGCAGCCGGTCCACCAGTTTTTCGTACGCCCGCGAGTCTTGGTCCTTCAGAAACGCGCTCGTCTCTTCCGGCGACGGCGGCAGGCCGATGACGTCAAAGTAAAGCCGGCGGAGAAGCGTGAGCTTGTCTGCTTCGGCAGACGGCGCGAGCTGCTTCTCGCGGACTTTGGCCAGGATAAAGGCATCGATGGGATTGCGGACCCGCTTCTCATCTTCAGCCGCCAGTTTCGGCAGCGGTGGACGAACCAGCGTCTGAAGGGACCACCAGTTAGTGTCGGCGATGGCCCGATCCAGAAGTGCCAGGTCAGCCGGCCATTTCGCGCCAGCGGCAATCCAGTCGCGGATGAGGGCCACTTCCTCTTTCTTCAGCGGCGGACCCTTCTTGGGCATCTCCGGCTTGTCGCCACTGATATAGTCCAGCAGCAGACTCCCCGCCGGCTTCCCCGGCTCAATCGCGGCTCCATTCTCGCCCCCGTCCAGAACTTCCTTCTCCGTCTGCAGCGACAGCTTCCCCTTTTTCTCCGCCCCGTTATGGCAACTGAGGCATCGCCGCTCAAAAATCGGAGCGATGTCGCGGCGGAAATCGGCATCGGCGGCTCGTACCTCTACGGCCGAAACTGCCATGACCAACAAAACGAAATTGAAACGCAAATTGAGCACGTCGTTTCCTAAGTGTTGTTTGCCAGAAGCCGCTCTACTTCCTCCAAAAGCACGGCAACGTCTTTGTTAGAAGAGCCGAGTTCCATCAGTCTGTGTCGTTCCCCTTTCAACGCAACGACGGCCTCCTCGAAACGACCTACGTAGTTCAAGGCAAAACCGAGAAACGAAGGGTGTCGAATGACGGGAATAATGTCTGATACGGACTGAAAGCGATCGAGGTAAGGAATGGCAACTTTCAAGAGGGCCGGCCCAACAGTGTTCATGAAGCGTCGTCGCATGTTCTCTTCATTCTTGCAGTTGAACATTGCCTGGGAGCTAATTCCATTTTCGGTAAGGTATGAGAACGAGTCTGTCGGCACGCCCATTCCGTTAGGAAATCGCTGGTTGAAGAGTGGGTATATCGCCGGTGAGTGTGGAAAAACAAGGACGTCGTACCAAGCCCCACGGAGGCCCATGTCAGGCGTGATGAAATGGAAAACCTCATTACCCACTTTCCGGTAAAAGGTGCACCTTTTAGACCCTTGGGTGGTGAATCCGAGAGGAATCAGAACTTCGCCGAACAGTTCCTTAGCAAGTGAATTGAATACCTTTGCCCTCATCAACTGACCCTCTCAATCGCCATTCGAATTTCGTCATTTCCCCTTGGGCTTCACCGCCGCCACCAAAAACGTCGGGCTCATCGACTCGAACCGCAACTGGTCGAACTGGTCGTTGCCGCGGGCGAGGTTAATCATCCAGACCTTGGCGTCCCCCGCTTTGGCGACGAGAACGCTCCGGACATCGGCCAGATTGTCGATGCTGCCGACGTTGGCCATCAGCCGGCCGCCGGGTCGGAGCTGATCGAACGCCTGCTCGACGATGTGGCTCACCTGCCGGCCGGTGCCGCCGACGAAGACCGCATCGGGGGCGGGGAGGCCGGACCAGGCTTCGGGCGCTTTGCCGAGCACAGGAGTGAGGTTCGTCACACCGAAGGCCTCGGCGTTCGACGAAATCAGGTCGTAGTCCGCGGGGTCCATTTCAATGGCGAATACCTTGCCGCCACCGGCGATCTGTGCGGCCTCAATGGCCACCGAGCCGCTGCCGGCACCGATGTCCCAAACAACGCTGGTTGGGCCGAGGTCCATTTCCGCCAGGGCGATGCACCGCACTTCGGCGGGCGTGAGCAGGCCCCGCTTGGGATGGGATTGCAAAAAGGCTTCGTCCGGATTGCCGAACAGCCGCTTTCCCGCCATCGTGCTGGGGCGGTCGGGAACGTCCGGCTTGCGGACGAGAATCATCACGTTGAGCGGCGAGAATTCCTGAGCGGCGACTTCGCTGAGTTCCCCTTGCGTGACACATTCGTCGGGGGAGCCGAGGTTCTCGCAGACGTAGGCGGTGAAGTAGTCGATGCGGCGGTCGAGCAGAGCCTTGGCAACCTGGCTCGGCGGAATCGCCTCGGTCGTAAACAGGCCAACCTTGGCCGCGGTGCGGGCCTTCTCCGCCACGCGGTCGAGCGGCTGGGTGGCGAGATTGGTGAGGTAGGCCTCGTCCCAGCTTTCCTTGACACGGGCGAAGGCGAGCTGCATGGAGCTGACGTGGGGCGTCACCTCGAACCGTTCCTTCCCCAGTCGATCGCAGAGGAAGCGAGCAGTGCCGTAGAACATCGGGTCACCAGTGGTGAGCAGGACTATCCGCTTTCCCTTCGCGCCTTCGATGCGGCGGATAATCCCCTCCAGGTCGCCGGCCACCTCCACCTTCTCCGCCGCCGATTTGCCGACAGCCGTCAACGTGGCCTTGGCTCCCAGGATGAGCTCCGCCTGCCCAATGAGTTGCCGCGCCGCCGCGGTGAGCCCTTCGAGGCCGTCATCTCCGATGCCGATGATTTGGATTTTTTCCACTGGGAAACTTGAGTAGAGTGTATGAACGAAATACACGCGTGATTGATGATTGATTCGTGTGGCAATCCTATTACCACCCCCGGAATCGTGCCAAATTTGGTTCGAGAAAACTCCGCGCCGACTCGTTAGAAATCTGTGTATTGTCAACGTAGAGCTCTTGAAGATTCTGCAATGGAGCCAAGTGTTTCATCCCCGCTTCCGTCAGGTTGTTACGGTCGAGGAAAAGCCGTTGCAGACCAGTCAGATTCGCAAGGCTCTTCAGTCCCTCGTCGGTGATGCGAGTCTTCGACAGCGACAGGAGCCGCAGGCTCTGCATTTGCGAAATATGCACTAGACCAGCATCCGAGATTTTGGTGTTGTCCAAGTAGAGTTCTTGCAAAGCGGGAAGGTGAGAAATTGTCTCCAGTCCATCGTCAGTGATCTTTGTCCGATCCAGAATCAGAATCTTTAACTTACTGAGCCCTTCCAAATTCAGAAGTCCCGCATCAGAGATATTCGTGCCGTCGACGCGAAATACTGTCAAATTGCTAAGGCGATTGAGCCCAGCGAGTCCTTGGTCGGTGATCTCGTTGTCCTTTAGAGAAAGATTTTCCAAATACTGCAGCCTAAGAAGTTTCTGGAGTCCTTGATCGGTCAATCGCGTATGATCCAGTTCCAAAGTATGTAGCTCGCGAAGCCGCTCAAGATGCAAGTCGTCAGCGGACTCTCCCTTGAATCCTAGCCAAAAACTGACGCCGACCAAACTCTTGTAAGAGTCGTCGCCGAAAACGGCTGTTGCGCCAGAGGTTGATTGGCGTGTCGTGGTAGCAGGAAGTATGGTGCCACCAAATCTTTCCACCGCCGCAATTGTTTCGTGGGCCTTAACCGCCTGCTGCCGGTGATAGGCCACCCAAGATGCCAAGCAGCAGAAAATCGTAATCGCCGCCAGCAAAGCCCTCAGGCTGAACTGGTAGGGCCGAAAATGGGATCGATTCGCGAGCATGGAACCTTACGCGTGCATTTCGCTGCGCTCATGCACCCTACAAGTAAAATGGCGGAAGTGCATGGGAATCGAACCCACCGGCCCAACGGTTAACGCAAGGCCCTGCAGTTTTGAAGACTGAGGCCGCCACCAGGCGTACAAGCACTTCCGTAAGTGCGATTCTACCACCCAGCTCGCGGACTGTGTAATCCTCGGAGGCCGCTTTGCTTGAGCGCCGATGACGCCCGCGGTAGTTTCCGCGGAGCAGGGAAAAAAACTTGGGAATTCTGTCAGCCGGACGCTTGACCGTGCCAACCGCATATGTACACTTACGTATACTATATGGCGGGTGCGCGCGTCATGAAGATTTGAATTGTGAATCCGGGGGGCGGTAAATCACCCAGGGGGTTTACCAACGGAGTTTGCTACCCGCGGGCGGGAGGGGAGCAGAGAGATGGCGGCTTATAACTTTTTCGAGGAACTTGAGGACGAGCGCATTGTAACCCAAGACGAGAACATGACTTGCAACGCCATTTTTCGATGCGGGGTGTTTCCCAAACAGCTTATAATCGCTCGGAGTCCGCTTGGAGCAAGATGGAATCAACTGGCCCGCGACAGGGTGAATTAAAACCGCGGAGGGTGACTCAACTTGCGTCGATTGGCGCGATCGCAACCTGTTTATAAGTAACAATTTACTAATATTCATTTCGTCGTAAGTAGATGAAATACAGGCGTGAAAACATGAATCAAAACAGTACAAATGGGGGGTGGCAGAGGGCCTTGGAATCAAGCATTACCGCTTTCGGACTGAGCGGATTGCTTTTGGTCGCTTTCGCGTCTTTTGCTTCCGCAGCTCCCCAGCCTTTGCCAAAGCCACCCGCGGAGCTTTCCAGTTGGCTTCAGCCGCAGGAGTGGGTGCGGGATGTCGAGGGGCCGATCGTTTCACTGGGGAGGGAAGGGGAGTTCGACGACCGGCATATCTTTGCGCCGACGGTGGCGGAAGAAGAGGGGCGGTTCTCGCTCTGGTATTCCGGGTCGCGAGGGAAGCCGGGGGAGCGGGTGTTCCGGCTGGGACTGGCGACGAGCGGGGATGGAATGCGGTTTGAAAAGCGGGATAGTGCTGTGTTTGAATTTGGGGATGGAAAACACTCGGTCCTCACTCCCACGCTGCTGCGGCAGGGGGATGGGACGGTGCTCCGCGAGGAAGGAAAGCTGCGGATGTGGTTTGCGGCGGCGACGCTGGGGAAGGGAGGGCTGCATACGTTGCACGAAACCCACAGCGAGGACGGAATCCGCTGGAGCGAGCCGTCGCCGGTGCTGCTGGAAAATGCCTACTGCCCGACGATTCTGAAAACCGAGGCGGGATACCGGATGTGGTACAGCGACGTCAGCCGGCGGCCGTGGGTCATTCGCCACGCCGAGAGCCCGGACGGCCGCCGCTGGAAAGTGACCGAGCGGCCGGCCCTGCAACTCAGCCAGGAATGGGAGGCGGAGGTACTGGTCTATCCCACGGTGATTGGGGCCGATGGGGCCTACCTGATGTGGTACGGCAGCTATGACCGTTCGATCCGCCGGGAGAGGACGGCCATTGGCTTTGCCGCCAGCACGGACGGCTCAATCTGGCACAAGCTGGCGGCCAATCCGGTGCTGCGGCCCGACGAGCGGCGGCCCTGGGAGTCCAACTACGTCGGCAGCGGCTGCGTACACCGGCTGGCGGACGGCAGCTTCCGCTATTATTACGCCAGCCGTAAACAGCCGCCGTTTGAGAATCTGTATTTCGCAATCAACACGGCGCGGTGGGAACCGAAAAAGTAACCCGACGCGTAAGCGAGAGATTTCAGCCATGACTCTGCTACTCACTTGTACGCTCCTCTTGGCGCAACCTGCGGATGTTCCGCCGGAGCTAGCGCAAGAATACTTGCAGTGGCGCGAGGCGGCCAAGACGGCCGAAATCGCAGCCAAGGAAACTGCGATCAAATCGCTCACGGGCGGGAAACTCGTACAGGCGAATGCCGAGTTGGTGAAATTCAAAGCCATGCCCGCACCGCACCTGAATTTGCCGCTGCCGCCGCAAAAGGGGGAGTTGGGGACGTTTGCAAAAGCGGACGACTTGCCCGGCGGCAGGTCGGTCGTCGTGCTGGAAGTGGTGGACAAGGAAAACGCTATCGTGCGGGCGTGGTATCTGGCGTCTAAGAGTGCCGAGCCGACTTTTGTGGACTTGTGGATTCAGGGAATGGACACCAGCACTCTGGCTGCCGACAAAGCGGCCGAACTGTCCAGCGTGTTCTATGTCGCCGGCAATAAGCTCATCGACACCACCTGTGGCAAACGGAGCTTTCCGCTGCTCGAAGGCGTGGACATCGAACGATTTCGAAAGTAGCGGTCGTCAGCGGAGATGTTTGTCCAAAAACTCATAAGCCCGCTGACGGGCCTCCGGCGGAAAGTCGTGCGGTGATTCCGGATAGTCCGCCTGTAAGTTGTCGCGTTTTCCCTGCAACTCATAGACGGACGCGGCTGCACGCATCACGTCGCGCACGCCGCTGACATCGAAGTCGTTGTCCTTGGTGGCCGCCACGGCGAGAAAGGGGCGAGGGGCGAGCGAGGCCACGATCTCGGAAAAATCGAAGGGCATCTTCTTCGCGTCATTGTCGAAGACGGACTTGATTCGCGGCATGTAACGCGGGCCGGTCCAACTGGGCATGTCGTCCTTGAGAAGGCTGGTAAAGCCGCAACTGGAGACGATGACCTTGAGGCGCGGATCGAAAGGAGCGGTGAAAAGTGCATTGTGTCCGCCCAGCGAATGACCGATGACTCCAATCCGCTCCGCATCGACCTCGGGGAGCGATGCCAACAAATCCACCGCCCGCAGGTTGTCCCAGATGGCTTTCATGCTGCCGCTGGAAAATTCCGGCTGAGCGAAGTCGTAGGGATGTTCGCCAAAGGAAGGATAGTCCGGCGACAACGTGATGTAGCCGCGCTCGGCCAGTTCCTTTGCATATTGCAAGTTCGCGGAGCCGGCCACTCCAGCCGGCTCGTCCTTGCCCTGAGCAAACGTCTGGTGCAGGCAGAGCACCGCGGGATGTTTCTTTCCCTTTTTCTCCAGCGGGATGAGCAGCCAGGCGGTGACGCGATCATAAGGATCGCTTTGAAAGCTCAACTTTCTGCGAGTGAACTTGCCGTCCGTCTTTTCTTCGAGAACCTTGACATCGAGAGGCATGCGAAAGGACTCTCCGGGGAGTTGCCCCATCACGCGCTCCAAAGAAGCGAGGATGTGTGCGTGGCGAACCTGCCAATCCGCCGTAGAGACTATTCTTCGGCGCTGAGCGAAGCGGTCCAAATGGTACGTCAGGTCTTGATGCTCTTCGTAAATGGGGACTGCGGGATTCGGCTCAAAACGGCCGACGGGAAAACCGGCCGCATAGGAAATGACGAATTCACCGCCGGGCGTCTCGTAGCGGACTAGCTCGTCGCGGAGATCGAAGTCGTTGTTTCCCGGACGAATGAGCTCGCCGGGACTTCCGGGGGTGAGATATTTGCCCGCCACTCGCAGGACGATCTTGGTCCGGTTGCCGAGTGAATGGCCGCTACTGGTAAAGACTTCGCCATCGAGATCCTTCTTGAAAATAGAATGAGGCTCGACATCCAGCCCAGCCACTTTGAAGTTTTCCATGAGCTCCTGCGCGTCGGCGAACGGACAGGTCGTGTCATCGACGCCATGCACCACAACCGTGCGGCAGGTGTTGCCGAGCTGTTTCATCAGATCCAAGTGCCGCGGGTGCGCGGCGAAGCGAATGTCCTGGTCGTCGGGACTGAGAAAGCTGGGACTCTGGGGGTCGCGACTCCAGCGGGCATTCAGGTCGCTGCCTCCGGGGAGACGAAAGGCAATGTCGGCGCTCAGTTTCTTCATCCCGCACAGATCCACGATGCAGGCAAAAGTCCGTGGCGCGAGCTTGCCGGCCATCAGACTCACATTCCCGCCTCCAGAACCGCCGGTGGCATAGATTCGGCCGGGAGCGAACTGCATCTTCTTTGCGGTCAGGCCCTGGCGAACGAACCAGACGGCGCGCAGGGCGTCGAGCGCTTGCAGATAGCCGCAGTCGTACGGCTCGGGGCCATCAATGGAGTCCTTTTTGCCACTCTGCAGATAGTTGACACAAAGGGCGACGACGTTGAACTTGTCTGCCAGTGTCTGCGGGTCGGCGGTTCCGACGCAGTCTTCGCCACCCCAGTTGTGCAGGCTCAGCATGATGCCCGTCTCGGCCTTCACGTTTTCCAACTTGCCGCCCGGATAATGGACGAGTACTTTCACCGGCCGCGGTCCTGGGCGCTGCGGCCACTCTTGCGCCGGAATGAGCACCGCCCCATTGGCTGGCGGCAATTCTGGCCAGGTGCTCGCCCGCGTTTGTCGCTGCTCGGCAATCCACGACGAGAGGGTTTCCTTGCGCAGGATGTCAATGAACCGCGCATCCTTGCCGACAACAATCTCCCTCGCTAAAGCCGCGTTGTGTTTCTGATCAAGCGTTGCCGTCTCCGGCAATTCAGGCAGCACGGGAACGACATCCCAGGCGCGGCCGGCGAAGGGAAAGCTCCAATTGAGCGCCCACTCATAGTGACCAATGAACCTGGCGTCATTCTCAGCCGAAGCGTTGACGGGAATTGCCGGGACGACGAGATCGACTTTTAGTTCGCGGATCTTTTGAGCCCAGGCGCGAAGCTCGGCAAGGGTCTTCCCTGCCGTTGGCCAGGGAGTGACGTTGATCTCCGCCTTCGGAAAGTGTTCGCGGAGAGCGGCTGCCATGGTCTGGTCGTACGGTGGCATGGCGACAAGGTGAATGGGTTGGCCGACTTCGAGCTTGTCAAGCGTGTGGTGCAGGGCGTTGGCGGGGGGAGGAACATGGTTGAGAGTGATGCGATTGCCGGTAAGAGTGTGAGCCATGACTTCCGCCATCAGGCGGTGGCCGTTCATGTTGGGATGGATCTCGTCGCTCATGCCGAGCATCCAGGCGAGGTGATCTCGCTCTTGGAGAGCCGAGGTCTCCGCAAAACAATCCGCCAAGGAAAGATTCTGTTCCTTGGCCAGCTTTCGAACCCGCTGGGAAAGCTCCGCCAGTTTGGCCATGGGCCTGCCGGAGTTTTCGTAAACGGCATTGGGGGTGCAGAGGATGACCGCGGCTCCGGCGGCCTGAGAACGGCGGATGATGGTCGAGAGATTGGCGACAAAGTCATCCAGCGGCAGCCGGGCGACGTCGTTCATTCCGAACATCACCACCACCAGGTGCGGTCGTTTGGCAATGACGTCCGTTTCTATCCGGGCCAGCCCCGCTGCCGTGGTGTTGCCGCTGATGCCGGCGTTCACCATTTCCAGACGGGCCTGAGGATAAACTCGCTGCACGGCCAGCCCCAGCATGTCGCACCAGGCCCGCTGGCCGCCGGTATGGTAATAGGCACCGGTAATGCTATCCCCAAAACAAACAATGCGGGTAGTCTCGCCCGCGGCGAGTCGTTTGAGGATGGCGTCAACTCTCAGAGGCTGTTCCTCGGCGTTCGCGGTCGCGTGGTATGCAACGATGGATAGAGAGCTAAGCAGAAGTGCAATGGGCAAGCGCATGACTAGATCCTCAAGGGGGTGCAGGCCGTTCTTGACGACTCACTACCCAGATTACAAGCTATCTAGTATCGTTGCCTACCGCCTACTGCTTACTCATTGTCAACTCACTCCGTGTCCTCCGCCAAGCACATCCTGGTTGTTGAAGACGAGCGCCATCTGGCGGTCGGCATCAAGTTCAATCTGGAGGCGGAAGGCTATCGCGTGACCACGCTGGGTGATGGGCCTTCCGCGCTCAAGCTGTTCGAGGAAAGCGAGTCCGATGTGGATCTGGTGATCCTCGACCTGATGCTGCCGGGGATGAGCGGCTATACGGTCTGCGAAACGCTGCGGAAGACGGGGTGCGACGTGCCGGTGCTGATGCTCAGCGCCCGCACGCTGCCCGAGGACCGGACGCGGGGCTTTGACCTGGGAGCCAATCAATACCTTTCCAAGCCGTTCGACTTGGACGAGCTGCTCAGCCGCGTGAAGAACCTGCTGACGCACCATCGCCGCCGGCATCAAGCGCCGCGCGAGATGCCGATTCAGGTTTCGACCTTTGAGTTCGCTGAGGCCAGAATCAACTTTGCCCAGTACGATCTGACCGTGGCTGGCAAACCGGTGCAATTGACGAAACGGGAGTGGGAGCTGCTCGAGTACTTCGTCGTCAACGAAGGGCGGCTGATTCCGCGACAGGAGATTCTGGAAAATGTTTGGCAGATGCCCGGTCACATTCAAACCCGCGCTCCTGACCAGTTCATCCTGCGGCTCCGCAAGGTCTTTGAATCCGATCCGGCCAACCCGCGACATTTCCTGACAATTCGGGACATGGGCTATCGATTTGTGGGCAAAGGAGAAGGCGGTTAGAGGCGCACTTGGGCGCGAGCCCGAAGCCATTTTGAACCGAAGGAAACAAAGGGTCGAAGGGGATGGCGGCTGGCCAATTGCTCCTCCCAAACGTTCATCTGGCTTTCTTCGTTGCCTTCGTTTCCTTCTGTTCCAATTCTTCGCTCGCAACGCCGAAAAAAGCGGCGACCGGTGGGAGTTCCGATCGCCGCAAGGATTTCTGTTTCGAGACTTTGGCTTACAGCCCGCCAGGAATCAATCCCCGGGCTTGCTGAGCTCCCGCGCCGATGATTTGCAGCACGCCGTCTTCCACCTGAATGCGAACGTTGCCACCGTTCTTGATGGGCTGGGAGATGATGTTGATCTTGTCCTTGCCGCTCTTTTCCAGCACTTTGAGCATCTCGCCGACAACCGGATTGTTGGCGTCCACGCTCGCCGCAAACTTGAGAATCGGCAGCAGGGCCACGTTGAGCTGCAGCGGAGGAACGGATTTGGAGCCGTCCTGTGCGGACTTGTCGATGACCTGCTTGAGCAGGGACTCGGCATTCTTGCCAAAGGCGATGTAAACCGCCTTGGGGCCGGTTCCCAGGATCACATTCACCTTGTCTCCCAGGATCTCGCGGGCCTCAGGCTCGCCGTCCGGAATAGGAGCGGTGATGCTGTGGAATGTGATGCCGCCGTGCGAGCCCGAGTTGAGCTTGACCGTGGGGAAGTCTGGCTCATTCTTGGCCAGCTCAATCAGCCGCTTGAAGGAATCTTCAATCTCTTTGCCATTGGCAACGAGTCCGCCAGCCGCAAAGTCAACGGTTTTGGCATCGAGCATCAGAACCGCGCCGCCGTCAATCTTGCCCCCTTCGACGGTCTTGATGAACGAATCCATCAAAGAGCCGAGGACTTCCTTGGCGGCTCCGCGCTTGTTCGCGTCCAGGTTGGGATCGTTGTCGATTTCCTTAATGGCATTCGTACGGACTCCCTTGAGCATGCTGACGGCCTGATCGATGTCTTCCTTAGCCATGGTCGAGGTGAGATTCAGCGTCGCAGCGGCATTGGGGAGCAAGAAGCCGGCGAAGGACGACTTGGCGTCGGCGAGGAGCGCGTACTGCTTGGCGAGGTTGGTCCCTTCGCGGGCCGTGATGTTCAGATCGAGATAGGTCCGCTTGCCCGGGCCGTCGATGGCAATGCCGAACATGATTTCGTCCAGCTCGTCGACCATCTTGACCAGAGCTTCGAGCTGATTGCGCTGCATTTTTTCGAAGAGCTCGTCATTCGCGCCACCGCGAGGATTGTTTTGCAGCTGTTGCTCAAAACCTTCCTTGATGGTGTCCACGGCAAGTTTCTTGAGCACGTCGGGAACATTGGCCACGTTGGCTTTGACCGCAATGGTGTATTCCTTGGGGAGGCTGCCCAGAAGGGCCGCTGGATCTTCCGGCAGAGAGGCGAGGTTCTCCTTGGCGTTGGAGATAAATGCCCAGCCAGTCTTTTCCTTGAAATAGATGGACTGGCCATTCGTGGAGATTTCGTTCACGCCGTCGCCGGCGTCCTTGGGTTCGCCAATCTGTTCCTTGAAGGTAGCCAGAAATGTCTTGAGATCGCTGACTGGGATAAAGGCGACCGGGACAAAGTCGCCGCCGCCAGTCTTGGGAGCCACATACATTCCAATCGGCTTCTTCTTATCAAGGCCGTTGGTGTAAACCTGACCGGAAAACATGGCTATGCGGCCGACCTCTTCCGCGCCTGCTGCTTTGGTGATGTAGACAATGTCCGCCAGCGTGTCTTCCACGCTCGAAATCGAAAGGACCAATACTGGCTTGACGTTCTGGGCGAGCAGTTGGCCCAAAGGGGCGAGCAGCAGCGCGGCTGTCGCGGCCATGGCAAACATGGACTTCGGTAACAATTTCACGATAAAGTCTCCTGTGGCGCGACGCGCCGGGCTGAAATAGAGTTTCCCGGGTGGGACGAATTTCGCTGAAACGAGCGCAGAGAGTCTCCCGCTCGTGAGATACAATACCCCCTTGGGAAGCCGCCGGTTTTAAGCGGTTGGAAGGGAAAAAGAAAGAGGGCGGCGGAGTGCAGATGGCTAAGTGCCCTGCGTGATATGCCAAAAAGTGCCGGCCGCCTGGCAACGTGAATCTCGCCGTAAGTGGCTGCAAAGCAAGATCTTAAGCGGCATCCAGTCGAACGGGATTACCGTTCGCGGAAAATGATGCGGCCCTTGGTCAGGTCATAGGGAGAGAGCTCGACCTTGACCTTATCGCCAGGAACAATGCGGATGAAATTTTTCCGCATCTTGCCCGCGACATGGGCCATCACCTCGGTCCCCGTCTCCAGCTGAACACGGAACCGTGTGTTCGCCAGGGCCTGAGTGACGGTTCCTTCCACTTCAAAAGCTTCCTCTTTCTTCGACATGCAGCACTCGCTATGACCAGAAACATGAGTCAATCAACAACACCCCAGTTGGTAGTGTAGGGATTTTCGCAAGTGTGAACAGTAGCGGAGCACCGCAGGCTCGGACTACCCCTCCAATTTCTCCAACCGCCCCGTGCTGTCACCTAGCTTGTCGGCGCTAGCACCCATGCGGTCGAGCATCGACAAGTAGAGGTTGGTGAGCGGAGTCTTTCGCTCGTAGCGAACATGGCGGCCTGGCTGGATGGTGCCGCCACCCCTTCCAGCGAGGACGATGGGGAGATCGTGGTGGGCATGAGCGTCACCATCGGCGATGCCGCTGCCGTACATGACCATGCAGTTGTCGAGGAGCGAGCGTTCTCCCTCCTTAGCGGCTTTAAGCTTGCCGAGGAAGTAGGCGAACTGCTCGACGTGGTGCTTGTTGATCTTGGCGATCTTCTCCTGCTTTTCCTTGTTGCGGCCGTGGTGGGAGATGTCGTGGTGTCCTTCCTTGACGCCGAGCGCCGGATAGCTCCGATTACTGCTGTCGTTGGTATACATGAACGTGAGGATGCGAGTGCTGTCCGTTTGCAGCGACAGCGTCATCAGGTCGAACATCAGCCGCAGATGCACAACGAAGTCCGCGGGGACTCCACTGGGACGGGGGAAGTTTGAAAGATCCTTGTCCGAGCCCCCCAGTTTGTCGCTGCCGACGAGCCGCCGCTCAATCTCGCGGATGCTGTAGAGATACTCGTCGAGCTTGCGCTTGTCGGTCGTCCCCAGCCGCTGCTCCAGGTTCTTGGCGTCCTGCAAGGCAAAATCCAGCACGCTCTGGCGGCGGATCTTTTGCTTGAAGGCGCTCTTGCCCGCTTCATCGTCCCCACTGCCGAACAGCCGGTCGAAGACCGCGCGGGGATTCACTTCTTTGGCGACCGGCGTTTCCGGGGTCCGCCAGGAAATGTTGGAAGTGTACGCACACGAATAGCCACTATCGCAGTTTCCCGCCGTCGCACTCGCTTCGCAGCCCAATTCCAACGAGGCGAAGCGTGTCTTCTTGCCAATCTTTTCGACGGCAACCTGATCGACCGAGACTCCATTCTTGATGTTCGCGCCGTCGGTCTTCTTAGGATGAGCGCCGGTCAAATATGCCGCTACGCTGCGGGCATGGTCTCCGCCGCCGTCGCCGTGGGCATACGCCCCGTCGAGCCCCAAACCGCTCATCACCAGCAGGTCATCTTTATAGGGAGCGAGCGATTCCATCGTCGGCCGCAGCTCAAAGTCGGTTCCTTCCTTCTCCGGCGTCCAATCCGGCATATGCATGCCATTGGCGACGTACAGGAACGCCATCCGTTTCGGCGGCTGGGCCGGCGCATCGTCCGCGCGAGCGATGGGGCTGGTCAGCGGGGCCATCGCTTCCAGATAGGGCAGGGCGATAGCGGTTCCCAAACCACGCAGGACGGTTCGACGGGAAAGGCGGAGGCTCATGGCGTATTCCCCTTGAATCCTGTTTTCAAAAACGGATCGCTACTGACAATTTCGACCACCAGCCGCGAGAATCGGAACTGATCCTTCTCCAAAGCGGCGGTTATCTTTTGGATGGCACACTGGTCAGCATATTCTACCCCGCGGCCAATGGCATAGGTTAGCAGTTTTTCGGTCAGGCACCGGGAGAACTGCGGTTTTCTCGTTGTCAGGAGCAACTCCCGCAACTCTTTGGCACCGCGGAATTTCTCGCCGCTGGGCAACTGTCCGGCAGAGTCGATAGGGGAATCTCCTTCCTTGTCGCGCCAGGCCCCAATGGCGTCAAAGTTTTCCATCGCAAAACCGAGCGGGTCCATGCTCTTATGGCAAGACGCACAGCCTGGGTTGGCCCGATGCTGTTCCAGACGCTCGCGAAGCGTTCCCTTGGCTTCACCAGCCTTGGCTTCGACCAACTCGGGGACATTGGGCGGAGGAGGGGGCGGCGGTGTGCCCAGGATGTTCTCCAAGATCCACTTGCCCCGCTTCACTGGCGAGGTCCGGTTGGGGTTGCTCGTAACCGTGAGGATGCTAGCCTGGGTTAAGAGACCGCCGCGCTCGGTTCCGGCCAGCGAAACACGGCGAAATTCGTTTCCGCTCACATCCTGGAGTCCATACAGCTTTGCCAGCTTCTCATTGGCAAAGGTGAAGTCGGCGGAGAGCAAATCGAAGATCGGCCGGTCCTCGCGCACGATGGCAGCAAAGAACATCTCGGTCTCGGTTCGCATGGCCATTTTCAGCCCGTCGTCATATTGCGGAAAGAGCTGTTTGTCCGGCGTTCGCATCTCCAAGCTGCGGAGTTCCAACCACTGGCCGGCAAAGTTCTCCGCGAGACTCTTCGACTTCGCGTCGGTCAGCATCCGGCGAGACTGTTTTTCCAGATTGTTATCCTGTCGAAGCTTCCCCTCGGCGGCCACTTTCAGCAGCGCATCATCGGGCATACTGCTCCAAAGAAAGTACGAGAGCCGCGACGCGACTTCAAAATCATTCAGATCTCGCGGCTTGCCCTCCTGGCCCGCCGGATCGAGCTCCATCCGATACAGAAAGTGGGGCGAGATCAAAATGGCTTGTAAAGCGACTTGAATGGATTGCTCGAAGTTGTCTCCTTCGCCACGAGCAAGTTCGGTGAGCTTGACGAGGCGGACGACCTCGTCGTCCGTGGCAGGACGGCGGAATGCCCGCGTGGCGAGCCGCCGGATGACCTGCTCCGAGGCTTCCTTGCGAGTCGTGCGGCCGCCAGGCTCGGCAAACACGATCTGCTTGTGCATTGGCGGCAGCTTGATGTCCTTGGCGTCGAGCGGACCACGAAGGTGCAGCATGGAGATGTAAAGATTGCGGTCCCGGTTGTCCGGTTTGGGGTCATTGGGATTGTAGAAGTCGTTCAGAAACGCCACGCCGATTTTCCGCGAACCCTTCGCCAGCCGGGTCCGGGTCTTGAGCTCCTTTTCCGTATCTGATTTTTCGCTGATGTCGAATTTCTCGATCTCTTTGCCGTCCGCCCGCACGGCGAGTTTCACCGGCTCGTCGCCGGCCTGGTCGCCGGAGGCAAGAACCCGAATCTCGTATTCGCCGTCGCCGGGGACATCAAAACTGGCTGCCGCCTCGCCATTGCTCGTGAGCAGCCAACTCAGAAAGCCGCTCTTGCCTCCGTCCCCTTTCAGATTCGCGCCGACGATTCGCTTATCAACCTCCGTTTTTCCACCGCGGGCATCAATGGCTTTGGCCGCGATTTCCTCGGCGGCATCCAGGTACTTTTCCATCAGCACCGGCGGCAGCGACAGCACATCGCCAATGTTGTCGAAGCCATATCCCGTGTCATCACCGGGAAACTCGCGGCTGGGCTCGTAGTCGATGCCAACCAGGTCGCGAACTGTGTTCCGGTACTCCCGGCGATTCAGCCGGCGAAGCGTGACGCGGCCTGGGTTGAGACTGCCGCTGCAAACCGCATCGGTGAGCGTGGCGGAAATCCAATCGACCAGCGACTTTCGCTCTTCTTTGCTCGGATGCAGCCGGGCTTCCTCCAACGGCATCGCGCCGGTTTCTACTTTTTGGAGCAGGACTTTCCAGCGTTTGCGATCCTTTAGTATTTGCTCCGGTGTCTTGAACTCAACCAGCGACAAATCCCCTTCCGTCTTAGCCCCGCCATGGCAGTCATAGCAGTACTTTGCCATCAGGGGCTGAACTTGCTTGCTCCACTGCTCGGCCCGTTTTGCCACCCGCTGCGCTGCCGTTTCTTCCCCCCGCGCAATGCTACCGGCCAGCACGGAGAGCGCGGCGAGCAGCAGGAGGGCGCGAGGATACAAGAAACAGACCATGGAGGTCAGGCTCACGAGCTTAGGCGGGAATGTAAGGTCAGCAGCGGGGAGAGCCTTGCTGGGGACCTCGGCGGGGCAACTGCATTATATCAGACGGCATTGATGGGACCATAGTGTTTTGTCCTTAACCTACTGGACGCAATATGGTTGCCATCTCCAAGGGCGTTACCACAAACCAATGTTCCATTGGTCTCCTCCCCGCTTCACTTTTCAACCTCGCGAGGCGATGGGCTGCGACCCTGTGCAATGGTGCTCAGCCGTGATATTCTGCACGGGCAGACCTGGACGAAGGAGAATTCCGCAATACGAGCCAGGCATGCGCCCGTGGCGCAATTGGATAGCGCATCGGTCTTCGGAACCGAGGGTTGGGGGTTCGAATCCCTCCGGGCGTACAGGATGGATTTAGGAACCTCGAAGAATACGTTTTCTCCGGGGTTTTCTTCATTCAGACGTTTTCGATTCACTCTGTTGCGCGGCACTTCACCGGGTTGCTGCGCCTGATTAAGCGTCACCCCGGCTTCCACCTTGTTGAAATCGTCTTCGGTGACCCGCCAGTAATGTTCTTGGCGACCAAGGCGCTCTGTCCCAACCATTCGGCGGCAACATGCGCCGGGTGAACCGCCGCCAGCGGATTGAATGTCGCCAAAACCTTTTCGACTTCATTGTCATCGAGAACGATTATCGTTCACTGAAGCCCTGTTCTCGCAACTTCTGCCGCAGCCGTGTCCAGCGCACGCGGACAAAGGCGGGGTCGCGGCCCAGAATTGCTGCGGCCTCCACCGAGCTGAGGCCGTTGAGCTTCAGGCGGACCAGTTGCTGGTCAAGTTCATTCAGTTGCGAGAGGAATCGATCAAGCAGCTCGGCGGCGGAGGCGACTTGCGAAGGAGTGGGGTCGTCGCTGGCAATGCCATCGAGTGGTGAATCATGGCCGCTGGAGAACTCGTCGAGCGGGGTGGTCGGCAGCCGCTTAAGCTTGCGCCATTGGCGGGCGACCTTTCGCTGGACCATGACCACCGCCAGGCCGATGAGCTGTTGCGGAGAAGTCACCTGAAAGCGTTCGTCCTTGAGGCCGACAAGCAAACTGCGATGGACCGATTGCAATACGTCCACCGAATCCATGGCGCCGCGCATGTTGTGGCCAAGCCTGCTCCGGACGGAGCGGAGCACGGCCCGTTCGTAGCGGCGGACGAGTTCACTGGCCGCTGTTTCGTCGTTTTGCCGTACGCGAGCCAGGAGCGCCAGGAATTCGTCGTCCGGCGGCGCAGGGTTTGACTCGATGGACATGCGATTGCAGCTGAGCTAGCGTGGAGATACTGTCTATTCAGTCTACGCAGGCGTTTTCACCTATCGCAATGGGCAGCCTGAAACTCAATCCGGCGACGGCAGCGAACGGCGGCCCGCCTGCCGGCGCAGAGGGGCTGCTCCGCGATGCGTGCGACGAGTTGGAGCGGCGTCTCCGGGCTGGAGAGGTCGTGCGGGCCGAAGAATTGCTTATCCGGCATCCGGAACTCGGGAACGATTCGGAGCAGGCGCTCGACTTGATCTACGTCGAGTACGCGACCCGCCGCGAACTGGGTGAGTCGCCCTCGCGCGAAGAATTTTTCACGCGGTTTCCCGAGTGGCAAGCCGCACTCGAGCGGCAGTTTCACCTCGACGAGTTTCTGGACGAGGATCCAACGCTCCTTGAGGGAAATGGGCCAGCGGTCTCGACTTCATTACCGGCGAGCGGCCGCTTTCGCGTGTTACGGCTGTTTGCCCGCGGAGGCATCGGGCAGGTGATGCGGGCGATGGACCTGGAGTTGAACCGCGAGGTCGCGGTCAAGGAGATTCAGCCGGCGCTAGCCGGAAACCACGCAGTCCGCGAGCGGTTTCTGCGAGAGGCGGAAATTACCGCCCGTCTGGAACATCCCGGCATCGTGCCGGTCTATGGCCTGGGTCGTGACGCGGCCGGACGCCCTTTTTATGCGATGCGACTCGTGCGCGGACAGAGTTTGCAAGCGGCTATTGAGGAGTTGCACAGACGGGCCGATGGAAGTGTCCGCTATCTCGGAGTGGAATTCCAGAAGCTGCTGCGGCGGTTCTTGCATGTCTGCGAGACCGTCGCCTACGCCCACAGCCGCGGCGTCATTCACCGCGACCTCAAGCCGGCGAACATCCTACTGGGCCCCTACGGCGAAACCTTGGTGGTCGACTGGGGCCTGGCTCGCTCGATTGGTCCGGCCGGCCCCAGCGCGGTGGAAAACGAGTCCCCGCCCCCGCCGGCCGAAAAGGCAGATTCCAAGCTACCGGACGTTGGTCGATCACCCTCCGATGCGTCGGCTTCGCCGCAAGCGGACTGGACCGACGCCCTTACGCGTACGGCCGGTGAAGTCGTTGGAACGCCCGCGTTCATGAGCCCCGAGCAGGCGCGGGGCGAAGCCCAGGGCGTCGGGCCGGCGAGTGATGTGTACAGCCTTGGCGCGACGCTATACATGCTGCTCACTGGGCAGGTGCCGTTTGTCAGCTGCGTGCTGGAGGAAACTCTTATCGGTGTGATCGCGGGGAGCTTCACGCGGCCGCGCAAGCTGAACCGCGCGATTCCGCCGCCACTGGAAGCTGTCTGTCTCCAAGCCATGGCTCGCCGACCGGAGGATCGCTACGCATCGCCCCGAGAGCTAGCCGATGACCTGGAGCACTGGCTGGCTGACGAGCCAGTGTCAGCGGCGCGCGAGCCGTTCCTGGCCAGGCTGGCGCGGTGGGGGCGGCGAAACCGCACCCGCGTCGTGGCTGGCATGATTGCCCTCGTGCTGATCACGATCGTTTCCGTCGTCGCCGCGTTTCGCATCAACGGCGAGCGAGTGCGGGCGGATGGCGAACGCATCGAAGCGAATCGACAGCGAATCGAAGCAGACCGGGAACGCAGCGAAGCGGATCGTCAGCGTGTCGAGGCGAATCGCCGCACGGCCCGGCTGGCGTTCGATCGAGGATTCGCGCTTACCAAAGATCACGAGTACGGGGACGGGATGCTCTGGTTCGCGCGTGCTCTTGAGCACGCGCCGGTTGATGACCTGGCGATTCGTCGGGTGATCCTCACGAACATGGACGCCACGCGGCATTACCTCTTGCACCGCCGCAGTGTATTTGCCAACAACGTGAACCTCGGCCACATGGCGTTCAGCCCGGACGGCAAGCGGCTCGTGACCACGAGTATTCGCGCGTTTGCGAGGCTCTGGGACGTCGAGTCGGGCGAGATGTTATTCGAACGGAAACTACAAAGCGGCAGCAGCGGAAGCGTTGTCGCACTGCACGTCTTCCACGACGGCTCAACGCTCGTCGCCATCGCGAGTGGTCTCACCTTCACGGTTCAACGCCTTCCTGCGGACTGGGGAGTGCCACTCGAGCCACCCGTTAAGATGCGGCACGACGAGAGAATCGCCAGCGCGGCGTTCAGTCCGGACGGAAACGTACTGGCTGTAGGGAGCAGCACAACGGGTTCGTCCAAGACCCGGCTCTGGCGCATGTCCGACGGCGAGCGACTGGGAGACCTCGAGCACCCCACAGCGGTTGGGCAGATCCTGTTTCGCCCACAAACCCACCAGGTCGCGACCGTGGGCAGCGACGGATTGGTGCGGTTGTGGGAAATGACCGACGGTCGACCGAGTCCTGTGGCCAACTCGCCGGTTCGTGAATTCAGGGCGGTTTCGCGCCGACTTCAGACAATCGCGTTCTCGCCAGACGGCAAGCGGATGCTGGCCGGCGACTCACGAGGCACGATTTCGGATTGGGAAGTGGACACCGGCCGGCGATTGCCCGATCTGGCGAATCAGTCCGGCATCGTGACGGCGATAGCCGTCGCGTCGGACGGTCAGACGGCAGCAGCGGCCTGGGACACGGGCATGGCGCGGGTCTGGAGTCTCACCAGTCAGGCCAAGTTTTGCGAACTGCTGCGCTTGGACCGGCACGCCGGAATCCTGACGCTTCGGCCGGGGACACGCCAGTTGTTGATTGCTGCCGAGCCGCACGCGGCAGCGCTCTGGGACGTTCCCGATCCGGCGCGGCTGGCGCCGGTGCTCAGTCAGAAGCAAGTCTCTGCGATCGCCTTCAGTCCGGACGGCGAGCAGGCCATCACCGGGAGCCGGGACAAGACCGTACGGCTGCGCGACACCAAATCAGGACGGATGGTCGAAGGAATCAGCAACATTCGCCACGAGGAACGTGTCAGCCAGGTCGCGTATCGGCCCGATGGCGCGGTGATTCTCACGGCGAGCAGCGACGGCACAGCTCGGCTGTGGAACGCCAATGGCGGCACGAAGCGAGGCCAGGTGATGGATCATCGAGCGTCGGCGGGCGCCCGACCTGAGGTGACTGCTGCCTTGTTCAGTCCCGAGGGCCAATGGGTTCTGACGGGCGACAGCAGGGGTGTGATTCAAACCTGGAACGGCGACACGGGCGAGCCGGTAAGAACTTGGGAAAGGATCAGCGACCAGGCGGGCACTGTCGGCTCGCTCTGCTTCAGCCCTGGCGGAGATCGCGCCGTTGCCGGTTTCAGTCTGGGCCAAGTCGGACTCTGGGACGCGCGGAGCGGCAAGTTGCAGTGGACGGTTCGACATGGCGAACGCGTTCGCGCCGTGGCCATCAGCCCCGACGGCCAGCTTGTCCTGAGCGCCAGCAACGATGAAACGGCTCGGTTCTGGAACGCGGCGGATGGAAAACCGGTCGGGCCTGTTTTACAGCATCGCGGCCAGGTCTTCGTGGCGCGATTCAGCCCGGACGGCCGACTTGCCGCGACCGCTGGTTTTGACACCACCGTCCGACTGTGGGAAGTCCCCTCCGGCCGGCTGGTCGGCGAACCGATGCGGCACGAAGGGGTGGTCGCGGCTGCCGCCGTTAGCCGGGATGGGACGCGCCTGTTGACCGGCGGCAGCCGCGACCGCACGGCTCGCCTGTGGGACGTCGCCACATGCCTCCCCCTGTCTCCGCCGCTGGAGCACGACGAAGACGTGTTCTCGGTGGCGATTCATCCGGCCGGCCAGGTCGCGTTCACCGGCCGGTTCTGGCGCTTGCCCGCGCCGCTGCCCGATGACCAGCCACTGATCGATCTCTGGGTGCAATTGGCGACCCAGCGGACCTTCAAGGCGGGGGACAACATCGAATGGCTCGACCCGGCCGAACTCGCCGAGTTGGCCAGAGAATTCCATGCCCATACGGGCATGTCGTGGTCGGATTGGGCCGACCATCCACGGGCCAGGTAAGCCGGTCGGCGTCGGCCCCGAGTCTATCGACTCCACTGGGAACTAACCCATCCAATGGCCCACTTCGTGAGTGAGCGTGTCCACGGTCCCGGTCGGCTCCACAAAATGGACCTCGTAGCCCTCTGCAATGAACTCGGCGGTATCAAGCCCGCCATCCAGTGTTTGGTGTATCCGGCTTACGCGACCGCGCGAGGGCTTAAACACATGGTACGCAGTGACCGTATCGATGCCGTCCCTCGCCGGCCCTGTGTCGATCATCGTTTCAAAATCCCCAAAGTTGGATGTCTCGAGCACCAGAGTGTCGCTCCCCAGGCCAAGCAGCGCGACGCTACTAAGCTGCGTTCGATCTATGATGGCAAACATTGTGTGCTTCATGAGGATCTCGTCGTCACCGTCGCCGCCGTTAATAAGGCTGTCGACTTTGCCGTAGCCAGCCGTGTCGACCTCCAGGAGGTCATCGCCAGCGCCAAGCAGCGCGGTGAAACCCAGTTGCGTGTCATCGTCAACCGGGCGCGGGCGCAGAGTAAGGTATTTCCCGCGGACAGTGTCGGCTCCCGCGCCAGTGTCAATGGCGATGATTGCGGTGTCGAAGTCATTGGTGTCGATGGCCAGGAGATCATCGCCCGAACCAAGGTTATACGACGAGTTGTAAGCCGAAGAATAATGAACTCGCGAAGAGACGAGCGACGGGGCTTGAGCCCTGGCTGTGATCGTATCGTCTCCCTCGCCGCCGTTGACAAGGGTGGTGACATTGTTGACGCCCGCGGAGGTGGCTACTAGCCGGTCGTTGCCGTCTCCGAGGTCCAATCGTCTCTCAATAATGAAGTCATTGAATTTAGCCCTTCCAACTCCGTTACTTGTCGCCACATCGTCGTCACCAGGTCCAGCCGTCAGGTTCAGCGAATCGCGTGAGTAGCCTTGGCTCGTGAGGTCCGCCGTGTCGTTCCCCTCGCCCAAGTCCACGTTCCACGTCGACCCGGAATCGACCGTTTTATAGATGCCCGTTCCGTAAAACGAGTCAGACGAGTTGTTTGCCATCACGGTGTCGTGGCCGTCCCCCGTTCTGAAGTCCAGATTGAGATCGTCCACATTGCGGCTCAGGAAGGAAACCGTGTCGTCCTCGGGGCCGAGGTTGAGTGCGGCATTCACTGGCGTCTCTGCATGAACGCCGTAGACTATGACCTTCGCTGTGAACGTCACCGTTTGGCCGATTCGAGGCACTGCCGACCCGCCCGGCAATGAACTGCTCAGAATAACCACGCTATCGTTCCTCCCTAAACGGCCGGAGCCGTTGTTGATGACGTGCCAATACACGTTGATCGTCCCCCCTGTCACCGGCTCCGGCGATGTTGGAGCGGAAACGAGCGACAAATCCACGTTTTCAATGTTCTCCAGGCGCGCGTCCACGGTGTTAACGCCCCCTCCCAGATCCATTTCGACCCGCGCCGCCGACTCGCGGAGCTTTTGCACCGCCGGGAGCAGCAGCCCGATGCCCACGCTGTCGTCATCGTCGCCAGCCGTTAGGGAGAGCGAATTTTTGACGTATCCACTGGATGCGAAAGTCGCCACGTTGGTCCCGTCGCCCAGGTCCACCACCATTTCCAAAACGGAGGGCTGATTGATTGGTGAGGGTCCCTCGCTGAACCATCTTTGCGGAACATTCGATTGGGCGTCCACCACCACGGTGTCGTCGCCGTCGCCGGTGCTGAAGTCCAGTTCAAGATCGCCCACATTGCGGCTCAGGAACGAAACCGTGTCGTCCTCGGGACCCAGGTGAAGCGCGGCATTCACTGACATCGGAGTATTGACCCCGCCGGCCGTGGACGAGAACGAGAATGACGTGGGACTGACGCCAATGGTCCTCGGCGCGGCCGACCCGCCCGGCAACGAGCTGCTCAGGATGACTACGCCATCGTTCCTGCCTAAACGCCCGGAGCCCTTGTTAATGACGTGCCAGTACACGTTGATCGTTCCCCCCGTCACCGGCTCCGGAGATGCCGGATCGGAAACGAGCGACAAATCCACGTTCTCAATGTTCTCCAGGCGAACGTCGACCAAACTGTTCGCCCCCACAGCCAGGTCGATCCGCGCCGCCGCCTCGCGGACCTTTTGCACGGCCGGGAGCAGCAGCCCGATCGCCACGGTGTTTCCGTTACCGGTCAGGTCCAGGTCGAGATTGACATCTTCATAGCCCATCGTCTTGAACCCAACTTGATTTCCATCACCCAAGAGGATCAAGTTTGCGCCCGCCGTCGATTCCGGCCGAGTGTGTTCATGTCTGAAGCCCAAGGCGTGGCCAAGTTCATGTTGCACCACGTTATTGCCACCCAACGCCTTCAGGTGGAGAGCTGCCCCGTCAATGTTCTGGGTGTTCACATCCACCCGGTTGCCGCCGCCGCCAAGTTCGAGCGATATCAGCGCCGAACTCCCATCCGTCGTTTTCCAGACCCCTCCATTCGCGCTGCCGATGTAAATCGTGTTACCACCGCCCGCAGCGTCGACACTCAGATCTGCATTGCCAAATCCCAGAGCCTGAAGATCCACGCGATGGTCGCCTCCACCGAGTTGCAGCGACGCGCGGACGTTGGAGGGCTCTCTCCCATTCCAGAGGCTCCCCAGCACGATCGGCGCTTCGATGACGTCGCCGCCATCCTCGGAGAGCACATCGAGCAAAATATGATGATGGTTACTGAGTGCGACGCGAAGGTTGTCGGCACCGACTCCCAGATCGATTTCAAGCTCACAAATACTAAGCAGGAGCAACTCTTGTGCTTGTCCTTCTGCTGGCGGGCCATCGTCAATCGCGATCCGGTCATTCCCGGCCCCAAGGGAGAGTTGATAATTCATACTGGAGATGGAATTGGGACGACGGGTGACCGTTACAGAGTCATCCCCTTCCTTGGCGTCGACGAGAACCTCGGCCACGCCTTCGAACGTGCGCTGCTCTCGGTCTCCCGTGACTTCCACCACACCCTCTCGCGACTGGAATATCTCGATGACGTTCGGCCCCTCGTCACCGGTGATGCGGAGAAGGCCGCCGTCGTCCCCCTGGATAAAGTCAAACATCACGGCCGGACAGGCCCGACTCTCCAAGGCTTCGAGCCCCAATCGCCGCAGGTGACGCTCGCGGCGGCGACGCTCGGAACGGGGACGTGACGGCTGGCGATTGTGCGACATGATTGAGGTCTTTCCATTAACAAAAGGGACCGCTGGCACCGGCCAATTCCGCGCAGGCCGTTTCTCGATACTCTAGGAATGCCAATTCCCTGCCCTAGCGCATCACGCTGGGACAAGTTTGTCATGGATTTCGCGAAATCCCCGGTTTCGTAATCCCCGAGCTCGTCAATTCTTGGCCTCGCCTGGCGCCCAGTCCGCCAACTCGTCCAGCTGCGGGTCGAACAGGAACCAGTCATTGCCGGATCCACCCGTCAGTTCGTCGCTGTCGAGATCATCGAAGACCGTTTTAGCGTTGTCATGCTTGTTGCCATGCTTTTTGAGGAACACCGTCCCGTTGAGCCGGTTGGCGAATTCGGGGTTTCCGTTGCCGATGCCGCTTAGGTTTTTCACGCGCGATTGATAGCTCCGTGCTGAGGTCCACTCGGCCATGATTTGGTCCAGGGCCGCGTCGTCGGCGTCGTAGGAGGTCGTCCCTCCGATCAGGATGTCATCGTCGGCTCCGCCGTCGAGCGTGTCCGCGCCCGTCCCGCCGATGAGCACGTCACGGCCGGTGCCGCCGGCGAGCGCGTCATTGCCGCGTTCGCCGAGCAGCACGTCGTGTCCGGCCCCACCCCCCAACTGATCATTTCCGTCGCCGCCGCGGATCCGATCATTCCCATCGGCACCTAGCAGCGTGTCGTTGCCCGCGTCGCCGGTCATCCAATCGTCGCCGGCCTGGCCCACGGCCAGATCGTTCCCGGCTCCACCGTAGATGACGTCATCGCCGCCCACCACTCCAAAGTTCAGCGGTGCGCCAAGTGCCCAGCTATCACCGAACAGAAAGTCCTCCCCATCGCCGCCAGAGAGCTGATCGTCGCCGGTTTCGGCAACCACTATCGCGCCAGCCGAGAACACGCCGCCGACGAGAATGTCGTTGCCTTCGCCGCCGGTGACGCTGTCGTTCCCGTCACCGCCCGCCACGAGGTCATTGCCCGACTCGCCGACCAGGATATCGTGGCCGTCGTCGCCGCCGGCGATGTCGTTGCCGAAGCCGCAGTAGATTGAGTCATTTCCCAGCCAACCGCCGATAAAGTCGTCGCCG
>SXOA01000023.1 GCA_005778405.1 Planctomycetaceae bacterium
AGTAGGATCGAATACCACTCACCACTCACCACTCACCACCCTATAATTGAGTATCGACATTACTTCTTTGCGAGATCGCCATGCTCACACTCAGTCCCCCCCCTGCCCTGGCACTCAAACCCTACAAGTCGCTCTCCAACGAAGAGTTGGCTGAGCGGATTGAGGCGGTTCGCCGCGAGATGGGGAGCCGGCTGATGATCCTGGGGCATCATTATCAACAAGATGAGGTAATCGCCCATAGCGATTTACGCGGCGATAGCTATCAGCTCAGCCAAATGGCCGCCTCCAGCCGCGATTGCCGATTCATTGTATTCTGCGGCGTGCATTTCATGGCCGAAACCGCGGACATCCTGGCGAACCGCCCGGAAAAACTGGCGGAGCGTGGCGGCGAGCGGGTGACGGTCATCCTGCCGGACTTGGCCGCGGGTTGCTCGATGGCGGATATGGCAGGTATCGACCAGGTGGAGGGGGCTTGGGCCGACCTCGGTGAGATCATCGACACCAGTGACATTACCCCGGTAACGTACATCAATTCCGCCGCCAGCCTTAAAGCCTTTTGCGGTCGGCACGGTGGCATTGTCTGCACCAGCAGCAATGCCAAGGCGGTTCTCCAGTGGTCGTTCCAGCGTACCAGCCGCGTGTTCTTCTTCCCCGATCAGCATTTGGGGCGAAACACGGCTCTCAAAATGGGCATCACCAACGAGCAGATGCCCGTCTTTGATCCGTATGAGAGCGAACTCGGCGGCAACAATCCCGAGGCCATTACAGCGAGCAGGGTCGTCTTGTGGAAGGGACACTGCAGCGTCCACCAGATGTTTCGCAAGGAGCATGTCGAGCAATTCCGCAAGAAATTCCCCGGTATCAAGATTCTAGTTCATCCCGAATGTCCGCAGGAGGTGAACGACCTGGCGGACATCAGCGGGTCCACGAGCAAAATCATGAAGACGGTGGAGGAAGCACCGCCGGGGACCAAGTGGGCCATCGGGACGGAACTGCACCTGGTGAACCGCCTGAAGAAGGAGCATCCAGAACAGGAGATTCACTTTCTGTCGCCCGTCGTCTGCATGTGTGCGACGATGTACCGCATCGACCTGGCCCATCTCTGTTGGAGCCTGGAAAGCCTGGCTGCCGGCGATCCGGTTAATACCATCAAGGTGGATGAAGAAACCGCCCGGCAGAGTCTGGCGGCATTAGAGCGGATGCTGGAAGTGAAGTGACCCGCTCGCCTGGCTAAGAAGTGACTGCCGCGCTCGTTTCGTGGTTTGGAAGGTCACGCAGGCTTGTGTCACGAATCGAATTCTTCGGCGTCCCCTTCTTGGGCGTGGTCGTCCCTAGATTGCCCGACACGACCACAAACGCAATGATTGCCAGCACCACCAGCAATCCCAAGCCAGCGACAATCAAAACCCATGGCGGCAGCCCCTTGGCACCCTTTTTTCCGACTGGCTTGACGAGCGCCATCGTCGGCTGCTGCGGCTGGATAAGCACCTTGCCACTGCCGCTTGTCAAACCTGGCGGATCGACTTTTTTCATTCCCCCGCTGGGAGTATTTCCGCCAGGCGCTCCGGTGTTGAGCTTAGGAAAAATCAGCGCCTTGTCAGAGCCCCCATCGGTGGCCTTGGTTGCCGCTCCAATGGCTTTGGCGATGGGGAGCGACTTATCACCCTTGATGGGGACCTTGCCGCGGCTGGAATCCGAACTCCGCTTCTTCGCCTCGCCTCCCTTATGAGTTCCGTCTCGGCTCTCGTCAGCAGTATCACCACGCTTGTTGTCGAGTAGTCGTTTGCCGCTGCCGCTGGAACCCGATTTACTTCCGCCGCCGGCGCTTCCCCCGCCAATACCGCCATATCCATCGGAGGAGCCGCCGCCAACGCGGGCCATGATCCGTGCCCCTGCGTTGAGTTTCGCCGCTTTCATCGCCGCTTCGGCGCTGCCTGGCTCAAATTTGTACTGATGGTTCACCAGCCAGGTTTCCAAAGCTTCGGCCACCTGCTTCATGTTTTGATATCGCTTATCCGGCTTCTTCTGCATCATCTTGACGCAAATATCAACCAAGTCGCGCGGACACTCGGGGCGGTCCTTGCGAACGTCCTCGGGCATCGTAGTCTGATGCTTGGCAATTCGCTGGGCCAACGAGCCATCCGTGAACGGCGGATGGCCGGTGAGCAGGAAATAGAGCGTGCAGCCCAGACTGTAGATATCAGTTCGCAGATCCACTTTGTGGCTGTTCACTGCCTGCTCGGGAGAGAGATAGTCCGCCGTCCCCAGCACGTTTTCGTTATGGGCAACGGTGAGCGAAGCCTTGTTGCCGTCCGAGTAAAGCGCCAGCCCCAGGTCCAGAATCCGCACGATTCCCTTGTCGTCAATCAGCAGGTTGGCCGGCTTGATGTCGCGATGGATGAGATTGTTGGCGTGGGCGTAGGCCATTCCTTCCGCCGTTTGGGCGATGTAGTTACAGGCCAGTTCCAGCGGCAGCGCCCCTTCCTGCTTCACGATGTTCTGGAGATCCTTGCCATCGATGAACTCCATCACCAGAAAATGCTGCTCGCCGTCATTATCGACGTCGTATGCCCGAACAATGTTGGGATGATCCAGCGACGCCGTAGCCTGTGCTTCCAAGTGGAATCGTGCCAAATACGAGGAGTCGTTCACTCGCGACTTCGGCAGCACCTTGATTGCCCGCTGCCGCTTCATGAGCACGTGCTCGGCCAAATACACGCTGCTCATGCCACCGGTACCAATGAGTCGCAGCAGCTTGTATTTGCCGAGGCGGAATCCCTTGTACTTGCGATCTTGAATCTTATCGGCGTGCCACTGGGTAATCAGGTTGGCATTGATGAGGTGGTTGGCAACCGCCTCCGACTCTTCCGGGAGCTTCCCCCCGTGCTTGGCCTTAAGAGCGTCGAGCGACTGTTGGAGCTGGTCTTCTTCGACCAGCCCGCTGCGCTCGACGTAGTCGATAAAATTCTCGGCGCTTAGTTTTGCCATATCGCGAGAGCTGGACCCTGCGCCAATTCCGTTGTCACGCAGGGGCATCCCCGCGAGTTTGTGAATCGCATCACGGTCAACGTTCTCCCCGGATGTCGGCCGCGCTCTTGCCGGTGAAACACCCGCATCCTCAACCTTCGGGCGCTCACCCGTCTGCGATCCGTTCCGCAAACGAGTGAGGATGCAGGAAACCGAAAAACGAAACGAAACCGAACCAGAAAAGGTTACACCCCCGCAATGCGGGCGTAAAGCATCTATCCTTATATTTTATCAGGGCTTATGGCAAAACAAAGACTTCAAAGAGACGGAATTGCCAAAACTTCGGCCGATTGCGGCCCGTAGCGGTAGTCTGTGCGGCCTATGGGGAGTAACCTTCTTGTATGATCCACCAGGTGCTTCTTTTCACCCGCATCGGCTGCCATCTTTGCGACCAGGCGGAAGCGCTTCTCATTCGCCACGGCCTGACACCGCAAAAGTTCGATGTCGACGCTAATCCGGAATTGCAGCAGAAGTATGATACCTGCGTGCCGGTGGTCGTCATCGATGGCAAAGAACGCTTTCGCGGCCAGGTCAACGAATTTCTGCTCAAGCGGCTGCTGAAATAGCCTGGCCATGACAAACACACTCGGCATGTTTGCCAAGCACTGGCAGCCCGGCACGGTAAAGACCCGGCTGGCGGTGAGCATTGGCGACGAAGCTGCCGCCGCATTGCATCGGCATTTTGTGCAAACGCTGATCAGCCGCCTTCAGGACGTCGCCGACCGCCACGTTCTTTGTTTCGCACCGGCCGACTCCGCCGGAGCATTCGGCCAACTCAGCCTCGGCCGCTGGACCCTTGAGCCGCAAGCCGAGGGCGATCTCGGCACACGCATGAAGCATTTCTTCACCGCAACGCCAGCAGCCGAAGACTCTCAGCGCGCAATCTTGATTGGCTCCGACAGCCCCGATCTGCCGTTGGAGTTTATCGAAGAGGCGTTCGACAAGCTGCGGGACTCTCCTGTCGTTCTCGGTCCCACCGTCGACGGCGGCTACTATCTCATTGGCCTCTCGCAGACCGTGCCCCCCATCTTCGACAACATCTCCTGGAGCACCCCAGAAGTCTGGCCGCAAACCATCGCCCGCCTCACTGCCGCCAGAATCCCTTACCACGTCCTTCCTTGGTGGTACGATGTAGATGACCTAGCGGGCCTACACCGACTCCATGATTCTATGTCTCCTTACGAGCCACTTTACGGGAAAATCTCGTCGCTCCTGACTCCTGACTCCTGACTCATGACTCATGACTGACGTCCTCATTATTGGCGGTGGCGTCATTGGCCTGTCGCTTGCCTGGGACCTCGCCCAGCACGGTCGGCAAGTTCAGGTCATCGACAGTGGCGAACCGGGGAAAGAAGCCTCCTGGGCCGGTGCCGGCATTCTTCCACCCACCTCCTGGAAAGCGGCTCTGCATCCCTATGACCAGCTGCGGGCCCTTTCCAGCGAACTTCATCCGCTTTGGGCAGCAGCCCTTTCGAAGCAAACTGGCATCGACACCGGTTATCGCACTTGCGGTGGCATTTATCTTGCTCGCACCCCTGGCGAAGCTGCGTCACTTACCGGCTGGGCCAATGCGGCAACGGAAGAAGGGATTGAGGTGCATCGGCTGGGTGAGCGTGAGTGGGAGGAGTCAGGAATTAGGGAACAGGGGGCGGTAGAGGGAAGGAGAATCCGCGCCGCCTATTTGCTGCCCAAGGAGGCTCAGCTTCGCAATCCTCGGCACTTGCAAGCACTTCGCACAGCTTGCGAACGTCTAGGCGTCGTGATCACACCGGGCGGTGCGGCACTCGACTTTGAAATCCGCGATGGCCGAGTTCAGACCGTGATAACTTCCGCCGGTCCATTGCAAGCCAGCCAATTCTGCCTGACCTCCGGTGCTTGGACTGGCCAGATTTGCGCCACGCTCGGCATCCCGCTTGGGATCTTCCCCATTCGGGGCCAAATGGTGCTCTTCAACACCCACGATGTCTCAGTCTTGAAACACATCGTTACGGAAGGCTCTCGCTACCTCGTTCCCCGCGAGGACGGTCACGTTTTAGCCGGCTCGACGGAAGAAGAGGTCGGTTTTGACAAGAGTACGACGGAAGAAGCCGTCGCCGATCTCATAGCTTTCGCCCGCGGCCTGGTTCCCGCTCTAGAGAATGCAACCGTTGAACGGAAATGGGCTGGCTTACGCCCGGCCTCATTCGATAGCCTTCCCTATCTCGGTTTGCTCCCTGGCCTCGCCAACTGCTTCGTGGCCTCCGGCCATTTCCGTAGCGGTCTCTATCTCTCTCCAGCAACCGCCGTTGTCATGAGCCAAATGATGCGTGGCGAGCAGCCTCAAATCGATCTCGGGCCGTTTCGAACGGGGCGGTGACGCCACCTCCAAAATCCCCTTTTCGTCCCACGTCCAACGTCCCTTGGAATGGTCGCAAGTACTTACAGGTAAAGTATTTACAGAAGTAACTTGAACAGGGGTGCCAAACCTTCGTAGGATAAGGGTGTCCCCCCAAGGGGTGTTTTCGTGTCCCACCTAGAGCTCGCCACTTGCTTCCCCTGTTGTCATGTTCCGTCGCTCCGAACTAATCCAGAAGCAGCTTGCCCCGACCAAGGTTCGGGCGGAGTCTCGCGCTGTTGCTTCGCGACGAGTCGTGATGGCGGGAAAGGGCATGCGAATCTCAGGTGGAACGCCTCGTGGACCGTATCTGCCGCCGGAAACCTGGCATGAGCCAAGTGAGCAGGCGAGCGGCCAATTCTGCGTGATGCATCAGCCAGCCGGCAAGGGATTTCGCCACATTCTGACCGAAGAAGACGTCCGCAATCGCCTGGCGGAATTGCCGCGGTGGATGGTCGAACCGCTCGAGGTCGTGCAGTTCAGCCAGATGACCCGTAAAAAGCGAATGGCGGCGTGCTACGGCATGCAGTGGGGGGCGACAATCTATCTCTACCCGATTGAAGAGAATCTGGTCGAAACCTTCCACCAGCCCCCGAAACCGAACCAAAAGATTGAAGCCAGCATGTTCGGGGCCCGGTGGGAAGCCGCCGGCCACGGCCACTGGAAGCTCATTTGGTCTCCAGAGGCGATTCGGGACTTTTTTCTGAACAACGTGCTGATTCATGAGTTGGGGCACATTCTGGACACCCGCAACAGCCGCACGGTGGACCGGGAGCGGTTTGCCGAGTGGTTCGCCATCGAAAATGGCTATAAGCGGAGCCAACGGCAGGATCTAGCGGTGCTGGCCGAGCGGAAGTATGTCCGCAAGCGGCACCACAAAGTGAAGTAGCCTGACTGCCCCGACAGGCGAGTACATTCTTGGCTGATTTTCGTTTAATGTATCGCCAGAGACCGCCTTGCGCGCTTGCGCTATCCCCTGATGCGGTCTTTGTTTAGAATAAATCCCTGACCGTTGACTTGATCCTACGCTGACGAGGAATTGTCTATGACCTCCCCCCTGTTCCGAGGCATGTTGGCGTTGTTGTTGGGAATCGTACTGTCTTCTGCCGCAATTGCCGCACCGACCAAGGAACAGCAGGCCGAAATTAGCACCATCAACACGCTGCTGACCCGCGCTGGCAACCTCTACAAGCAGAACAAATTCGCGGAGGCTGGCGAAGCGATCAAGGAAGCGCAGGCCAAGATCGAAAAACTCGGCGAGGGAGGGGATGCCCAGGTGATGAAAGCCCTGGAAGCACCTTATAAGCGACTGCTCAACGCCCATGCCCTGCTCGAAATCGAGGGGGTCAAGCTGAGCGAAATCAAGCCGCTGGAAGCGAAGAAGCCAATGCCCGCCGGCGGTGCCCCACTTCCCGCTGGCGCGGTCAGTTTCACCAAGCAAATCGCCCCCATCATCGTCGCCCGCTGCGGCGGCTGCCACGTCCGCAACAGCCGCGGCGAGCTTTCGATGGCGACCTACGAAGCGATGATGGCCGGCAACAAGAACGGCAAAATTCTCTTCGCCGGCAAGCCGGAAGGGAGCATTATCATCGACAAAATTGAGGGGAAAGAGATGCCGCCCAATGGTGCGGGCATTCCGGACGCCGAATTTGCCACGATTAAGAAGTGGATTTCCGAAGGGGCCAAGTTCGATGGCACCGACCTGAAAGCCAATCTCACCATGCTCGCTGGTGGCAACGCCGCCGCCACACCTGCCATGGAAATCAAGGTTGCTACCGGCAAAGAGACGATCAGCTTTTCCAAGGATATCGCCCCGGTGCTGGCCAGCACTTGCGTCAACTGTCACGGCACCAGACAACCGCGCGGCAACTTCAGCCTGTTTACGTTCGAAGGACTGCTCAAAGGTGGCGACAGCGGATCCCCCATTCAGCCAGGCAAGGGAGCTGATTCGTACCTCATCAAGAAGCTTCGCGGTACTGCCAAGCAAGGCCAGCGAATGCCGCTCAACCTTGACCCGCTCAAGGACGATGTCATCGCCAAGATCGAGAAATGGATTGACGAAGGGGCCACATTCGACGGCGGTGACGCCAAGCAGCCCGTCATCGAAGTCGCTGCCCTGGCCAAAGCCCGCGGCAGCACGCATGCACAGCTCAGCGCCGATCGCGCCACCCTGGCGGGCACTAACTGGCGGCTGGGAATGCCGGACATCGGCGCCGACAAGGTCGAAACCGAGAATTTTCTGGTGCTCGGCAATGTCGGGCCCAATACGCTCCAGCAAATTGGCGACAATGCCGAAGCCCTGGCTCCCAAAGTCGGCGAGATGCTCAAGGCCACTTCCGGTCATCCGCTCATCAAGGGCCGCATGACTCTGTTCGTTTTCCGCGAGCGGTACGACTACAGCGAGTTCGGCAAAATGGTCGAGCGACGGGACATCCCCGGCATGTGGCGAGGCCACTTCAAATTCAGCATCGTCGACGCTTACGCCGCGGTGATTCCCCCCAAGGCCGACGACTACAGCCTGCAAACTCTCATTTCCCAGCAATTGGCGGGGTGCTACGTCGCTTCGCTTGGCAAAGGTGGCACTCCCCTGTGGTTCTCTCAAGGTGCGGGCCGCGTCGTTGCCTCGCGTTTGGATGGGGGCGACCCTCGGGTGATGGCTTGGGATGACGCCATTCCGGAAATCGTCTCCACCCTCCCGAGTGCCGACGCTTTCCTCACGAATAAACTGGACCCTGAGTCCGCCGACATCGCAGCCTACAGCTTTGTCAAGTTCTTGATGACAGACGGCAAGAAGTTCCAGCTCTTGCTGGACAAGCTCCGCGGCAACGGAGATTTCGTCAAGGCTTTCCCGGAAGTCTATGGTGGCAGCCCCAACGCCGTCGCCGAAATGTGGGTCCGCAAGCCGCCGTCTCGCAGCGTGCCAGCGAAAAAGACGGCGGGGAAGAAATAGAACGGCGCTGCGCTGCTTTTTGCAGTAGTGCCTCCCCCATCCTAATGCTTGAAGTGCCTGCGCCCCGTGAAGATCATGGGGATGCCGTGTTGGTTGCAGGCGGCGATGACTTCGGCATCCTTGACACTCCCTCCCGGCTGAATGATGGCGGCGACGCCGGCGGCGGCGGCTTTGTGGATGGAATCGGGAAAGGGAAAGAAAGCGTCGGAGGCGAGGACGGAGCCGGGGGCTCGGTCGCCAGCTTTGACGATAGCGATTTCCACGGAATCGACCCGGCTCATCTGGCCTGCTCCGCAGCCGATGAGGGAGCCGTCTTTTGACAGCACAATCGCGTTGGACTTCACGTGCCGCACGATGCTCCAGCCGAAGCGGAGGTCGGCCAAAAGCGCGTCCTGTGGCTCTCCAGCGGTAACAACTTTCCATTCACTCTCGGGGTCCGGGAGCACGTCGGCTTCCTGCACCAACATTCCCCCTTCAATCTGGCGAAAGTTAATGCGGGCGGAGGGGGGATCGAGCGGGCCGATTTCCAGCAGCCGCACGTTGGTTTTCCATTTGGGCCGCGTGGTGAGAATCTGCAGGGCCGCGGCATCGAAACTCGGGGCGACAATCGCTTCGATGAACAGCCCCGGCTCGGACAGCACCTCAGCCGTCGCCACATCCACCGCGCGGTTGAACGCCAGGACACCGCCGAACGCGCTCTGCGGGTCGCCGGCCAAAGCCATCTTTGCCGCTTGAGCCAGCGAATCGCTCGTGGCTGCTCCGCACGGATTGTTGTGCTTGATGACCGAAGCCGCCGGCTGCTCGAACCCCCGGACGATCGCGAGGGCGCTGTCAAGGTCCAGCAAGTTGTTGTACGACAGTTCCTTCCCATTGAGCTGTTTCGCGGATACCAGGCTCACGCCGTTTGCATTTGCCACCCGGTACACTGCCGCGTGCTGATGGGAGTTTTCGCCGTAGCGGAGCTCGCCTTGCTTTTCCAAAGCCAGGCCGATCTTTGGTGGAAAGAGCCTCTCCCTCTCCGTGGTTCCGTCCCCTTCCTCACGAGCAAACCACGTCGCTATCGCTGCGTCGTATTCCGCCGTATGGGCATAAGCCGCCCCCGCCAGCTTCTGCCGCAATGGGAACGAAGTCGCCTTATCTTGGGCGATTTCCGCCAGCACTTCGGCATATTGCTGGGGGCTGGTGACGATAGCCACGAACGCATGGTTCTTGGCCGCCGCCCGGACGAGGCTTGGGCCGCCAATGTCAATGTTTTCAATCGCCTCCTCCGGGGAAACTCCCGGCTTGGCGATGGTTGCGGCGAACGGATAGAGATTGACGACCACGAGCTCAAAGGTGGCGATTTCATGCTCTTCGACGGACTGCATATCCTCGGCATGGTCATGGCGGCAAAGGATGCCGCCAAAAATCTTGGGGTGCAGCGTCTTCACACGCCCTTCCATCATTTCCGGAAATCCCGTGTAGCGGGCGACATCTCGGGCCTCGATACCGGCGGCAATCAGAAACTTTCGCGTCCCCCCAGTCGAGAATATCTCCACTCCCGCCGCCGCCAGCCCTTGGGCAAACTTGGCCAGACCGGACTTATCGCTGACGCTGATCAAGGCACGTTGCACGGGAGGGTTGGTCATGAGTAGGCAGAAGGCAGTTGACAGTAGGCCGGTGGCGGAAGTTGCCGCAGATTCTGGTTTAAGGTGCGAGGGGAAGATGGTCAAGGATAGCCCTCGTTTGCACCGCGAGAGGGCCTACTTTCGCGGTGCCAAGGACTATATTTGCTTGCCCCGCCCTATCCAGCCGATGTATAAATAGGGATGGATGGATACGAAGTCCTCCCCCTGCCTACGCTCGCCGCTGGAAAGCTCGCCCATGAGTGACGCCTGGAATCTCCGCCGCACTTGCGCCCAATTCCGCCAGCTCGAAACGAGCCAGGCGAGCCGGCGCGGGTTCTTGCACGCTGGCGTCATTGGAACGGCCGGGCTGTCGCTGGCGAATCTGCTGCGGAGCGAAGCAGCGGCGGTCCCGATAACGACTCAGGACAAAGCGAAGAACAATGTCATCATTCTGTGGATGCGGGGGGGCCCCAGCCACATCGACATGTGGGATACCAAGCCCAATGCCCCAGCGGAGTTTCGCGGCGAATTTGGCACGATGAGCACGAATGTGGCGGGCATTCAGCTCACCGATATGCTGCCGCACTGCGCCAAGGTCATGGACAAGTGGTCCATCATCCGCAGCCTCAACCACGGCGACGCCGGACACAGCACGGGAGACCAGCTTTGCTTCACCGGCTACGGGCCGGGCATCGCCCCGGACGAAAACGCCCATCCCAGTTGCGGCAGCATCGCCGCCGAGCAACTCGGCAAGCTCAACCCGCGGCTGCCTCCGTATGTGATGATTCCCCGCATGGTCCCCGGCACCGGCTCCGCATATCTGGGTGTCTCCTGCAAACCGTTTGAAACTCAAGCCGACCCCGCCACGGTCGGACCCTTCAAGGTCCAGAATTTCGAGATGGCCGCTGGGCTTTCCGTCAACCGCCTCGGCGACCGGCAGAACCTGCTCTCCGGGCTCGACAAGCTTCGCCGCGAAGCCGATGCCAGCGGCAAGATGGCTGGACTCGACCGTTTTGGCCAAAAGGCCTACGACATGCTCTGCTCCCCGGAAGCTCAGAAGGCGTTCGACCTCGACGCCGAACCGCAGAAAGTTCGCGACCGCTACGGCTTCATGCCGGCATGGGATCCCGGCGCAAGTAACCGCTGCGGCTCCCCCGCCTGGAGCCAGCGAATGCTGCTCGCCCGCCGCCTGGTCGAAGCGGGTGTCCGCATGGTGACGGTGGATCTCCGCTGGTGGGATACGCACGTCAAAGGGTTTGAGTCCCTCAGGTTCGGATTTCTGCCCCGGTTCGACCTGGCCTATACCGCTCTGATTGAAGACCTCCATGAGCGCGGCCTCATGGAAAAGACACTGGTCGTCGCCTGGGGAGAATTCGGCCGCACTCCACGAGTGAACAACGACGCCGGTCGTGACCATTACCCCAACGTGTTCAGCGCCGCCATTGCCGGCGGCAAGGTAAAAGGAGGCCGCGTCATTGGGGCTTCGGACAGCCACGGCGCATTCCCCAAGGATAACCCCAAGTCGCCGCTCGACGTGCTGGCCACCATCTACGACCATCTCGGCATCGACACCAAAAAGCAGTATCTTAATGATGCTGGGCGTCCCATTTCCGTCCTTTCTGGCGGCGAGCCCATTAAAGAGTTGTTCTAACGGCCACAGGTGATAAGCCTGCGATCTTCCGTCTCTATCCCCGCTGTTGGACAGTTATTTCGTCCAGAAGTCCAGGTATCGCTGAAAAGTCTCGTGGAATTGCGGAGAGAGATCACGGCAAAACGTGAGCGGGTAATAGACGACGTCCCAGAGCGCCGCGGGCAACGGAGCGTTCACCGTGACCCATAACGCCGGACCGGAACTGAGGATGTAGAGGACAGGAATAAGTAGCAAACTTCCCAAGGGGAGAAGTCCTAGCACGCTAAAATGTCGTTCTCGATCCTTGTCGTCTTCCATACTCTGATTCTAGCCGCTGATGTGACGGCGGGGTGAATGGTTTCCGTGTCGTTTGTCCGCGGCGGCCTCACACGCTATGCTAATCCTCGTCTGCCCCCTGTCCCCTGACCCCTGACCACTTTAATCAAGCATGCTTGTTCGCGGCGTTCGCGGCGCTACTACTGTCGAAAACAACACGCGGGATGAAATCCTCACCGCCACAAGGCAGCTCTTCGCGCTCATGATCCGTTTGAACGGAATTGAACCGGAAATGGCGGCGAGCGCCATGTTCTCGGTAACGACTGACCTGAATGCCGAGTTTCCCGCCCTGGCCGCCCGGCAGCTTGGCTGGCTGGAAGTGCCGCTGCTGTGCACCTACGAAATCGACGTCACCGGGAGCCTGAAGAAGTGCATCCGCATCCTGATCAACTGGAACACGGAGAAATCCCAGCACGACATCAAGCACGTCTACATCAAGGACGCGGTTCGCCTGCGCCCCGACCTTTGCAAATTGCCGCCGGTCGATTTTGGCGAGCTGGAGATGTGGATTGGGGAGCAGATGAAGCAGTATCAGAAATGACGAAATTTGAATGGCGAATGACGAATGGAAAACCGGCAAGTCGAATTCCTAACATTCGTCATTCGCCATTCGGACTTCGTCATTCAGAACGCAGGTTTTTTCGCCCGTGACGTCTCTTTCCGACATTCCCGAACTCCGTGAACTCGACTCCCGTCAGAGCCTGGTGCGGATTCCGCACGAGGAGGATGTGCCGCTCACGCCGCGAGTGCGGCAGCTGATTGATACGGCGGAGTTTCGCCGGCTAGCGCGGATCAGTCAGCTGGGGCTGGTAAGCCTGGTTTATCCGGCAGCGAATCACACGCGGTTTGAACACTCGCTCGGCGTTTATCGCACGGCCCTGCTCTTTCTGCGGCAACTTGCCGGCGAGCCCCGATTTGAGGCGGCAATTACCCGCGAAGATGCGGAATGCTTTATCGTCGCGGCTCTGCTGCACGACCTGGGGCACTGGCCCTTCTGCCACCCCATCGAAGACATCCATCTCCCCGGCGTCCCCAGTCACGAGCTATTCGCCAACAGTTTTCTGCTGGAAGGGGAAATCGCCGACACTCTCCGCGGCGAATGGAACCTCCAGCCGCGGGAGGTGACAGCCCTGCTCAGTGACAAGCCACGGGACAATCGGCAGCGGATTTTGCGGAGCATGCTTAGCGGCCCGGTGGATGCCGACAAGCTCGACTATTTGCAGCGGGACAGCCTCCACTGCGGCGTCCCCTACGGCCGCCACTTCGACCAGCAGCGGCTGATTGGCAGCTTATGCCTCAACGAAGCGGGGGACGGCCTGGCCATCCGGGACAAAGGGCGGACCGCGGCGGAGATGCTGGTCTTCGCCCGCTATGTGATGTTCAGCGAGGTCTATTGGCACCACGCAGTCCGGAGTGCGACCGCCATGCTGCAGCGGGCCTTCTTCCTGCTCCACGGGCAGCTCGACCTCGACCAACTCTTCCGGCTCTCTGAGTACGCCTTCATCACTTCTCTGCAGCAATCTGCCGGCGAAAGCCCCGCGGGTGAACTGCTCGCTGGCCTCTTCGGCCCCACCCGCCGGCTTTACAAGCGGCTGGCGGAGTTCAGCTTTTTCCAGGAGCGTCGCTGGTACGAAAAGGTTGCCCGGCAGCCTTACTCCTGGCTGACCGCTGGCAGCGAAGCCTTCGCCGCCGCCGCCAGCAAACGCCTCGGCCGCCGCATCCCCCCGCACGAAATCCTGTTCGACGCTCCGCCAGTCAAGCGCGAGGTCGAATTCAACGTGCAAATCCACTTTCCCAAGGAAAAATGCTATCGGCCGCTGGGCGAAGTCTCGCCGGTCGTCCACACGCTGGCCACGAAGCAGTTTGACGACTACGTGAAGCGAGTCCGCATCTTTGTACATCCGCGGATTGCGGCGGATATGCGGTCTCTGCCGCGAATGGACGAGATTCTGGCCGAGACGCTGGTCACCATGGGCTGAACGGACGGCCAGAATTCTCGATTGCAGCTTGAGCTTTCGCCAGCCAAACCCCTACACTGAAGGGGTCTTTGCGTCCCAATTCGATTCGCCGCCCGCAAGGAGAACCGCATGACTGTCAAAACTGCATCCCTGGTTGACCAGATTGGAGACGCCGCGGGCAAAGTCTGGCATGCACTCCACAAGGATGGCTCACTTTCAATTGCCAGGCTTGTGGAAACCGTTGAGCTCAACCGCGACTTGGTCATGCAAGCCATCGGCTGGCTCGCCCGCGAAGGAAAGCTGCACTTCACCGAGACCAAGCGGGGGCGGCTCCTCTCGCTCATTGAGCTGTCCAACGGTAACGGCCAGGTTTAGACACTCACGACGCCGCCGGTAAGAAACAAACACACCCACGAGATTTCGCGGGTGTGTCTTGCATTCAATCTTTGGCTTGGGTCAGCCGCCGGCTAGGCATTAGAACATTCCGCCGCCGCCACCCATGCCGCCACCGCCCATGCCACCACCACCCATTCCGGCGCCCATGCCACCACCACCTCCACCCATGCCACCGCCAAATCCACCCTGGCCGCCGCCGCCGCCGTTCATGCCGCCCTGGCCTCCCAGGCCAAACAGGCTGGAGTTCGGGGCAATTGGCACCACCAAGTCGCCGACGCGATAGACCTTGGTGATGAGCTGGCTGCCGGCGTCTTCCGGCGTGGTGATCTGCATGACTTCATCCTTGATGAGATAAGTCAGGCCGAGCTCGCCAAGCATGTTTCGCAATCCGGCCCGCAAACTGATTTGCTTGAAATTGACGGTCACAGGGGTTTCCAGATTGATGGCTGCTTCTTCCAGCTTTTTAGTCGCCAAAACAATCGGAATTCCGAACCGTTCCTTCAAATCCTCGATCACCTCCTTGAGCGGCGTTTCGGGATAGTCGAGGTCGACGTTCGCTTCCAGGGCATCCAGGATTCGTTGTTCCTTGCTCTTTCCCTTGCCGGCAATGTCGACGGCGCTTGAGCGGAAGTTCCGGAAAGGGCTGCGGGAAATCTCTTCCCACTTTTCGGCCGAAGGATAGACGATTGGGGGTTCATCGGGAAACGGCACCAGGGCGACTTCCGTCTGGTGCAGCGCCGCGAGAAAGTTGCGGTGCCGCAAGAGCCGGATTTGCACTAGTTCCGAATCATAGCGCTGCAATTGACCGGAAGCGTTGACGACTGCAGCGATGGTCGAACCCGGAGCAAGTTTTTCCACTTCCGGCCGAACCAACTCGTCAGCGTCCATGAAATTCCCCTCTTCCATTAAGGCGTCAAAGCGATCCATCACCTGCTTGAGCCGCTGGGTTTTGAGGTCCAGATCTCGCACAATACGCAATTGTTCCCGCGCTTGAGCTTCCCGTTCCCGTTCACGGGCAATTTTTTCCTTGACGACGCCGCCTTCTCGCCGCGCTCCTCGGATGGCACTATGCACCTGCGATAGCAATTGGGCGCGTGTTTCGGCGCTCAAAGCACTCGCCAGCTTGATCATTTCACCGAGGGACTTCAGGCTCTGCTCAACACCATCGGGATCGGATCCCATGCCAGCGCGAGCATCGGATAGCTCCTTCTCGACGCGAGCCTTGATCAGCCCTTCCTGCACCTTGCGCTCCCCCTCTGTGTCGTCCAGGATTCCGCGCCCTTCTGCCTTGTCCTGGGCGAGCACTTCGTCAATCAGCGAGGAACCGCTGGTGGTCGCGGGTACTTCGGTTGCCGGCTCATCGCCGGGTGGTGCCGCAGTCGCCGGCATCGCCAATGCCGCGATGGCTAACAATAGTCCAAACCATTTTTGCTTCTTCATTTTCTTCCTTAATCTCGCCATGGAATGCTGGGTGCCTGGTCTGTTCCGAGTCATGCCCCGTACCGGCCCGATTTGTTACGGCCAAAAAAAAAAACCGACGTGGCGGAACACAAAGTTCCGTCACGTCGGTTTTCGTTTGGATAAGGCCCCGGAATGCCCGAGACCCCCTTGATCGAAGAGTCCGACTGTCAGCCGCTACTTGGGAATTCCCTGTCAGAACTCGTCATTAAGTAGAGGGCCCTAGATGGCCACTGGTCCTTATCATACAGGGAGAAATGCCTGGCACAAGGGAATTTGCGAACAACTAAGCGAGAATCTCCCCAATCACATGCCCATGCACATCGGTTAGCCGGCGGTTAATGCCGTTGTGCTTGAGTGAGAGGCGGGTGTGGTCGATGCCCAGCAAGTGCAGGATGGTGGCGTGCAGGTCGTAGCAGTAAGTCTTGTCTTTCACCGCCTCAAAGGCAAAATCATCGCTCTTGCCGTAGGCAATCCCCGGCTTAATACCAGCTCCGGCGAGCCAGGTGACGAAGCTTTTGGCATTGTGGTCGCGGCCGGTCGCGCCTTGGGTAAAGGGGAAGCGGCCGAACTCGGTGGTCCAGATGATCAGCGTATCCGCGAGCATTCCGCGGGCCTTCATGTCCGCCAGCAGGCCGGCAATCGGCCGATCCACCTGGCTGGCAATGAAGGGAAGTTCATTGGGAATGTCGCCATGGTTGTCCCAGTTTTTGCTTGCTCCGCCTGTGCCGCTCCAAACTTGCACGAAACGAACACCTCGCTCCAGCATCCGCCGGGCAACTAGGCAGTTTCGGCCAAAGGGCTCAGTGTTCTTGTCGTCGAGACCGTAAAGCTTGTGCGTCTGCCCAGTTTCGCGAGAAACATCGAGCACGTCGGGGGCGCTGGCCTGCATCTTGGCTGCTAGTTCATAAGAAGCGATGCGGGCCTCCAGCCGTGAATCACCGGGATTCTCCGCCAGGTGCTCGCGATTGAGTTGCTGGAGAAGTTTCAAGCCGTCCGCTTCGCTGGTCGGGGTAATGTCTTTGGCCGAGGCCGGCGGAAAGAGGTCCGCAATGGGAGTTGGCGCTGTGGGCCGGATGACCGTCCCGGCGTGGGCCTGCGGCAGAAATCCTGCCGAGAAGTTGCCCACTTGGTTGTACGGCAATCCGCGGCTATCTGGCAGGACGACAAAGGCCGGCAGATTGTCGGTCAGCCGTCCCAATCCGTAGGAAATCCAAGCCCCCAGGCACGGAAAACCGGGTTGAATGAAGCCGGTGTTTTGCATGTAGCTCGCTGGCCCGTGGACGTTCGATTTGCTGGCCATCGCCATCAAGAACGCCAGGTCATCGACATGCCGTGCGATGTGGGGAAAAACACTGCTAACCCACCGTCCGGACTGGCCATGTTGTTTGAATTCGAAGGGGGACTTCATGACTGCGCCTGGCACGCTCGTCGCAGCCGCGATGATTCCAAAATCCACCTTCTTGCCGTGCTGCTTTTCAAGCTCCGGCTTGTAATCGAAGGTGTCCATCTGGCTCGCCCCGCCGTTCATAAAGAGTTGCAAGACGCGGCGAGCCTTAGGAGGATGATGCAGCGGTGACTGCTGGGAATCCGCCAGTGCAAACGAATCCTCCGTCAGCATGGCAGCGAGCGCTAGTGCGCCAAAGCCGCCACCCATATTGGCAAGCAGTGAGCGGCGGGAAAGGGGGAAGTGGGAATGCATGCAGCCCATTATAGCACGACGCTGGAAAGCGGCACTTCATTCGATACCGTCAGTACAAGGATGCCGCGATGCACTATAATGAACCGAGACGCGGACGGCCCGACATGGATTTTTTGGGGGGCGCTGCGCTCTTATGAATCGCGAAAGGACCACACCCGTGGCTGAGACCCCAATCATACCGCCTAAGACCAAGCATCAACGCCAATCCGAGCTCCGCATGATTTGGCGGAACAAAGGAGTGGAAGGCGTTCAGGGAATTTTTGTGGAGAAATGCTCCCCCAACGGCAAATTGCCCGCGCCCGCCATGGCTCCGGCTGAAATGATCCAGGCGATTCTAGATGTGGAGTTTCCCAAACCTCCGCCGACTCCCAGCGAAGAGCGAATCGCCAAAGCGATTCAAGACTCCCTGGTTCAATGCCGTCGCTCTTCCGCGCCGCTGGCAACGCTGGAAAAGTTTTCCGAGGAACTGCGGGCCACTGCCGACGGATGGACCGATAAGGAGATTTCCGCGGTTGAAGACGGAGTGCGCCGGGGGCTGAATAACAAGTTCAATCGCCCCACTTAGCCCCAGGCAGCCTGTCCCGAATCTCTCTCATTTTTCCGCGGGGGATGAAGGCAAAATGCTAGGGGCCAGGATGAGCGCTTCTGGCGAAAGCAGTTTAAGAAGGACAGGGTCCACCTGTTTGGAGCCGGTTTGACGGAGCAGCGTCATCCCCGGTTTCAGCCGATTCCAAACTTCGTCTCCTTTGACTTCCTTGCCCGTGGAATCGAATAGCCGGACATAAGCCAGCGAAATCTGCGATTGCCGGAGTAATTGAACTGTTTCCATGACGGGCACTTTTCTCACGCTCTTCACTCCGTCTGCCTCCACCTCTTCTTCCCTAAATGAAGTTTCGACGTGCGGCTCAAAGGCATAAACCGAAATCGACAGTTTGTCCTTGCTGATGTTGGCAAGTTTTACAAACTGGGGAGGCGCAGCCGTGCCGAAGTCGCCGGCATCTTCCACGAGTGTGCCGTCGATCGCGTAAACGGGCCGATGGGCCGCATGGCAGCCTTTGCAGTTGAGGGCAGCTTGAAGATTGGAACCGTCCTTCACTTCGCCGCGGACGATCTCTTGGGCGGCGGTAACCAATGTGGCTGTCGCTTTCTGCCAGGCCTCCTGGCTCCCCTTGGCCGGCTTCGCTTTGGCCAGCGCCAGATAGAGATCGAGCAGCTCTTGCTTCTGCTCTTTCGTCGCTGTGCCGGCGAGCACTTCCTTATAGAGCGGCTTTTTTCCCGCCGCCCGTCCTGGCAGATGAGCCCGCTGCTCGATTTGCTGAATGGTGAGTTCGTCAGCAGCGAGCGACGCAGTTATGCTGGTGAACAGAGTCACGGACAACAGGAATAGCGTGCGTATCATGCCAGCACCTCCTTAATGACATTCCCATACACATCCGTCAGACGCTCATCCCGTCCCTGATGGAAGTACGTCAGTCGCTTGTGATCGAGACCCATCAGGTGCAGGACGGTGGCGTGGATGTCGTGGACGTGGGCCTTGTTGACGACCGCCTCGAAGCCGAAATCGTCGGTCTCACCATGCCAAGTGCCACCCTTCACGCCGCCGCCCGCCAGCCACATGCTGAAACCGTAGGGGTTGTGGTTGCGTCCCGGCTCATTCACTCCTTCGCTGAAAGGCATGCGGCCGAACTCGCCACCCCACAGGATGAGCGTGCTGTCGAGGAGGCCCCGCTTCGCAAGGTCCGTGAGCAGCGCGGCAATCGGCTGGTCCACCTCGCCGGCGTGCTGGCCGTGGTTGGATTCGATTCCCTTGTGGGCGTCCCAAGTGTCTTCCAGGTGCCCGCCGCCGCTGTAGAGTTGCACGAAACGGACCCCCCGCTCAACGAGTCGCCGGGCGATGAGGCAATTCTTACCAAACTCGTCCGTCGGAGCCTTGCCGACGCCGTAAGCGTCGAGAGTCTTCTGGTCCTCGCGGGCCAGATCGACCGCCTCGGGAGCTTCCGATTGCATCCGATACGCCAGCTCATAGGACTGAATACGGGCGACAAGTTCTTCGCCTCCGGGCCGCTCTTTCAAGTGTTCTTCGTTGAGCTTTGCCAGCAGGTCAAGCCGGTTCCGCTGTACTTTCGCATCGACATGAACCGGTCCGCGCAAATCGAGAATCGGATCGCCGGCAGGACGAAAGAGCGTCCCTTGAAAGGCCGCCGGCATAAAACCGCTGGACCAGTTGGGCTGTCCCCCAATGGGTCCCCCCCGCTTGTCCATCAGCACGACGTAACCAGGAAGATTCTGATTCTCTGCCCCGAGGCCGTACACGCACCAGCTTCCCATCGACGGCCGGCCGATGAACGTGCTGCCAGTGTTCATTGCCACCAGCGCCGAGCCGTGGGCGTGCGAATCGGTGTGGCAAGAGCGGACGACCGCCAATTTGTCGGCGTGTTCCCGGACGTTGGGAAAAAAGTCGGAGATCAAGAGGCCGCTTTTACCTCCCGGTTTGAATTTCCGCGGCGGCGGCGTAAGAAAGCCAACCTTCCGCCCGCCCGAGTTGATGTATTTCTTGTCCGGTGGCAGAGGCTTGCCGGCAAATTTATCGAGAGCGGGCTTGTAGTCGAACGTGTCTACTTGGCTCGGCCCGCCGTTCATGATCAGGAAGATGCAGGCTTTCGCTTTGGTGGCGAAATGAGATGGTCGAGGGGCGAGCGGATTCTTTTGCCCGCTTGCGGTTTCGCCCGCACTCGCATGGCGTGTGAAGAACCCGCTCTCACCGAGCAAACTCGACAGCGCGAGCCCGGCGAAACCCGCCCCCATCTGCCATACGAACTCGCGGCGGACGAGGCCACAGGGGAATCGCGTGCTGTCACTAACCCGATGCGCAAGCGAAGGAGTAGCGGCATTTTCGGCGGCCGGCGCGGAATTCTCTCGCTTGCGCGTCGGGCTAGTGTTGGAAGCGGTGTCAGTCGACATAGATCAGCTCGTTGGTATTGAGGAGCACATGGCAGAGCGAGGCCAGGGCGAATCGCTCGGCGTCCTTTTTCGTCGCGGGATTTGACGCAAAGAGATTCGTCTGTTCAACCACAAATGCAATCATTTCAAATCTCTCGTCGCGGCTTGGTTCACGTCCTAAGATCAAATGCCACGGAGACAGGTTCCGATCTCGCAGCATTTGATCGGCCAGCTTCTCGCTCGCCCGATGCGTGAATTCATTATTGAGCAGCGCCAACGCCTGTGGAGCAACGACATTGACATCCCGCTGACCGCAGGGCTGCGTGGTGTCGCAGAAGTCGAACGTGGTGAGCAGCGGCAGCAACAGAGACCGCTTGCTGAAGATGTAGATGCTGCGGCGGGCCTGCTGATCAGCGGGTGACGACTGCCAAGCCTTGTCCTTGGTGGACAGTCCCTCGAGTGCGTCCGAATTCAGATGGGGGAAAAAGCCGGGGCCGCCCGCTTGCCTGCTGAGTTGGCCGCTCGCGGACAGAATTGTGTCGCGGAGAGCCTCGGCGTCGAGGCGGCGGCGATTGGCTTTCCACCACAGCGTGTTGGCGACGTCCCTTTCGCGGAACTCCATGTCCCGCGGATGCACTGACGCCTGCCGAAAAGTCGCGGAGCAGACCAGCTTGCGGTGCAGCCGCTTCATCTCCCAACCGCCGTCTTTGAGCTCGCTCGCCAGGTAATCGAGCAATTCCGGATGCGTCGGCAACTCTCCTTTGAAGCCGAAATTGTTGGGAGAGCGGACCAGTGCCTGACCAAAATGATGCTGCCAGAGCCGATTGACGGCGACGCGTGCCGTCAGCGGATGTTGCGGGCTGGTAAGCCAGTTCCCAATCGCCAGCCGCCGCTGCGAAGTCTTGTTGCCGGGAACGGAAGCAATCGGCGAGACAAGAGAGGATACAAACGACAGCGTCGCCGGTTTGACTTCTTCCAAGGGACGGTGCGGATCACCCTTTTTGAGCAGCATCAGAGGCGGGATGTCAGCTCGGTCAGTCCAGCCAAGCACGTCAAAGCCAAGTTCTTCTTTGCTGGGCCCTCCCATCAATTCGCGGCCTCGAGCCTCAATAAAGCCCGCCCAAAAGGCAGAAGCGAGACGGTAATAATCGGTCTGTGGAATCGGGTCAAACTTGTGATCGTGGCAACGGGCACATTTGACGGTCAAACCTAGGAACGCCGAGCCCGTCACATGGACCAGGTCCTCCAGCCGCTCGTACTTATACTCCAAGGCATCGTTCGGCTCATCGTCCCAGGTGCCGATGCGGAGGAGCCCCGTGGCGATGACTGTCTCCTCGGTCCGATCGGCGAGCTCGTCTCCGGCGAGTTGCTCGACGACGAATCGGTCGTACGGTTTGTCTCGGTTGATGGCCCCGATGACATAATCCCGGTACTTCCACGCGCCGGGCTTGGGGGCATCTCGCTCGTAACCATTGGTATCCGCATAACGAACCAGATCCAACCAATACCGGCCCCACCGCTCGCCGAAATGAGGTGACGCGAGTAGGCGGTCCACTTGTCGCTCATAGGCATCGGGAAATTTATCGCTCGCGAATTCCTGGACTTCTTCAAAGGTTGGCGGAAGCCCGATGAGATCGTAGTAAGCTCGGCGAAGCAGCGTGCCGTGCGATGCCGGAGGCGCTGACTCGAGGTTCTTCTGACGGAGACTTTCCTGGATAAACGAGTCAACTTGATTTTCGCTTGCCGGATTCGCTCCTTGCACTTGAGCTGGCGGAACGTTTGGTCTCTGGATCGGCTGCAGCGACCACCAATCGAGTCCCGCCCTGGTCGATGTGGTGACTTCAAACGGATTCAGAACAATTCCTTCCGGCCATTTTGCCCCTGACAGAATCCAGGCTCGAATCTGCTCGACCTCTTCCTTGGGGAGCGCCTGCGACTTGCCATTTTCCTCCGGCGGCATCTCTCCCGCCGCGACTCTCTTCAGGAGGACACTTTCTTCCGGCCTCGCCGCATCAATCACCACTCCACCTTCTCCCCCTTTCAGCAGCCCTTCACGACTAAGCAAAACCAATTCCCCCTTTGCCTCGCTCGCATTGTGACAGCCGAGACAACGTTTGGTCAGAATCGGTCCAATGGTTTTGGTGAAATCGGGCTCCGCGGCAATGGCCGGGGCGCATGTGGCAATGAGGGCCAACGATCCGAGAAGAATGGAGAACTGCGTCATAGGAGAGATCGTAGCATACGAGAGCATCTTTCTCGTTACGCTAGCCGCGCCGGAAAGCGGTGTCAAATCCGGGGAAGTCGTGAATGGTCTCCAAGTCGCCACTTCGCTTCACTATCCGCGATATGCTGCTCGTCACGGCGCTTGTGGCTGTGTGCTTCGGCTGGCTCATCGACCGGCAATCGCTCCTACTCGAAAATTAGGCGGAGTCTCGTCGAGCCGAGCAGTGGCGGTCCGAGGTCTTGGACCAGGGTCGAGAACTCCGTCGTCTACGACATCAACTGTTCCTCCCCTTCGGTGAGCCTTTACCACCGCCTCCTGCCATCAATTGAGGGTCCCCTTCGCAATAATCCCCAAAGTCGGGTATCCGCCAAGGCGAAAAACTCCTACCCTGAAGGTACTCGCAGCGGATTCTTTGTCCGCTCACTTCCCCAGACTTTGGAGCCTTGCTATCGCCAAAAGTAAAAGCCCGACCACGTTCGCCAAACGCCAGAGAGAACAGAACAAGAAGCGGAAAGCGAACGACAAGCTCAACCGCCGCATCGACCGCAAAGCCCAGGCCGAGCGTGAGCCCCCTCCAACGCAACAACCAGAAACAGAGGACGTGCAAGAAGGATAGTTGGCTCGGCAAGAACGCACTCTCTAGCCACAGGTACTGTGTCCTCGAATCGTGGACTGGCAAGACAATGGAATGGCGGCCTGGTTTTTCAGCCGCTAGCCGAAAATGGCCCTCCCGATTATCCTTGACTTTCCCCGTTAGGCCGCTTGATTGCGGCTCCTGCCTGGGTTGTTTCCCATTTAGTTCCCGCTTCAAGGAATCAGAGATGTCTCGTTTCGTTGTTACAGCGATTGTCGCAGCCGTTGGATTGATCGTTTTCGCCGATTCTGCTTCGGCTGGGATTCTTGGTCGTCGCTGGGAGCGGCGGAGGGAAGACCTGCGGAGTGAGCTGGATGCGTCCTTCTCGGCGAAGCTGACGGAGGAATCGGCGGCGGCGGAGGCACGGGTCAAGGAAGCGAACCAGGCCCAGATTGCCGGCGAGGCCAAGAAACTGCAAGACCAGGTAAGCGGTGAGATTGCCGAGCTTCGTCGCAAGGCGGCCGAACAGGTCGCCGCCGAAGCGAAGCGGCTGGAGAACCTGACGACGGAGCAGGTCAAAGCGCTACAGGCCGCGACTCAGCAGCAACTGTCCGTGGAGGTGAAAAAACTGCAGGACCAGATCAAGGGAGAGTTCGCCAAAGTCCGTGATGAGAATTCGAAGCAAGTGGACATCCTGGCGGCCAAACTTCGTGAAGAGAACAAGGTCGCCGGCGAAGCCCAGGCAAAGCTGGTGCAGGTGGAACTGGCCAGGTTGCCGGACTTGATCACCGCGGAAGGAAAGAAGCTCAAGGACCTGGTCATGCCGGAACTCAAGGCGGCCGTCGTCGAGGCTGTCTCCGCTGCTGCCAAGCCGCCAGAAGAGACGGAGGATTCCAAACCCGCGGAGAAGAAGGAAGAGCAGAAGCAAGAGGAGGCGGTCCCCTCCCCTGCCCCGCCGAGCGTGAAGACGGAAGAGAAGAAGGAGGAGTAACGACGGGCGCGATTTGGGTTATCCTATTGCCAGGAGAGCACAATGACGACGCGAACCTGGCAACTGGCATGGCTGCTGATCTTCTTGGCTGTGGCGTATGCGCGAGCCGATAAGCCGCCACGATATTCCGCCTTGATGAGTGGCGGTCAGCGGTTGACGGGAGAAAAGCTGGCGGACTGGCACGACAAACAGGCGGTGCCAAAGCTCGAGGCTCAGCCCCTGCTCGACGCGGGTAACCTGGTTCGCTGGCTGCGGGATCGATCATTGCCGCAACCAGCATCGCCCACGGCCTTCATCGAGACGCTAACCGGCGACCGGCTGCCAGGGATGGTGGTGGGTTATCGCACCGGTAAGGAGCAGCCGTTCCTGCCACTGCCGCCGCATCTATTGGTCGCGCCCCAGCAGCAATTGGAGCCGCCGCGCAAGCCAGAATCCAGCGACATTCGCGTAACGCTTGCCTCGGTTCGTCGCATTGTCTGGCAGCGCCGCAACCGGCAGGCCTATCAACCGAACACGGCATTGTTTCGCGACGGCCGTTCGGTCTCCTACCGGGCCATTCGCTTCGGCAGCGGACATGTGAATTTGCTCATCGGAACCGAGAATCGCAAAGTGCCTTGGTCCGATCTGGCGGAGGTTCATTTGCAACAAGTGCCGTTCTGGCCGGCTTACTTTGATGAGCTTGCGACCCTCTGCTCCACCAGCGAATCACGATTAATGCAAGTGGAAGCGTTGAGCGGACTGGTTGCGACAACATCCGTGGAGCGTTTCGCCCAGCGGACAATGGGGAATCCAGTGGATTCCAACCAGTGGGTCCACGGCATTCAGCCCGCTTGGAGCCTCGATGTGCTGTGGCTTCCGAATAAGGACATCTCGTGTCGCCGCTTCTTTCTACCCCGCGAAGTCCCGGTAAGCCGCGTACCCTATGAACTGCAAAACGGCCGAGGCCAGACGGTGCGGGTAAATCAAAACGCCTTCGGCGGCCCGCTGCGGAACTCGCCGCTCGACTTTGGCTGGGGATTTGGCCTGCTCGGCCCTGCGGAAATAAAGTTTGAATTGCCGCCAGGTGTCAAGTCTTTCCGCTCCCAGATCGGACTTGACCGAGCGAGCGGCAAAGGGGGCTGTGTTCGAGCAAGGATCTTCGCCAATTCGGCCGGAACGCCGGTTCTGTGGGAAAGTCCGTTCCTGGTTGGCAGTGAAGCGACTGCCGATACGGGTGTCGTTGCGCTGACTGGCCCCACGACGGGCCAAAAGCATCTCGTTCTGCAAGTCGATCCAGCACATGATGGTCGTCCCGCGGGAACCGACCCGCTCGACATCCGCGACCATGCCGACTGGATCGATCCCATGCTCGAACTCGATCCGGCCGTGGTGAAAGCCGAGTTCGACAAGCGACTTGGCAAGCGCTTTGTGGCCTGGCAAGACGCGAGCGTTCGGCTCGATGCAGCAGCGTCTACCGCGGCGACCGATTCGACACCGGAAATCCTGCAAAGTCGCAACGAGCAATTCGCCATGCCTGGTTCCTTCGATCAGGCCATTGCACCGAAAGGCCGCGGAATCCTGATTTCCAAAAATTTGGCGATCACACCTCAAGATCAATGGCTCATCATCGGCGCGACTCGACCCATCAATCGCGGGCCGGAGCCGAAGTTTGAGGTCCGCATCGGCAATGAGCCTGTGGCGGAGTTCACGGCCCCGCTAGTGCAGAACGACAAGATGGAAGTCCGCCCACTCGCCATCCCGCTGGCGAATTATCAAAAACCCGGTGGCACGAATCTGGATGTTGAAGTCCGCCACCTTCCTCAACCGGATTCCGCACCCATCTCCTGGCACACGATTGAAGCCGCTCCGCAACTGCCGACGCTTTACTGTGCCTTGGAAGAGCAAGCCAGGTTCATTCCGCATGGCGGCAACGCTTCGGGATCGGCAGCGCTTGTGGAAGACGACAAACACTTTGGCCAGCGCTCCGTCCGGCTGACGCCAGCGGGGCGGTTCATGATTTCGTTTCCGTCCCCCGTCGCCATCCGTGAACGACCGAAGTGGGGAGAGTTTCGCTTTCTTCGTTTCGCCTTCCGCAAAAAGGGTGGCGGCCGAATGTCGCTGGAACTGGAGACCACGCCTCTCCGCGCGGAAGCAGCCAGGTATGACGGTGGCCAGGGAGAAAAGTCCTATGGCAGTGCTCTCCGCCTGTGGCAGGACAAGTTGCCAGACCAGTGGATTGTCCTCACACGAGATTTGTATGCGGACTTTGGCAGCCTCGATGTGACGGCAGTTTCGCTGGGCTGTCCCGATGGTGAGGCGGCGCTCTTTGACCACGTCTACTTCGCCCGCAATCCCGATGACTATAGCCTCATCCCCTCCGCGCCGTCTCCGGACATCACCAATCAAAAGGCCAAGCAAGAGCTGGCGAGGCAAATTGTCGAGCGAACTTCACCAGCGATGGTCACCATCGCCTTGCCCGATGGCCGCATCATCGGCGGCGTCTGCCTGAAAAAGGAAGGAGAGATTCTCACCGCCGGCCACTTGCTTCGCGGCCTCAACCAGGATGTGGTCGTGCAGTTCGCCAGTGGCAAGCAGGCCAAGGGGAAGACACTCGGCATCTCCCGCGAACTTGACCTGGGGCTGGTCAAAGTGACGGACGCCGGCGACTGGCCATTCGTGCCTATGTGGCCTCAGAAGGAGGTCGATGTGAAGGACTGGTACATCGCCTTCACCTATCCGGCCAGGCTTATCGGTACCGCTCGGCCGGAGATGAAAATCGCGGAAATGCGGCGGTTTTTCCGCAATACGCTCTGGATGGACGTCGAGCAGCCCGAGTGGACGGGCGGCGGTGCATTAGTCAACAAACACGGCTACGTGGTTGGGGTGCACCTGCGCCGCAGCCAGTTTGGCGGATTCCTGTACACGCGGCTGGGACAGCCCGATTTGCAACCGCATCTGGACCGGATGCTGCGGAGTGAAGTCTTCGGGGCGTGGCCCGCCGGAAGCGAGCCGATGCTCGGCCTTACCGGCAAGCCGACGCTCGAAGGATTCGAGCTCGCCGCGCTTGTTGCCGACAGTGCCGCCGCCAAGGCCGGTCTCAAAGCTGGCGACCGTGTCACCCGCATCGACGCCAAGCCGGTCGTCGGTCCCGACGACGTGCAGCTTGCGCTCGCGGAGAAAGACGCGGGACAAGAGGTGACGATGGAGATCTCGCGCGCGGGCGCGGTGCAGCAAGTCAAGGCGCTCCTCGCGCCGCGCGTGCCGTGAGCGGCTTCTTTCGCGCCGCGTAGGTTCGCGCGGACTTTCGCGGAGCGAGTGACGACATGGAAAAAAGTGCGCCGAAGTCATTGCCAAGTCACCCCGCGCGTGATTACTCTTAGAGAAGGAGAGTGGAAGATTGCTCGCGGAGCAACGCCACCTCTTTGCCTTGTGCGAGATGGATCATGCAGAGTGCGCTCCGAGCTTTTGTTGCTCAGCCCTCGCGGGAAAATTTTCTGGCGGCTCGTGAAGAGCTTCTTGCCGCTTCGTCGCGTTCACTCACTGCTGCCCAGCTCGACTCGTTGTCCTTGCTGGCAGATAGCGGAGACGTGACAGGTCTGACCGAGTCGCTGGCTCATCTTCCCCCGATTGCGGCGCTTGTTCCTCGCGTCCATTACTACGCGGCACTATCCGCGGAGGCGAGAGGTGATGAGCAGGATCTGGAGTTGGAGCGGATGCTGCTGGTCATTTGCCTGCGGGCGATGCTGATGAGCGGCGACGGCAGCGAGGAAGCGCCTTATGTGGTCTGCGCTTCCAGTGACGAGCTGGATTTGCTCGATGAACTCGATTTGACGGCTGTTTCCACGTCGCTGGTCCATCGAGGCGACGGCATCTTCGATGTCATCCATTGCGTGGACGGCAGCGAAATCTGGTTCGACGCTTCGGCCCTGGTCAGCATTCCCGCGGAAATTCCGACGCTCTCTCCGGCCCGCAAGGAGACCGCTGCTCGGCGAGCCAAAGCGAAACCGCGCCGCCGCCTCAGTCGAACTGCGCGGTAATTGTCCGGTCGCCGCGGACTGTTTCGGACGTCAGGCGATACTTGCTGTCTGCCAGTAGATCGATGGCACCGTCAAAAAACCTGCCCAAGGTCCGCACGTCCATGACCTTCACTTCTTCGTTTCCCGTTCGCCGGGCATGGTGGGAAAGGACCAGCACATAATACTTGCCTCCGCTCGCGAGGTTCAGGCTGAAGTCGCCTTGCGGCCCGGCCCGTGTGTAAGCTCCTCCCATGTCGATGACTTGCTGGACTCCCGCCAAGGGCGTTTCCGGCAGTGGCTCATCGGGACGCATTCCGTCCGCAGGTGCCCGCTGTCCGGCGTCCTTTGTTTCCGGCAGGGCGATGATCACCGCCCCTTCATCCGGCAGGCGCTGATTGCCCGAGGCATAGCGCACGGTGCCGGTGATGGTGCATGGTCCTTTTCCTGCCGTGGCGGGCGAGGAGAAGAATGTCCCGCCCGTCAGCACGCCGAAAATGAAGCACGTGAGCGCGACCGCTCCCAGCAGCAACCCCTGCGTATAGAGGACATAGCGCGGTACTGACACGCGATCCTGAATGGAAGGAGTCCCCCCCGGATGCCGCGTGGGAGCGCCATCATCGTAGACCAGCTCCGTCTCGTCGTAGACAACAAACTGTCCATACGGATCATCTTCATGGTCTCCCTCTTCCGCCGTGGCCGCCGACTCGCCAGCCCCCTGCCCTGCCGCCGTCTCGGGCTCTGGCACGGTCAGCTCTCGCTTGCACCGCGGGCAATTGGCGGGCTTCCCCGCTTTGCGCGTGCTCACGCTCAGCTTTTGCGTGCAGTGGGTACAAGTGAAACGGATGGGCATGAGAGGTGATTCGCGGCTTTTTGCGTTTTGTAAATTACTACTTTGACTTTTTCTGATCCAAGTGTCCGCTCTTCCCGATCGCCCACAATAGCCGCAGGCCAACGAGGATGCTGGTGATGCAGCCCAACAAGCCGAGCAGCGATAGCGCCGGAATCCATCCTCCGACAGTCAGGTCATAACCAAAAAAGTCCTTGGAAGGTACAATCGGCTCCACTTTATTCGCTAGCATCCACGACGACCCCAAAAACAGCGCACTGGCCAGCATCCCCAGCACCAGCCGGTTCACGCTCGGCCCCAAACCGCGGTGATCCAGGTGGACGTCGAACTTGCCGGCCTGAATCTGCTCCATGATCCGCGTGATGTGCTGCGGCACCACTTCCGCCAGGTGTTCCATCTCGACCCACAAGCGGCGAATCTTTCGCAGTTGCCGGGCCGGCGACAATCGTCGCAGGAGCATCTTTTTCTGAAAAGGCTGCATTACTTCCATCAGGCTGAATCGCGGCGAAAGGAGCTTCGTCGTCCCTTCCAGCGTCACTAGCACTTTGATCAGCATGGCCACCTGCGGCGAAAGCATGATCCGATAACGGCGGATGATCTCGGTCATATCGAGCAGGGCCCCGCTCAGGTCAAACTGGTCCAGGGACTGCGTGGAGTAATTCCCCACGAAGTCGGCCACGTCGTTCGCGAGCGCCGACTCGTCCAGATTGGGGGGCGTTTGCCCAATTCGCTTGATGATCCGCGTCAGCATGGGCACATCGTGCTGCACAATGGCCAGCAGCATCTCCTCAATGTCCTCCCGCAGCCGTTCTTCGATGCGGCCGACCATGCCAAAGTCGATCAGGCCGATGATATCGCCCGGCAGGATCAGAATATTACCCGGGTGCGGGTCGGCATGAAAAAAGCCGTGGACGAAGATCATCTGCAGATACAGCTCCGCTCCGCGGCGGGCGACTTCTTCCCGGTTGATGCCGGCGGCATCGAGCGCCAAGGAGTTCTCTATCGCCAGGCCGTCGACCATCGACATGGTCAGGACGCGGGCAGTGGACAGATCGGTGTAGGCCTTGGGGATGCAGATCGTGGGGTCATCCTGAAACAGGATGTTGAACTGGTGCAGATTTCGCTCTTCGCGGCCAAAGTCCAGCTCGCGGCGGAGCGTGCGGGCCATTTCCGCCGTGTTGACCTTGGGGCGATAGGGCTGAAAGTCTTCGAACTGCTCGGCGAGCTGGGCGAGATTGCCGAGGACTTCCAGATCCTCGTTCACCTTGTTTTCGATGTTGGCATGCTGCACCTTCACGACCACGCGCTCGCCGGTTTTCAGTTGGGCCTTGTGCACCTGCCCGATGGAAGCCGACGCAATGGGGACCAGGTCAAACTCCTCATACAACTCTTCAATCGTCTGGCCGAGCTCTGTCTCGACCGTCTGCCGCACCTGCTCGGGCAAGTCCGCCGGCGTCGCCGATTGCAGTTGCTTCAGTTCATTCGCCAGGTCCACGCCGGCGAGGTCGGGCCGCGTGCTGAGAAGCTGGCCCAACTTGATGAACGTGGGGCCGAGCTCGGTCAGGGCCAGCCGGATGCGGGCCTCGCGGGTCAGCACCACGGGCACTTCCGCTTCACCGTCCTCCCCCTTGGGGAGCTCGACATTCGTTCGCCGCAGCCAATCCGCCAGCCCGTATTTGCGCAGGACCGCAATGATCTCCCAGGAACGCTTGACGTTCCGGAAAATGTGCGAAGCGGCACGGATATTGCGCATCACGTTCATAGTACGATTCTATTTGGCGGGGCGAAGGGACGCCATGATGAGACGCGAAGGGGTCGAGAGTCTTTGGCGTCAATGATTATCCATCCTTAGAAGTCTATAACGCCAAAGACTCCCGACCCCCTATCTCCGATTTCGCTGGCACTCTGGACAATAAAAAGTCGCCCGTTGGGCCTGCACGATGCGGACAATGGAGCCCCGGTTGCAGGTGGGGCAGCACTCCCCTTCCCTGTCATAGACCCGGTGATGGTTCTGATAGCCACCGGATTTGTTGAGGGCGTTGCGATAGGTGCCGTCGGAAAGCGTGGAACCTTCGTGCATAATCGCCAACTCCAGCACTTGTCGCATTCGGCAATGAATCGCCTCCCACTGCTCGATTTTCAGCAAATCGCAGCGACGGGCGGGATGGATGCCGCACAGGTGCAGGATTTCCGAGGCATAGAGATTTCCAACCCCCGCCAGCGCCCGCTGGTCGAGCAGCGCCACTTTGATCGCCCGCTTGCTCTGCTCCATCCGCTGCTGCATCTGGGCCGCCGTGATGTCCAGGGCGTCGGGACCAACCTTGTCCCCTCGCAGTTGCTCATCAAGCTGTTTGGGAGAAAGCAGCCGCACATTCCCCAAGCCGCGGCGGTCCCAGTACCAGATGGACTTCAGCGGCCCCCCCTTCAGATCCAGCCGGAACCGCAAATGCTCCCGCGTCGGCGGGTCGGCCACCAGCACCAGCCCCGTCATCCGCGGCTCAAAGACCAGGGCATCGCCCTTCTCCAGGTGAATCACGACCCGCTTCCCCACTCGGCCAATGCTTTCGATCCTTTGTCCCACGACTTTCTTCTGCAGCGCCGCCGGCCCCGGCTGCACCAAGATCGGCCGCTTGGGGCACGGCACCCGCCCCGCAGCCGTAATCCGGCTTCCGACGGCCCGCAGAATACCGCGGCGCATGGTTTCGACTTCCGGCAGCTCAGGCATCGTGCTTACTCACTTTTATATGTGTTGGCTTACTTCGCGTCTCAATTGTCGCAACTCTTGGGATCGCCATAAGTTACAGAAACTTACCCCCCCCGAGTTTAACAACAGCACCCCCCGATTGTCCTTCTCCCGATGGAGTCCCGCCTTCAGGCGGCTCCCAGACCTGATTCATGATTCAGTACACATCATTTCGCAAACTTACGTCGAACTGCTGCGTCCTAAGTCGTAATCTATACAAGTGTTTCGATGATTCACGTCGCCCTAAGTGTGATTCATCCCCTGATTTGTGATTCATCCTAATTCTCGTTCCCACGGTCCGCGTGGGAACGCACGTCCCAGACGCTCTGCGTCCCTACCGTGCGGGACGCGGAGCGTTGTCACGAGCACGAAGCCTCAAATATCCAATTGTACACATATATTGTGGTCGCGGTCAACTGTCGTTGCAAAGATTTTAATGAATTCTGTAACCCCTGACGGGATTAGGGGTTAGCGATGCTCCAACGCATCGAACCCCAACCGCCTCACGACCCAGGGCTTCGCTAGGCTACCCCTTCGGTGTGCTTCCGATCCCGCAGCACCGCAGGTGCAACCGTATCGCCACGACTTCGCGGCTCAGACCGTCGGAACCAGATTCAAACTCAGGAACCGCGCTCGCGTCCACGGAGGCCGCCGTGGACGAGTAGGAGCCATCGCATAGCTTCCTACGTAAGGCAGCTTAAGAGATTAATTCCACCTTCTCTTGATCCCACTCGGGCTGCTCCCTCCCGGATCCGGTGTTTTGCTCCCGGGTTGTTCCGGTTTGTCCAAGTCCACTTCGGGGGAGTAGTCGATGGTTTCCTTGATGGCAGGAGTGGGAGGAGCGGTACGGACTTCGCCGGAGAGATTGGCGGGGAGCGGAATTTCGGCGGGATCCTTATTGGAAATATACTTGCGCCAGGAATCGAGCTGGTCCTGCGTCAGGCTGTTCTCCCGTGTGATTTCGTGCTTGAGCTGCTTCTTGGTCCCCTCCACGCTGACCATCACGGTGAGGCGGCCGTTCTCCTCGTACTTGAAGCGGACTTCGATGGGCGTCTGGGCGGGGAGGTCCGCCGGCAGATGGCGGATCGAGCATTTGCCGAGCTGCGAGCAGTCGTCGGGAGAGGGGCTTTCTCCTTCCACGATTTGCACGAGGATCGATTTTTGCCCCGCTTTGTGCGTCTTGAAGACCCGGCGGGCCACCACCGGCAGCGGAGTGTTGCGGGGGATGAGGATGGCATTGCGGGGGCGCTTCGTTTTGATGTCGGTGGCGACGACGCCCAGGCTGTGCGAGTTGACGTTGCGGATGTGGAAGCTCGGCGACTTGCCTTCGTGGTAGGCCAGCAGGATGCCGGCATGCAGTGCCGCTCCGTGGGCCACCGCTTCGTCCGGCGAGACGCTTTGGTCTGGCTCCTTCCCCGATAGCTGCCGCAGCATCTCCACCACCGCCGGCATGCGGCTGGAGCCGCCGACGAGGAGGACGCGGTCGATATCGGCCCAGGTGAGGCCGGCGGCTTGCAGGGTCTGACGCGTCGTAAACGCAGTGCGATCGAGCAGGTCCTGGGTGATTTCCTGAAAGGATTGGCGGGTGACTTCGACCCGGATGGCGTGTCCCTTGAAATCGCAAGCGATGCTCGCCTTTTGCCGGGCCGAAAGGGTCCGCTTGGCATCTTCGCACTCGCGCCAAAGGCGGCCGGCGGCATTGGGATCCTCGCGGGGATCGACGCTGAACTTGCGGATGAACTCCTCTGCCACGTGATCGACCAGGCGCTGGTCCCAGTCGCGTCCACCGAGCTGCACGTCGCCATCGGTGGCCAGGGCGTTGAAATTGGGGCCGCCGATTTCCATGACCGTGACGTCGAACGTGCCGCCGCCCAGGTCGTAGACGAGGACTTTTTTCCGCTCCACGTTTTTGTTAGCCGGATTCATATAGCCCTGTTGAAAGCCAAAGGCGACGGCGGCCGCGGTCGGCTCGTTGATGATGTCCATCACCTCCAGGCCGGCGATATAGCCGGCGTCCTGGGTCGCTTTGCGGCGGACTTCGTCGAAATAGGCGGGAACGGTAACGACGACTTTTTCAATCGGGCCGACCTGCTTCTCGGCGTCAGTACGGAGCTTGTTGAGCACCCAGGCGAGCAGCGCCTCCGGCGGATATTGCCGCCCGCCGAGCAATCGATGGTAGAAGCGGGTTCCCAGGTCACGCTTCGCGCACTCGGCGACCTGATCGGCATCGGTGGCAACCGCTTTCATCGCTTCCTTGCCGACGACGACGTTGTCCCCCTCGAAGAAGACCACGCTGGGAGTGATCTTGTCCCCTTCCGAGTTCATGAGCGTTTGGGGCCGGCCAAGGTCGTCGAGGCGGGAGATGACGGAGAACGTGGTCCCCAAGTCGATACCGACGACGGGATGTTTGCGTTTGGGCATGGGGGGAAATGGTAGAAGGCCGAAGTCAAAGCGGAGAGGCGGAAAGGCGACTGAGTTTCATTTTACTCGACTCGCTGCACTTTGCACTCTCCACGTCCATCTACCATCGTCGCCCCTTTTGGTTTAATCTGACTGCAGGCACTTCGTGGGAATCCGCCGTTCTCATCGTTTTCCTGCCGCAATCTTTCTACCGCTAATTTCCTACCCAGTTGCCACGCCTGGCAATGAAGAAATTGGTAGAAAGATGGGCGTAGAAAAATGAGCCGAAGTAGCCTCATTTCCGGTCCCATGGCCACCAACAATTCCGATTCTGACAAAGTTTGGGCGTCGGCAGCCGATGAGGTCAAGGCGATGCCTCCAGCCTTATCGTCAGATTCTGTCGACCAAGGCGACTATCTGCTCACGTCGCCCGAGATTCCTGCACGACATGAACCGCCCCGTTCGCCGTTTCGCCGCAGGGAACAATCGCCCGACGAACCAGCGCCGACGTTTTTCTGTTTTCCGTTGCTCGTCGTCGTCGGTTTGACTCTGGCAGGGATGATGTGCCTCTGCCCGCTGTCGATGTTTGTGGAGTTTCCCCAGGGACTGCTGATGCTGTGGGGAGTCTGCCTGATCATTGGCGGGATTATTTGGTTTGGGTTTCGCTTCAAGAGATTCACCGGCGAGCATATGACGGATGAGGCACCTTGGTATTTGCGCGGTGGCCTCGCCACGATGCTGCAACTGTCGGGCTATGTCATTCAGGAGCCGGTGGTTTTTGGGCCGCCATTCTGCGTGCAGGTGATGGGGATGCTCCTCTGCCTTTCGCCGATGTTCATTCCGGACATTCGGCCGCACTTCCGCCGAAACACCATCGCCATGCCTGGCCCCGCGCCTGCGCCAGTCGCCCCTCACGCGGCCGCAGCGAGTGCCAATGCCGATTCGGGAAAGAGAGAATCTGGCGCAATACCCGCCATCAAGAAAACACCCAAACTCGCCGAATTGTTGGCCAGCGATCCCATGGTTTATCTCACCGACCTGGAGGAATTCGACGTGCAAGCCGGGGCTTGTCCCCTCGGCAAAAACGGCGCACTAGGAAACGGCAGCCGAATTGTGGTGCAGGGAAAGGAGAGTAAAAATGGCCTTGGGATGCATCCTGCGCTCCCGCCGCATGTGGCGAAGGCCAGTTACCGCCTCGGCAAGCAGCGGGCCACTCTGCGGGGAGGAGCAGCGCTCAACGACACGGCAGAAACTCCCTGGGGAGCCGCCATTTTCAGCATTCGCGGTGATGGCAAGCTGCTCTGGAAATCATCACCGATCAAGAGTCGCGGCAAAGTTTCGGAGTTCGAGCTCGACCTTGAAGGGATCGACGCGCTCGAAATGAGCGTCTTCGCTGAGACCCACAATCATTACGTCCACGCCGTCTGGGTCGAGCCGCGACTGATTCGGAAGTAGGCCACGTGGTACATTCTATTCCTGCGCCTCGCCGGCTTCGTCATCGTCCATATCCAGCAGCGTGCGCCGCGGCTTGCGGCTAGGACGTGGCTTTGTGGTGGGCATTTTTGCAGTTTCCTCGACCGCGTCGTCCTCTGCAAAGGGAACCGTCTTCGCCCGGCCTTCGGCGTCGATGCCGGTGAGCAACTCGATTTTCCGCTCCGCCTGCTCCAGCAGATCGTAGCAGTGGCGGAGGTGCTGGATGCCTTGCTCATAGCGGGCAAGAGCCTCCGCGAGGCCAAGGTCGCCATCCTCTAGATCGTGGACGATCGCTTCCAGGCTGGCCAGGGCCGCTTCGAAGGAAGGAGTTTCGGAGGGTGGTTCGGGGCGATGGGACAAGCGCGGCTACTTATCTGAGGACTCGGTGGAGAGGATGCGGCTGGTGATTTTTCCGTGTGCGATCTGAGTCCTCAGAATATCATTCGCGGCAAGGTCTTGAACATCCCGCACGATGCTTCCATCTTCACGCGTCGTCACGCTATAGCCGCGGGAGAGGGTGGCGAGAGGGCTGAGGGTTTCCAACCGGGCGGAGAGGGAGGCGAGCTTTTCACGCAGCCGGCTTTGGCGACGACGGACGGAGCGAGAGGCGGCTTCGTCCAGATCGTCAAGTCGGCGGGAAAGGAGCTGGATGCGGCTGAGTGGTCTGGCGAAGACGGGTCGACGGGAAAGAATCTGCAAATGCGTGCGGGCGGACGAGACACGGCTGCGAAGATTCTTGGTCATTTGCCGCTGCAGGCCGGCGATCTGGGCCACGAGCTCTTGAGCTGAAGGGACGGCGAGTTCGGCCGCCTCCGAGGGAGTGAGGGCACGGACGTCGGCGACGAGATCGGCAAGTGTGACATCGACTTCATGTCCGACAGCGGAGATGACGGGAATCTTGGATGCGTGAATTGCCCGGACGACAATTTCCTCGTTGAAACTCCACAGGTCTTCCACGCTGCCGCCACCACGGCCGACGACGAGAATGTCCGGCGGCTCGGCGAGACTATTTGCAATTTCAATGCCGCGGACAATTTCCGCGGCAGCCCCTGTCCCTTGCACGCGGGCCGGAATGATCAGGACATGAGTCCCGCGAAAACGGCGGCCCGCGACTTGCAGAAAATCGTGAATGGCCGCCCCTGTGGGACTGGTGACAAAAGCAATCCGCCTGGGAAACCGTGGCAAGGGCCGTTTACGGTCGGCATCGAACAGGCCGGCCGCGGCCAGCTTCTCTTGAAGCTGCTTGAAGGCGAGTTGCAGCGCCCCGAGCCCGCGCGGCTCCATCTGCCGGCAGACCAACGAATAATCGCCGCGCGGCGGATAGACCTCAATCCCCCCGCGGCACAAAACTTCCAGCCCGTCCTTCACCTGAAACTTCAGCCGCTGTGCGGTGGTGCGCCAGACGACACCGCGAATCTTCGATGCGTCATCCTTGAGCGTGAAATAAATGTGCCCGGAGCGATGGTGGGTCACACCCGTGACTTCGCCGCTGACCCAAACATCGTGGAAGCTCTCTTCGACCGTTCCTTTGAGGAGCGCGGTGAGCTGGGAGACAGTGAGAGCGGAAGGCGAACTGGAGGAAGGTGAGGACATTGAAGTGTTCAGTTTTCGGTGTTCAGTTCTCAGTTTTGGAATTCAATTGCTTGCTGAACACTGAACACTGAAAATTGATCACTCTCCCTCACTCCGGCCAATCTCCCGAAAAAACTTCCACCGCCGGTCCAGTCTTATAAACACAGCCGTCGGATTCGCGCCATTCGAGCTCGAGGTCACCGCCGCGAAGGTGGTTGATGATTTTACGCTTCGTCCGGCCAGTCAATACGCCGGCGACACAGACGGCGCTCGCCCCGGTGCCGCAGGCGAACGTCTCGCCCGAGCCCCGCTCCCAGGTCCGCTGGCGGACTTCGGTGGGGGAGATGATCTCGATGAACTCGACGTTGGTGCGGGCGGGAAACATCGATGAGTGTTCGATTTTCGGTCCCAAGCCAAGCACTAGTTCGTCAGTCGCCTTCTCGACGAAGGTGACGCAGTGGGGGTTGCCCATCGAGACGGCTGTGACGTGGAGATTCTGGCCGGCGACGGCCAGTGGCACTTCCACGGGGGGATTGCCGATGAGTTTCGTCGGAATCATCGCCCCTTCCAGGATCGGCTTCCCCATATTGACGGTGGCGCGATCGACTTTGCCGGCCTTTACTTCCAGGTCCACAGTCAAGTTACCGCGGCCGGTCTGAATCTTGAGCTGTGGAGCGCGGCAAATGCCGTAATCGTGCACATACTTGGCGACGCAGCGCAGCCCGTTGCCGCACATCTCGCTCTCCGAGCCATCGGCGTTGAACATCCGCATGCGGGCGTCGGCCCCGCTGTCGCTGGGGCAAATCAGGATCAGCCCGTCGCTGCCGATGCCAAAATGCCGGTCGGACATCCTGCGGGCCAGCTCGGCGGGATCTTTCGGCAGCGGCAGATCGAAGCAATTGACGTAAACATAGTCATTGCCGCAGCCTTGCATCTTGGTGAAGCGCATGGGAGTACCTCGGTATTCATTTTAGCCCGAAGTAAGAGAATGACCAATGACCAAATCCCAATGACCAATTCAGATGGTCTTCCATTGGTCATTGGTGCTTGGACATTGGTCATTTCCCCCCGCCTACTCCTTCAGCACCAAATCGATGCACATCACCGCGGCCACGATCATCTGGCGAACCGTGTGGTCGGGAGGGACCGAGTCGTTAATCTGCAGAATATAGTTGTCGGCGCTGGTGAAAAGTTCCTGCCCCAAGCCGGCCCATTTCTTGGTCACTTTTCCCAGTTCTTGGTCTCCGGCCTTAAAGGTGAAATCCCAGCCGAGGATTTTGCCCCGCAGTTCGCAGAGGGGTTCGTTATTGGCTCCGAGAACCTGAAACGCTCCCCCCAGCGAAAACAACTTTTGTTTGAAGCCGCCGATCCGCTGGCCGTTCTCATCCATCACGTCCACTTTGGACAGGAACAAGTTCACCCCCCGCTTCACGCACAAAATGGGCTGCCCTTCCGGCGTCCGGATGATGACCTCAAACGGCGTCATCCTTTTGTACTTCGTGAATCGCAGCATCTTGGTAAAGAACCCCAGCCGCTCCTCGCGGCAGTTCATGATGACCTGCTGCGTCTGGGGATCGAGCACGTCATAGCTGTTAGAAGCTTTGAACATACCGTAATGCTCTTTGACGAAAAACAGGTTTCGGTTGAGGACGGGATGCATGAGGAATTCCTTGCGAGTAGGGTTCGCGAGTGGAAATTAACGGGGAGGGATAAGGCGGATTATTCCCTGTCGGCGGCATCCGTTCAACCGGGAGGAGGGAGACCAGGGCGATTGTTGCCGAATTAAGGCTTTGGATCCCCTTTTAGCGCTCGAATGGTCAGCCCCACCGTCGCCAAAAGGTAGCTGGGGACCATCAAAGTCATTCCGGTAAGAGGCGTCACCAGGGCAGTGCTCATTCCCGCCGCCCACTCGGAAGGCTTGGGGGACGCGGAAGAATGTGCAATGACCATAAACGAGGCGATGCAACCGTCAATCATTCCTAAAATGCCAATCAGAAATGGAATTGCCACAATAAATCCCAGGGCGGCGCCGGTGGTTTTCCCTTTTCCGGCGATCACCAATGCCGCGGTGAGCAAAAACGATAACAGAGCCGAGGCAGGCAAGAGCAAGGTATATTTCCAGCCCAGCGCACCAATAAACCAAATCAGAAAGTTTTGCGATCTCTCCGGCACAATGTCTTCGACCATCATTCCATTCTCATGTCCATGTCCGGCAAGGATGGCGTGCTCGCCACTTTCCGCATGCGAGTCGGACGGCATCTCATCTTGCCCTCGGGCAATTGCGAGACAAAGGAATAGAATTGCCGCAGCCATCGTCGCCAGTTTGCCGTGATTCACCGGTCACCTCGTAGGGCTAAAGAGAAAGACAGGACCCGGCTAACAACTCTTCTGCTTCATCGCCTCGTCGCTCCGTCGCTTCATCTCTTCGGGCGGGACATCCTCGACATGCGTGGAGATTGTCCACCAGAGTCCGAACGGGTCTTCGAAGGTGCCGCTGCGGTCGCCATAAAACTGATTCTGCAGAGGGCGAATCTCTTTCGCACCAGCGGCCACAGCCTGGGCGGCCAGCACGTCCACATTGTCTACGTAGAGCATCAGAAACATCGGCGACCCGCCGAGCGTCTTGGCGCTTTTCGCTCCCATTTCGGGATGCTCGTCTGCCAGCATGATGGGGGAATTGCCAATCTTGATTTCGGCATGGCCAATCCTCCCGTCCGGACCCGCCATGCGAAATAGCTCAATCGCTCCAAACGCCTGCTTGTAAAACTCAATCGCGGCCGCCGCCCCGCTCACAATGAGGTAGGGGGTAGCCGTGTGATATCCATCGGGAATCGGCTTGACGGGCATGGGGTCGCTCTTGGATTCAAGGTGGAGTATTGTTGCCGCCAATTGTCGGACGCACGACTACGGAATGCAAGAGATGGAGGTAGAGGACGAGAAAATGAACCGCGGAGATCGCTGAGGGGCGCGGAGAGGGGAGAAAAACAACAGTACTTTTCTCTGCGTTTCTTCGCGCCCTCGGCGGTTCAATCTTTCCTTTGTACTTCTAGCTTTTGGACGAGTTTCTTGGGCGCGATTGCCCGATAGCTTTCGTCCAGCCATTCCTCCAGCAATTCGAGGGGAACCTTGTCCTTCGGTCCGAAGCTGGCCGTTACCCAGCCACTTTTTCCGAGGCCGTAGCCGGTGGGCTGGGCGAAGGGGAATTGGACTGCTTGCTTGCCGGAGTCCGGGAGTTTCATCGTGACGTTGAAGACGTCCTTGTCGAAGGACAGGATCAGAAACATCTTCTTCTTGACTTTGAACGCCCGGTGCCCCCAAGGAAAATCCTCGGTCGCTTGCGGATAGGCGAGAGCCGTCTTGCGAAGGGCGGCTTCGGCGGATTGGACGGGAGTGCGCTTGGGCATGGGTGGAGGTCTTAGTTTTCCATCATTCACGACTCACGCCGATTTCTTGATTCAGCAAACTCTATGCGTTCACGATGCTTCGCAGCCTTCGCAGTCAACTGCTCTAACAAAATCTTTCGGTGCGACAGCTCGATAGCTTTCATCTAGCCAGTCGCTGAGGAGCGAGAATGGAACCTTATCGCTTGCCAGGAGCCGAACCACTACACCATTTGCAGAACGGAGGGATTCACTATTCGCTCGCTGAACAAAAGAATGAGAAAGTGCCGACCTGAGTGAAATAGGGAGCTTGAGCACTATGAATATGACAACGTCGCTGCCCGAAAGTCCTAAGAACTCTTGTCCATTTACCCCTATCGTCGTTGGCGAAGTCTCTTTTGCGTGTGGATACGCCATTGCCAAGCTGCGCAGTTTCTTGCAGAGGGATATGAGCAATTTGGATTTGCGCGCTCCTCGTGCCAAGAACAATAGATTCGTAGCCTCTTCTGGAAACGAGATTTTGCCGAAACGGACTTCTGCTCCCCTCAGTGACGTGAGATCCGTGAAGAGTGAAAATGTGCTTGCATCAGGAAATTGTTTGACGTAGGCGGCGACAAACTCTCTTTTGTTTTTGGCCTTTGTTGCAATCCTCACTAATGCACGTTGCTTTGCGACTTCCGCGGGATCGTCTTCAAAATAGTCACAAAAGTCGCAACGAGAGCTTTTTTTCGAGAACTTGGTTCTGCAATTCTTCGAGGTGCAGCAGTCCATGGGAAGCCTGGAGATTCTGCCGTCACCGATATCTTCGATCTGCGATTCTGTCAGAAAGAGATACCAACGCCCCCGTGTCGTATCTCCGGTTGGGAAATAAGTGAACTCGTATGGCCGGGATTTCCCTCCCGTTCGTCCTCCGCAAATCGGTCCAACCTGAATTGCATCGTCGTAATCAAATCGATGTGGATCATCCGCATCTTCAATTCGCTCGTGTGCCTCACCGAGAGCCTTGCTAAGTTCGGCAGGAATCTTGACGGAGCGAAGCTTCTTTTGTTTTGGGCGGTAGCGTCTCATAGCCTCATTAGACCATTCATCAAGCCAAAATCCCCTCCACCACCTCCCCGTGCACGTTGGTCAGCCGACGCTGGATGCCGTTGTGGTAGTAGGTGAGGCGGGTGTGGTCGATGCCGAGGAGATGGAGGACGGTGGCGTGGAAATCGTGCCAGGCGGTGCGGTGCTCGACCGCTTTCCAGCCGATGTCGTCGGTGCTGCCGTAGGCGAGGCCGTGCTTGAGGCCGGCCCCGGCGAGCCAGACGGAGAAACCGTACTGGTTGTGGTCCCGGCCGGTGCCGACGACGTCGGCGGAGGACTGGGTGAAGGGGGTGCGGCCAAACTCGGAGGTGAAGAGAACAAGCGTGTCATCGAGCAGGCCCCGCTGGCGGAGGTCCTTGACGAGGGCGGCGACTGGCTGGTCGATGAGCTTCGCCTCGCGGGTGTGGTTTTCCTTGACGTCCTCGTGGCCGTCCCAGTTGATCCGCGGCGAGCCGAAGGAGCCGCCGGAGAAGAGCTGCACGAAGCGGACTCCTTGCTCCAGAAGCCGGCGGGCGAGGAGGCAACTCCGGCCAAAGTCCTTGGTGGCGTCCTGGTCGATGCCATAGAGCTTTTGCGTGTCTGCCGTTTCGCCGGAGAGGTCGGTCACGCGGGGGACGGCAAGCTGCATCTTGGCGGCCAGCTCATAGGCCTTCATCCGGGCAGCCAGTTCCCCTTCGCCGCCACGGGCCTCCAAATCGAGCTGATTGAGCTTCGCCTGTAACTCACGGCTGGCGGCTTCGACATCGCCGGAGATTTCGCGGGCAGGAAAGAGGTCACTGATGACCGGGCCCTTGCTCTGGAACATTACTCCTTGATGTTGGGCCGGCAAAAAGCCATTGGACCAGTTATTGGTTCCACCTGCGGGAAGGCCGCGGCTATCGGGAAGCACGACATATGCCGGCAGTTCGTCGGTTTCGTTCCCCATGCCATAGGAAAGCCACGAGCCGAGGTTGGGAAACCCGTTCAGCCGAAAGCCACTGTTTTCGTGGAGCGTGGCCGGCGTGTGACTAGACGATTCGGCGACCATGCTACGGATGACGGTCAATTCATCGGCGACGCCGGCAATATGCGGAAATAGCTCGCTGATCCAAAGACCGCTCTTTCCCCGCTGCTTGAATTCCCAATCGTTCTTGCGAAGCAGGCCAATCTGGCCGAAGAACACATCCGGCTTCTCGCTCCCGCCAAGCGGCTTACCATGAAGCTTCGCCAGTTCCGGCTTGTAATCAAAAGTATCGAGCTGGCTGAAGCCGCCGCAGAGGCAAATGTGGATCACCCGCTTGGCTTTGGCCGGATGATGGGGGGGAGCATCCTTGGCTTCGCCGGGAATTCCGATAGCGCGAACCACCTCATCCCGCATCATCAGGCTCGCAAACGCCGCTGCCCCAATGCCGCGAGCGGCAAAGGAGAAGAAGTCGCGGCGCGATTGTGGGGTAGGCTTCCAGCCTGCCCTAGGACTTCCAAGTGATGTCATATTGTCTCTGGCAGTGTTCTGGGCAGGCTGGAAGCCTACCCCACTTAGTGCACATACAAAAACGCATTCGTATTCAGCAGCACGCGGCAGAAAGGGGCCAAACCGTGTTTCTCCACGAGCGATAGGCTCGCCGAAATCTCTAAGTCGGTCGCCGAGCGACCGTAGGCTAGTTCAATTGCGCGGGCGATCTGCTTGGATTGGTCGTCACCCGCTTCGCGCTTCACACGCTCGGCCAGGTCGTCCGCCATGCGGAGCGTGAAGGAGTTATTGAGCAGCGAGAGGGCCTGGAGCGGCGTCGTTGTCGCGCCCCGTTTGGGAGTTGCCGTGGAGGGGTCAGGACAATCGAAGGTGTCCAGCAACGGATTCTTGCCGCCGCGAGCCCACATCCGGTAGACGCTCCGGCGGTTGAACTCCGGCCCGACGAAGTCTTGCGGCTCATAAAACTGTGCGCTTTTGTGCTCGAACGGCCGGAAGTCCTTGTAGCTCGGTCCGCCGACAGCCGGATTGAGCTGGCCGGTGATGGAGAGCATCGCATCGCGGATTGCCTCCGCTTCCAGCCGCCGCGGACTGTACCGCCACAGCAGCCGGTTATCGGCGTCAAGCGCGACGGCCTCTTTCCGCGGCAGCGAAGCCTGTTGCCAGGTCGCGGAAAGGACAATCGTGCGGTGCAATTCCTTCAAGCTCCATTTCTGCAGGATGAGCTCGCTAGCCAGCCAGTCGAGCAACTCCGGATGGGTCGGCGGCCCGCCACTGAAGCCAATGTCATTGGACGTATCAACGAGGCCGCGGCCGAAGTGATACTGCCAGACGCGGTTGACGATGGTCCGGGCGAAGAGCGGGTTCTTGTCGCTGGCAATCCACTGGGCCATCCGTTTGCGGCGTTCACCCTCGGGGGCATCAGGAGCCAAGCCGAATTCGCTGCCGCTTGTGGTGAGCACGGAGAGGCCGGCCGCGGCAATTGGTTCTCCCTTTGCCTGCGGATTTCCCCGAATGAGCAAACTCGTCACTTCCCCCGGCTGCTGGGGAGTGCAGGCGAAGACTTTTGGTTCGCTGAACCGCGCGAGCTGCTGGCTCAAGTCAGTGATTTCCGAAAGCAGCTTCTTGCGCTGGTCGCGCTGTGCCGGTTCCAAACGCCCGGCGAGCTCCTCTTCGCTGATATGTCGCGACGCGACGCCGGCGGAAGCGGCGACTTCTTCCGGCGTCAGTGCCCGTTCGTAGAAGTTGGCCCGCTCGATGGCTCCCGCCAGGTGTTTGTTCCCACCGGGCGGTCCGTGCCGCATGCCAAAGACAATCTGGGATTCCTTGGCTTTGAAAACCAACGGCCCGCTACTCTTGTAAGGCTTGCCGTACGGAAGCCCATCCCGATAGCCGGTGATGGTGCCGTCAGCGGAATAAACGATGGCCACATGAACCGGGCGATCCTTGGCCTGCACTTCCTTCGGCCCTTCGAACGACTGCGTGCGGGCGAAAAAGTTGCTGCCAGCCAGCCATTGCTGCGGCTCCTTTTCAGCGAAGACGATGGAATCGAAGTACGATCCATCGAGCGACTGGATGGTGATGACGCCGCCCCCTCTTTGTTCAAGGTTTGAAAGGCGGACCCAGGCTTCCAGCGTCTTCTCCTTGATGTCCGCCGGCAGCGGTGCGGTCGAAACATAGCCGCTTTTGCCATCGAGAAACAGTTCACCTTTCTCCAGTCTCGCCGTTTCCTTGGCTTCTCCATTCAGTCGGCCGGCATCGTCCTTCAAGTCCCCATCGAAGTCCCAATGGGCATACGCCTTGGGAGGAGCCGGCATCTTTTTGGCCGCCGCTTCACGCTCGGTGAGAATCGCCGCACGAACCGGCTCCTCCATCGCAGCAAGAGAATTGCGTAACTTCTCGCGCCTGTCGGCCAGTTCCACCGGTGCTCCCTGCGGCGGCAAACTCCGCTCGCCGCGGCGCACTCCCGCCAGGGCCGACGCCAATCGGTAATAATCGGTCTGCTTGATCGGATCGAACTTGTGATCGTGACAGCGAGCACAGTTGACGGTCACCCCGAGAAACGTCTGCCCGACGATGGCGACGATATCTTCCAGCTCATCCTGCCGCATGATCTTTTGCATCACGTCCCCCTTCGGCAGCAGGCTGTCGTGTGCGCCGCCGACGAGAAAGCCCGTGGCAGTTACGGCAGCGGGATCCCCAGGCCGCAGTACGTCGCCGGCGATTTGCAGCCGGGCGAACTCGTCATACGAAAGGTCGCGGTTGAGGGCCTCGATCACCCAGTCCCGGTATCGCCAGGCATTCGGCCGCATCCGGTCATATTCAAAGCCGTCGCTTTCGCCAAAATGGGCCACATCAAGCCAGTGCCGCCCCCATCGCTCCCCATAATGGGGCGAATCGAGCAGTTTCTGCACAAGTTGCGAATAGGCATCGGGGGATTCATCCTTGGTGAAGGCCTCCACTTCCTCCGGCGACGGAGGGAGGCCAATGAGATCGAAATGGAGGCGGCGAATGAGCGTACCGCGATCCGCCTTTGGCGAAGGCACCAAGCCGCGGGCTTGCAGTTTCGCGAGCACGAACGGGTCGATAGGATTCTTCTTCCAGTCCGCGTCCTTGACCTCGATTCGCGGAACTTCGGGCCGCACTAGCTTTTGCAGCGACCACCAGTCATATCCGGCCCGCGTCGCTGTCGAATATCGATAGGGATCGATGGGGCTCGTTCCCCATTTCGCCCCCGCGGAAATCCAGGCTTTGATGGCCGCCCGTTCGTTCTCGGGTAGCGGCCTTTTCGGAGGCATTTCCCCCTTCGCGATCCGCTCCCATAACAGGCTCTCTTCCAACTTTCCCGGCGCGAGGACTTTGCCGCTGTCGCCGCCGGCCTCCGCCGATTTCACCTGGCTCAAGTCGAGCCCCCCCTTCTTCTCCGCGCCACTGTTGTGGCAATCCATACAGCGACTGGCGAGGATTGGAGCGATGGTGCGGTCGAAATCGGGGTCGGCGGCAAGAACGAGCGAAGCCTGCATTCCGCCCAGAACAGCCAGAACAAAAAACGTTGCTACGGAGGCAATTCGCATCATGGCTCCACTATAAGAAGTGCCTGCGCATGACGCCACACCAACGAATTACCACAAAACCTTGCCACTCTTCGCCCAACTAGATATCCTAACGACATGCTCCGCATCACCTCGACAGATAGCGACATCGGACGTGTACTCCCTCGTCGCTCCTTCCTGCAAGCGGGAGCGCTTGGCCTGGGCGGATTGACCCTCGCCGAGTTGATGAAGTTGCGGGCCGAAGGAGCTGGCGGAAGGGCGGGCAAGCCCAGGGACTCAGCCGTCATCCTCTTTTGGTGCAGTGGCGGGCCCGGCCACATGGAAACTTGGGATCCCAAGCCGGCCGCTCCTGCCGAATATCGCGGGCCGCTGCGGGCCATCGATACCAGTGTGCGCGGCGTCCAGTTCAGCGAGCTGATGCCGCGGCAGGCGGAGATCATGGACAGGCTGGCCGTGCTCCGCACCGTAAATCACGGCACCGGCGACCACACGAAGGGGAATCACTGGATGCTCACCGGCTTTGAAGGGCCGGCCTTCAACGCCCCCGACAACACCCAGCAGCGCCGCCCCGCCATCGGTTCCGCCGTCGCCCGGCTCCGCGGTGCCAACCAGCCGGGGCTCTTGCCTTATGTCGGCGTGCCACATCTCCGCGGCGGCACCGACAATCTGTTTCACTATGCATCGTATCTCGGCGGCGGTTACAACCCGTTCGTCGTCAACTCCGACCCCAACGACAAAAAGTTCTCCGTCCGCAACCTGGGGATGAACGGCGACTTGACGTTGCAGCGGGCTGAAGACCGCCGCAACCTCCGCCTAGATCTCGACCGCCTGGAGGCCACTGCCGAGCGAAAGATGAGCGAACTGGATGAGCACCAGCGCGCCGCTTTCGACCTGCTCACTAGCCAACAGGTGCGAAAGGCGTTCGACGTCTCGCATGAGAAGGACACACTCCGCGACCAATACGGGCGGCACACGTTCGGCCAAAGCGCGCTGTTGGCCAGAAGATTAGTCGAGCACGGCGTCACCTTCGTCACCGTCAACTGCGTCCCCTGGGACCATCACGGCTCCCCCGGCCAATACAAAACGGAAGAAGGGGCCCGCCTGCTCATCCCGCCCCTCGATCAGGCCATCGCCGGCCTCGTCCAGGACCTCATCGCCCGCGGCCTCTACGAAAAAACGCTCGTCGTCGCCATGGGCGAATTCGGCCGCACACCGCGAATGAACAAAGCCGCCGGTCGCGACCACTGGGGGAACACCTTTAGCGTGCTGATGGGCTGCGGCAACATGAAAATGGGTCAGGTAATTGGCCGCTCCACCCACCGTGGCGAAGAAGTCGCCGACCGCCCGGTCAGTCCGCAAGACGTTGCCGCCACGGTCTACCACCACCTAGGCATCAACGCCCGCAACGTCAGCTTCCGGGATCTCTTAGACCGCCCCATGCCCCTGATCGACAGCGGCGAGCCCATCCGCGAATTGGTGGGCTGAGCCGTGAACGATGAATTTCAGAACAAGGTCGCCCTCGTCACTGGCGGCTCACGCGGAATCGGGCTGGCGATCGCCCGGCAACTGGCGCGGGGGGGAGCCGATGTGGCCATCAGTTACGGCTCACGCGTTGGACCGGCTGAGGAAGCGGTCGCAGAGTTCCACGCACTAGGACGCAAAGCGATCTGCGTCCAGTGCGACGTGGCCTCGCAAGAACAGATCATTGAATTGGTCCGCCGTACGCGGGATGAACTCGGCCCAATTGATTACCTCGCGCACTGCGGCGCCATCAGCAACACGGCCACGCACACTGAGCTAGATTTTGAACGCTGGCGGGAGATGATTGATTGCAACCTGCATGGTGCTTTCCGCGTCGTCTGGGCCGTGAAGGACGAGATGCTGGCCCGAAAGTCGGGGAGCATGGTGCTGATTTCTTCCGTTGCCGCCCTTCGCCCTCGCGCCCGGCAAATTCACTATGCCACCGCCAAAGCGGGCGTCATTGCCATGGCCCGTTGCTGTGCGGAGGCATTTGGGCCGTCAAACGTCCGGATCAACTGCATTGCACCCGGGCTAATCGAAACGGAGCTGCTCCACGTCCTTTCCGATCAGCAAATCCAGTCCATCGTCGATCAAACTCCGATGGGGCGAGTCGGCACGCCGGAAGAAGTCGCCGAGATGGCCTGCTTCCTTCTTAGCGATCGGGCGAGCTTCACCACCGGGCAGTGTCTGCTGGCGTGTGGTGGACGAGTGACACTGCCATGATGCAGGCTCTTTTTGACCACGGATGGCACGGAGTGCACGGATAGGAGAAAAGTGAGTTTTTGCTTTATCGTCTTTGTTTGGTTCGCAGCCCTCATCCGTGAATTCCGTGACATCCGTGGTTAAACTCTTCAAGGACCTGACCTCCGACGACCTTAGCGAACAGCTCGGCATCCCGCTCCGCCTCGCTCGTCGATTGCAATCGCTCTTGGTTCGCAAGGGAGCGGCAGAACTCCCCCGCGAGCTGCCGGAAGTTTCGCCAAGGTTACTTGCGCGATTGCGAGACGCAGCTCAAGTCCCCCATCTGACGCTTCTCGAAAAAGTTGTTTCGCCGCAAGATGATTTCGCCAAGTACCTCTTTCGCGGCGTTGGTGATGAACCGTTTGAAGCAGTCCGCATTCCGCTGCTCCATCGTCAAAACGATCCAAAATACGTCGTCTGCGTCAGCTCGCAGGTCGGCTGTGCCTTGGCCTGTGCGTTTTGTGCCACGGGGAGAATGGGGTTTCGCCGCAATTTGGAATCGTGGGAAATAGTCGATCAGGTCGTGAAAGTGCAGGCCGATTCCGAGCATCCTGTCCGGGGCGTCGTCTTCATGGGAATGGGTGAGCCGCTGCTCAACTACGACCGCGTGATGCGGGCGGCGGCGATCTTTTCGGAACCCTGCGGCCTGGCCATCAGCGCCAAGAGCATTAGCATTTCCACAGCCGGCGTTGTCCCCGCCATTCGCCGCTTCACCACGGAAAAGCGGCCGTATCGTCTCGTAGTCTCCCTCACCTCCGCCGATCCGGAAAAACGCCGTGAGCTGATGCCCATCGAGAACACCTACTCGCTGCCGGAACTGATGGCCGCCGTGCGGGACCATCAAGCCGCGACGGGCACCCGCAGCATGCTCGCCTGGACCGCCATTTCCGGCGTCAACACTTCCGCCGAAGATGCCCGGCAACTTGCCGAGCTCACTGCCGGCCTCCCCATCAAGCTCGACCTCATCGACGTGAACGACGCCACCGGCCAGTTCCTGCCGCCCAGCGATTCCGAACTCGCCACCTTCCGCGATGCCCTCCGCCAGGAGCTCGCCATGCCCGTCATTCGCCGGTACAGCGGCGGCCAGGACATCCAAGGCGGGTGCGGGATGCTCGCGGGAAAGTAGGACGCACCTCCGGGGCGCTCCAGGTTTGGTCACCGGGGCGGCGTGGAGTTTTTTCGCGAACGGACATTGCACCGCTTCATCGATCACTCCTGGCACGTCTCGGAAAGACGGCCTACTCTAATAGCATCTTCCCTCTCACGGAGCTGACCATGCCTCGTATTCACCACTCTGTCATCGCTGCAGTTGCCATTGTCTGCCTTGCCTCGTCCCTTTCGGCTGATGACAAGGACAAGCCCACTGCCGCGCGAAAGCCATGGACGACCTCCCGCCTCCACGGCTCGCCCGAACCTCCCGAGCCGTACAAGATCGTCTCGTCCTTCCCCGTCCTCAAATTCAATCGCCCCACCAGCATTGAAGAAGTCCCCGGCCAGAACCGCCTCCTCATCACCGAGATGAGCGGCAAGGTATTTACGTTTTCGAAGGACCCCAAGACTGCCAAGCCCGATCTTCTCATCGACCTTGTGGCCAGTCTCTCCAAAGAGCTCACCGGCCGCACCGTTGCCCTCTTTGACGCTGAGTTCCACCCCAAGTTCACCGACAACCATCAGCTCTTCCTCTGCTATGTCCATCCGGACAAAGGGGGCCACACCCGCGTCAGCCGCTTCACGCTTACTGCTGAAGTCCCGTCCAAGGTCAGCAGCGAAGAAGTCATGATCACCTGGCCCTCCGGCGGCCACAACGGTGGCTGCCTGGAGTTCGGCAAGGACGGCATGCTCTATATCTCCACCGGCGACGGCTCGGGGCCCAATCCGCCCGATGGACTCACCTCCGGCCAGGATGTCTCCGACCTCCTCGGCTCCATCCTGCGAATCGACGTCGATCACAAGTCGGGCAACAAACTCTACACCGTCCCCTCCGACAATCCTTTCGTCGAGAACAAAGCGGGCCTCCCTGAGATTTGGGCCTACGGCCTCCGCAACCCCTGGAAGTTCGGCACCGACACCCTCACCGGCAACATCTTCGCGGCCGACAACGGCTGGGAAACATGGGAGATGGTCCACAAGATCGTTCGCGGCGGCAACTGCGGCTGGCCGGTGATGGAGGGTCGAGCTGCCCTTCGCAGCGAGGTCAAACCCGGCCCGACGCCCATCCTGCCGCCGGTCAAGGACCACCACCACTCGGAAGCCAACTCCGTCATCGGCGGCCCGGTCTATCGCGGCAGCAAGCTCCCTCTCGCCGGCTCGTTTATCTACGGCGACTACATCACCGGCACCCTCTGGGCCATCCGCCCCGACAAAGACAACTCCTACACCCACACCACCCTCTGCGACACCGACCTCCGCATCGTCGCCTTCACCCAAGGGAGCGGCGGCGACGTCTACGTCCTCGACTACGACCTCACCGGCCAAATCTACGAACTCATCCCCTCCGGCCTCAAAGACACCACTGCTACCTTCCCCCGGCGACTGAGCGAGACGGGGCTGTTCAAGTCGCTCAAGACGATGGAGCCGGCGGGGGGAGTCGTTCCTTACGATGTCATTGTCCCTCGCTGGCTGGACGGGGCGAGCGGGCAGCGGTTTGTCGCCGTTCCCGGCACCGGCAAGGTTGCGCTTTCCGCGGGACAGGACAAGCCTGCTGTCTATCCCGAGGGAACCGTCTTCGCCAAGCACCTCACTCTGCCGCAGGGAGATGAGAAGGAACCAGTCCGTCTCGAAACACAAATCCTCCACTTCGAAAACGGCTCCTGGCATCCCTACAGCTACTTGTGGGATGACGCGGGTCAGGATGCCATGCTGGTGGAATCGATTGGCAGCAGCCGGCCTATTCAACCGGCCAATGCTCACGCCCGTACCTGGCATGTCAACGCCGTCAACGAATGCAAACTCTGTCACAACGCAGAATCGGGAAACATCCTTGGCTTCGTGTCGAACCAGCTTGCGAACATAGAGACACTCGCCAATCAAGGAGTCATTCCCCCGCTGGAGCCGAATTCGGAGCCGCCCGAGCGTCTCATCAATCCTCACGATCCCAAGAACGACCTCAACTCCCGCGCCCGCTCTTACCTCCATGTCAATTGCAGCATGTGCCATCAGCCGGGGGGGAACGCCATCGTCTCCTTCTATCTCCGTCGCGACATGCCGTTCGACAAGCTCAACACCCACAAGGGAACCGGCATCGGCACATTCGGAATGCGGGATGCCAAAATCATCGTTCCCTCCGATCCCTACCGCAGCGTCCTGATGTACCGCATGTCCAAGCTCGGCTACGCCCGCATGCCCTACATCGGCTCGCGCGTCGTCGATAGCCAAGGAGTCGCCCTGATCGAGGAATGGATTCGTTCGCTGCCACCGGATGAGAGCGACGGCAAAAACTCCGCCCCACGGAGGGCCGATTCCGTGGAAGCCAAAGCGATGCACTTACTCACGCAAGTGGACGGCTCTTCCGCCGAGAGTCGCAAACAGGCGCTCGCCACGCTGACCAACTCCTCGGAAGGTGCGCTCGCACTTATCGGCCAACTTCACCGCGGGACCATTACCGAGGGCGATTCCAAGGATGCCATTGCCCTCGGCTCCACTGCCAAGAGCGACATCCGCGGACTGTTTGAGACCTTCATTCCCGAAGCGCAGCGGCGGCCGACGCTCGGTCCGACTTTCGACCCGCAAATCGTGCTGAAACTCGAAGGAAACCACGACCGCGGCAAGCTCATCTTCTTCAGTGACGGTGCCCGCTGCCGGAACTGCCACGAAACGGACGACAAGAGCAAGTCCGTCGGCCCCACGCTTCTGGACATCGCCAAGAAGTATCCCAAGGCCAGCGACCTCCTGGAGCATGTCCTCAAACCCTCTCTGAAAATCGACGAGCCCTTCGCCGCCTACACCCTGCTCACCACCGGCGGCCAGACCCATAGCGGCTTGCTCGTCGAAAAGACCGACCGGGAAGCCGTCCTCAAGACCGCCGAGAAACTCATAGTACGCATCAAAACCGCCGACATCGACCAGTTCAAGAAGAGCGACAAGTCCCTCATGCCCGACCGCATCCTCAGCGACCTCACGCCGCAAGAGGGCGCGGACCTGATCGAGTACATCCGGTCCCAGGGAAAGTAGGTCGTCTTTCCAAGACGATCAGGGGTTGTCGCGGCGCATGGCAAACAGTTCTTTGACGAACGGACCTCTATCGCGAGGCAGCGTCTTCTCCAGGCACTTCTTTTTGAGAATCGGACGAAACAAAGCCTACCACCTGAGCCACGCCGGCAGATTCCCCGCGGCGGGAAGTTCCAAGATGCGGACGCTGCTGATGTCTTTGTGGTTCTGGACTTCGTCCACGGCGACTTTGGCGGGGTGGCCGTCGAGGTTGAGGATGCCGATGGCGGGGCCGCCGGGGGTGGTGCGGCCGACGGACATCTGGGCGATGTTGACCTTGTGGTTGCCAAAGATGGTCCCGACCGCGCCGATGATGCCGGGGACGTCGTTATGGGTGAAGACCAGCATGATGCCGTCCAGATAGGCTTCCAGGCGAAAGTCCCCCAGGCGGATCAGGCGGGGCATGTTGTTGCCAAAGAGGGTCCCCGCGACCGAGAACGGTTGGCCGTCCGTGGTGACTTCGGCGGTGATGGAGGAGGTGAAGGCCCCCATGTCGCTGCGGGATTCCTCGGTGAGCTTGATGCCGCGCTCGCGGAGCAGGACTTCCGCGTTGACGACGTTGACTTCCTCCTCCAAGGCCCGCTCGAGTAGCCCCGCGCAGAAGGCGGCTGTGAGAAGTTTTGTATTCTTGTTCGTGACCTCTCCGCGGTAGGTCAAATGGCAAGCGGACGCTCCGGCTGTCTGCCACTGGCTGGCGAGCAGCCCCAACCGCCAGGCGAGGTCGAGATATCCCTTGATGGCTTGGAGGGTCTTGGGGTCCACCGCGGCCATGTTGACGGCATGGCGAACCTCCCCCGTGGCGAAAAAGTTGATCAGAAGCTGCACCGCTTCGACGGCGACCTGGGTCTGGGCTTCTTCGGTGCTGGCCCCGAGGTGCGGCGTGCAGACGACGTTGGGCATCCCGAACAGCGGGCTCTTGGTGCAGGGTTCTTCCACGAAGACGTCGAGAGCCACGCCGCCGATCTTGCCGCTCTTCAGCCCTTCGACGAGGGCCGCCTCGTTGTAGATGCCGCCGCGGGCGCAGTTGATGAGGCGGACGCCGGGCTTGACGATGTCGAGCTCGGCCAGGCCGATGAGATCGGTCGTTTCCGGCGTGAGCGGGGTGTGGACCGTGAGGTAATCGACGTGCGGCAGCATGTCCCGCACTTTTTCCACCCGCTGGATGCCGAGCTTAGCCGCCTGCTCGGTGGAGAGGAACGGGTCAAAGCCGAGGACCCGCATCTGGAAGGCCATGGCCCGCTTGGCGACTTCCTGGCCGATGCGGCCCAGGCCGACGATGCCGAGCGTTTTGTCCGCAAGCTGCGTCCCCATGTACGACTTGCGGTCCCACTTGCCGGCTAGGAGGCTGTGATAGGCGGGGGCGACCGAACGGGAGAGCGCGAGGAGGAGGGCGAAGGTGTGTTCTGCGGTGCTGAGGGTGTTGCCGGTCGGCGTGTTCATCACGACGATGCCTTGCCGAGTCGCAACTTCCTTATCGATGTTGTCGGTGCCGACGCCGGCCCGGGCGATGGCCCGCAGGCGATGGTTCCCGGCCAGCGATTCGCCCGTGATGGTCACGCCGCTGCGGCAGATGGCCCCGTCGAACTCGGCCAGGGCCGACTTGAGAGCGTCCCCTTTGAGGCCGGTGCGGACTTCGTACTCGATGCCGGGAGCGGCAGCGAGCATTTCGAGGCCTTCTTTGGCGATGGAGTCGAGGATGAGGATTTTGGACATAGTGGATTGGGGATAAATCAATTTGGGAATTGGGATTTAGGAATTGGGATATAAGAACGACTCTCCGGACTTCAAATCCCAAATCCGAATTCCCAAATCCCCAATTGCCTACCCTCGCTTAGTCTTGAATTCCTTCATAAACTCCGCCAGCGCCTCGACTCCCGCCACCGGCATGGCGTTATAGATGCTGGCGCGGATGCCGCCGACGCTGCGGTGGCCTTTGAGGCCGTCGAGGCCGCGGTCTTCGCCGAGCTTGCAGAATTCTTTTTCAAGGGCTTCGCTGGGGAGGCGGAAGGTGACGTTCATCAGTGAGCGGTCGCTCGGTTGGGCATGACCCTTATAGAAGCCGTCGCCTCTGTCGATGAGGTCGTAGAGGATTCTGGCCTTTTGCTTGTTAAGGTCGTGCATCTTGGCGAGGCCGCCAATGTCGTTCTTGAGCCACTGCAGGACCAGATTCATCAGGTAGATGGCAAATGTCGGCGGCGTGTTGTAAAGCGAGTCTTCCTTTACATGGCTGTTGTAGTTGAGATACCCGGGGAGGTTTTCGGGGCTGCGATTGAGTAGGTCGTCCCGGATGATGACCGCGGTAACTCCGGCGGGGCCGGCATTCTTCTGAGCACAGGCGTAGATCAGGCCATACTTGGAAATCGGGAGTGGGCGATGCAGAAAATCAGATGAGCAGTCGCAAATGAGCGGGACATTGCCGGTGTCGGGTTCGCCTGTGAATTGCACCCCCTGAATGGTCTCATTGGAGCAGGTGTAGACGTACGCGGCATTGGGAGTGAGCTTGAGTTCGCTTTGTTTGGGCAAGCGATCGTAGTTGGTCGCTTTGCCGTCCCAAGCGAGGTTAACTTTGCCTTCTCGCTTTGCTTCGTCGATGGCGTATTTGCTCCACGATCCGGTGACGACGTAGTCGGCTGGCTCGCTTTGGCCGCGGAGCAGGTTCATGGGAACCATCGAGAATTGCAGGCGGGAGCCTCCTTGGAGGAAGACAATCTGATAGTTGTCCGGAATGGCAAGCAGCTCTTTAAGAAGCGATTTGGCGGAAGCAAGGATGTCGAGAAAACCAGGGGCCCGGTGGCTCATTTCCAGCACACTCATCCCGTAACCGGGGAGGCAGACCAGTTCCCGCTGGGCCTGCTGGAGCACAGTCAGCGGCAGCACCGCTGGGCCGGGGGAGAAATTGAAGACTCGATCCGTGGCGGTCATGGTCGCGGGCATGCTCGGAAATTCCGTTGGAGCTAGGGGCGGGGAGTACCGTCGTTTGGAGGGTGGGACAGTCGCGCGATCGTTAAGGTTCGCCGAAAGATCGATTGTACGGGGAAGGGGAAAAAAGCGGTAGGCGTAGAATCGGCAATCAAGTTGCGGATGCCAGATTGACTTTTGTTCATACTGCGTTAAATTATGGTCGCCAATTCGGCAAACTCATTTTTTCAATTCGGAGGTACTCCCATGAAACGTGTTTTGTCAATCGCTATCGCCATTGTTCTGTTCTCGCAATTCTCTTTCGCTCAAGAGCCTCCCAAGCCGGGACCGGAGCACGCGATTCTCGCCGAGATGGAGGGGACATGGGATGCGGTGATGCACATGCCCGGAGCGCCCAAGGACGCTCCCGCCAGCAAAGGGACGCATGTTTACAAACTGGAGTGCGGTGGCATGTGGCTCTCCAGCAAGTTCGAAGGGGACTTTGGCGGCATGAAGTTCGAGGGCCGCGGCATCGACGGCTATGACCAGAACAAGAAAAAGTACACGGGGGTCTGGGTCGATTCCATGAGCACCACGCCGCTGATTCTGGAAGGGACTCGGGATGAGAAAACCAAAGTCTTGACGATGACTGGCGAACATCCGGGCCCCGACGGCAAGCCGGCCAAGGTCAAGACGAAGTCATCGTTTAAGGACAAGGACCATCACACCTTCACCATGTATATGGTCGGCGAAGAGGGGAAGGACGAGGAAATGATGACGATTGAATACACGCGGAAGAAGAAGTAGCGGGTACTTGCTTCAAGGCCCTCACTCCACCCCTCTCCCAATGGGAGAGGGAGTTAGTAGTTGCGGCTCGTGAAGCCCGCTGCTCCCGCGCTGCGGAGCGGGCCGGTGCCGGCTGGGGCAAGATTACTGGCGGGGACGGTGCCGACTCGCTGCTGGAGGGAGGCAATCCGCTCGGGGACGCCCGGCTGGAAGGTGTTGAGCGAATAGGAACGCTGGTAGTTGGCGAGGGCCTGCGGCAGATCCCCCATTTTTTCCTTCACGCTTCCCAGAGAAGCATGGACGCGTGGGTTGTTGACGTTGAGTTGGAGGGCCTGCTGCAACTGGAGTTCGGCAGTCCGCAGGTCGCCGTATTCTTCGTACAGGCGGGCGAGTTCCACGCGGGCATCCGCGGACTGCGGACTGGTCATGCACCAATTCCTTCCCAATTCAAAGGCGTGGTCGACCCGCTGCGTTTGCGCGAGAAGGACGGCTAGGCCGCGGTGGCAATCGACGTGATTGGGGTTGAGCGCCAGGCACTGGCGATAGAGATTTTCGGCACTAGCAAGCTGAGCCATGTTCTTGGTCTGAAAGCCTTGCAAGTGAGCGACTGCCCCCAGGTTGTAATAGGCGTCCGCATTTTGCGGGTTGGCTTGCTTGGCCGCTTCGAATTTTGACTGCGCCACCGCCAATTGGCCGCGGTTGTAGTAGCGGATGCCAGCCGCATTGCGATTCTGCGCGACCATGCCACAGCCGGACGCGCCGGCCAAAATGGTCGCTATCAAGAGGCACCGGGTTAACAGCGGCGAAATCACGGCAAACTGAGGCTCCAGCACTCGGCGAATTCGTTCGCGCGCACTCCTTCACAAATCGCCGCGGAGGATAACTCTCCGCACTGGCCGGAGCAAGGCCAAAATCAGCCAGAGAAAACTAAAAAGGGACGAGCCGCCGCAAAGGCGACTCGTCCCGGTTCCTGGCTGTGGGTCAGGGAGGAACGATGCAACGGGTATTCGTTAGGAGGCAGTCGTGCCGGCTTCGATCGTGTTGTTCGCGGAAGACTCGCTACCGGCAATTTGCGCCGGAGTGACCCGCACATAGCCGAGGCCGCGGATAACTTCCAGGATTTCGCTGCAAGTGGGAAACATCCGGCCGCTGGTCCGCTTGTAGGCGTCCAGGGCGTGCATGAACTGGATTTCGTCGTCGGAGTACTCGCGTTCGCAGGTGGTGGGATCAATCTGCCGCCGTCGCTGGACTTTCGCCCGGCGCTCCTGGGGAACAGACTGGCTTTCCTTGCGGCGTTCTTCTCGATCCGAGCGACGGTCCATGGTCAGTTCTGCTTTGTTGGCTTTGGCCACGAATTTTACCCTTGGCTTGATGACGACGGGGAGGGACAAGAAACTGGCGATGATAGTGTCCATCGGTCCCTTCCCGTGTGAAGATGTACCGCCAGGGTAAAATGTGCGGCTGCGCGAGATCTTACGGCTCGTGCGGATATACCCACTGGGGCAAAGATTACTGCCGTGAGGGAGTCCTACGGGCGCAAAAGGTTCAGTTTGTGCGGGTTACAGCGACCGCGTGTGTTGTGACCCGGACTCAAACGAGCTAGACCGTCACTACCCGCGCGAAGCCGAAGTAACCACTGTTTGGCTTGAGCGGCCGGCTGTCCTTTTTAGAGCGGCTAGGAATGGTCCGTTGCAGCGTGCCAATGGCCATGGAGAACGAAGCCCGCAAAGGGCGGATGGCCGGCGTGGATTGCTGCATGTCGTCCATGGTCTTTGCGGCACTCGGCAACCCAGCGGTGAACGAACTAAACAATTCCTGATATTCGTCGAGACGTTTTTGATCGGCAGATGCAGCCGCCATTTCTGGAGGAACGATTGGCGGAACGACGGCATGGGCAACCGACTCTGGTGTGGGAAGATGCTTCGCGTCTGAATCGTTAGCGACTGCAATCGCCGAAGGAGTTGCGATTGGGGATGCCGGCTTCACCGCGGCAGGGTTCTCTTTCGGTCGCTGGCTTGCCATATCAATCAAAACGGCGACGAGCACTATGGCCGCGAGTGAAGACAGTCCGGCGGCAACAGCCAGCCATCGTGATTTGGGCCGGTGCGACGAAACCGAGAAAAGACTGCCCGAGTTTTTCAGGACGGTTGCGGCAAAATGACTGGGCAAAGGGGGAGTCTCGAGCAGGTCCATGCCAGTGAACAGCGCTGCCTGAGCGTCCAGAAAATGGCGGCAAGTCTGGCATTCGCCCGCATGGCGACGCAGAATCGCATCCCGCTCCGGCACTTGCCGCGCGTCGAGCAGATCATTCAAGCGGTCTTCAAAGTCGCGGCATTGCATGTTGCTGTTCCCTGGCATGTTGCTGCCCTGCGGCGGCGGCACCTCGCTCCACCACCACTCCTCGCCTTTGTAATTGGTCAATCAATTCCCGCCGGGCCCGATGCACCCAGGTCTTGACAGTCCCCAGGGGAACGCTCATCGCCTCGGCAATTTCCCCGTAACTCAATTCTTGTTCATGAAACAAAACAAACGCCTGGCGATAATCCTCGCGAATTCCCGCCAGAGCCAACGTCACCTCTTCGGCCAGGTTCTTGGCAGCTTGAATATCCGGCAAGCCGTCGGAAACCTGTTCCGGCAGCATTTCCGCGGCGGGACGGCGCTTGCGCGTGGAAAGCGCCGTCCGGCAGCGGTTGCCGGCAATTGCCAGCAACCACGGTTCAAAATCGCGGGCCGCATCCCAACGGTCCAGGTTCTTCAGCACCCGCACAAAAGTCTCTTGGGCCACATCCTCGGCGTCCTGCCGCTGCCCAAGCATGCGGTAGCACAACCCGAAGACCTGACCTCGAAAGCGTTCCACCAAGGCCAACATCGCCCCTTGGTCGCCAGTCAGGCAACATCGGATGAGAGCCCGCAGGTCGTCAGCCAAGTCGATGGTCGTCTTGGGGTTGTCCAGAGAAAATACCCTTCCTTTGGCCGCCTGGTTTCAGCCCGATAAAGCTCAGGCTTGCCGAACCTTGTTCCCGCTGCCGTTATTCCATTGTAACGGCCCAATCTTGGGATTTCGGCGGATTTTGACAAAAAAAGCCCGCCAAGAGGCGGGCCATCTTGAGTATGTTTTGTCCGGAGGGCAGCCTTTCCGCGGGCCCTAACGCCGGTTGAAGAATTTTTTGAGCATATCCGAAGCCGCTTCCCGCGAGTCCTTAGCTTCCGCCGAGGGGCGAGGAGGAAGTTTGCCTGGGCTTTTCTTGGCCGGCTTCTTCGCGGCTTCGATGGTCTTCGTTTCGCCCTCCGCCGTGATGGTTTTCACTTCGCCACCCGCGGGAGCGGAAGTGTCGTCCAGGCGAAATTGCCGTGTTTCGGGGTCGCTTTGACGTTTTTCCTGATCTTCCACGTCCGCTTCCGAGAGCCATTGATCGATATTATCGAGCTCGGTTGTCAGGGTGGACTCTCCCCCCTCCGCTGTCCGAGCTGCGACTTCCTTAATGTCGTGGACCTTGGGTCGTTTCGCTTTGGCCGTCTCAATCACCACTTCGAAGGCCAGCGGGCCAATCCGCAACTGATCCCCCGATAAAAGAACAGCTTCCTCGACTACTTTTTCGCCGTTGACGAAGGTACCGTTGCGGCTTTTCAAATCCCGCACGACGACCTCGTTCTCCGTGGTCATGATCAGGCAATGCCGCCGGCTGATGGCGTCGGTCTGCGGGCGCAGATGACACTCTTCACTGCGGCCGACCAGGCACTGCGGCGTGGGAAGCTTGATTTCCTTACCAGTCTTCGATCCCTGCAAGACTTTGAGACGGACCTGCATATTTCGCCTTTCCTTCGCAATTTTCGAGTCAGGCAGATTTGCCTAGCTTCGGAAAAATGATTGCGGACAGGACAACTCGTTGCGATTTTGGGCGAAGTCGGCCAACCAAACACGTGTATTTTGTAAGGGCCGTAAACTGCGCAAGCACCACGCCTTCGCGTGGACCACAGCTAGCTACACCTCTCTCTAACAGCCAAACTCGCTGCTGCTTAAACCTACGCTCATTATCGCCATAACCCCAAGTCATTTGCAACAGTATTGACGAGGAGTTTTTCGAAAAAAACGGCGATTTTTAAAGCTGCACTGATGTGTCCTTACTGGCTTTCTAGACATTATCGCCGCAAAGACCACGTATCGGAACCGAATCGGTCTTCGGCCAATCGTTCTGTGGTGGCTCGTTCCAGAGGATTCAAGTCCGCGGAGCGAAAACGCAGTTTTAGTCGCTTTTCCAGGAATGGAAGCCACAATTCTGCCAGTCTTTCATACTTAATTCCGCTCGTGGATACATCGGTGATTCCCCCCAATTCGGGTGCAAAGTCGCTCCGCTGGAGCAATACGCTGCCGTGCTGCAAGAGCGCATCCTTTTGCCGTCGCTGAGCACTCCCGCAGATTTTCTCGTTGCCCAGAATCACATCTCCTGCCGCGCGCCGTTGGAAGCAGAGAAACGGTTCAGTCTGGCCGATTTGCACCCGCGGTTCGGCGGGGTAAAGGGTTGCTTTGACGTCGCAGAGTTCCAGGGCCAGTAACAGCGTTTCGTGGAACGCATAATAGAGCGGCTGGGCAAAGGATTTGTTCTGGGAACTTACCGGCAACACAAAGCTATAGGTCAACTCTTGGTCGTGAAGGATGGCCCCCCCACCCGTGGAGCGCCGCACGATGGGGCAACCGGCGCTCGCTTGGTGACTCGTGCGATCCGCGGCGCTTTGAAAGTAACCGAGGGAAAGGGTCGGCTCTTGCCACTCATAAAAGCGGAGCGTTGGGCCAACTCGCGAGGCGGAAAGTAGCAGCGCTTCATCAACCGCCATGTTCATGGGGCCGCTGTGCTTGTCGATAATCAGCCGAGCCGTAGGCATGTTCCGGAGTGGGGTAGGCTTCTAGCCAGTCCAAAAATTCCAGGGCAAGCTGGAAGCCTACCTCACGTTTCCATCTCCCTTCCACCTCATCATCGGCTGGCGGGCAGCTCGGACTTCGTCGGGTCGGCTGATGATGGTGCTGTGCGGTGCTTCGTGCAGAAGCTCCGGAGATTCTTCCGTGATACGGAACAGGATCTCCGCGAAGGCGTCCATCGTCTCTTTGCTCTCCGTCTCCGTCGGTTCGATCATCATCGCTTCGGGAACTGTCAACGGAAAATAAACCGTTGGCGCGTGAAAACCGTAGTCGAGCAGGCGCTTGGCCAGGTCCATGGCGGAGACGCTGGTCTTCTTCTTGATCGCCGCGGCGCTGGCCACGAACTCGTGCATGCAACGGTCTCCTTGCGGCACGGGCAGGATATGTTTCACGCGGCTGAGCAGGTAATTGGCATTCAGAACGGCGTTTTCGGCGACGGCCTTCAGTCCTTCCGGACCATGGGTGCGGATGTAACACCAGGCCCGCACCAGCACGCCGACATTGCCGAAGAAGCTCCGCACGCGGCCGATGGATTGGGCCCGGTCATACGCCAGGCGGAATTTGTCTTCCACTTTTTCCACGACAGGCGCTGGGAGATAGGGACCAAGAATGTCCGTCACGCAAATCGGCCCCGCTCCTGGGCCGCCGCCGCCGTGCGGACCGCTGAAGGTCTTGTGCGGGTTGTAATGCATCATGTCCGCGCCAAAATCGCCAGGTCGCGTGATGCCCAGGATGGCGTTCATGTTCGCGCCGTCGAGATAGATCAGCCCACCCATTTTGTGAACCAACTGGGCAATCTGCGAGACTTGCTTGTCGAAAATGCCCAGCGTGCTGGGATTGGTGATCATGAACACCGCAATCTGGTCATCCAGCTTGGACTGCAAATCCTCCATATCCACAAATCCGGCCGCATTGCTCTTCACCGTCACAAATTCAAATCCAGCCATTTTCGCGCTGGCGGGATTCGTGCCGTGGGCGCTGTCGGGCGCCAGGACCTTGGTGCGCAAGAGCTTCTTGTCGCGGAAGTACGCCGCCGCCACCATCAGCGCGGCCAGTTCCCCATGAGCCCCGGCTGCCGGTTGGAGTGAAACCGCGGGCAGACCCGAGATTTCACCGAGTATCTGCTGAAGTTCGTACAGCAATTCCAGCATGCCCTGGATCGTTTCGTCCGGCTGATGCGGGTGCAGGTCGGCGATGCCAGGAAGCGCGGCCATCCGCTCGTTCCGCTTGCTGTTGTACTTCATCGTGCAAGAGCCGAGCGGATAGAAGTGGGTATCCACCGACATGTTAAGCGTCGAGAGGTTGGTGAAATGGCGAACCACCTCCGGCTCCGAGACCTCCGGCAGCGGCGGCAACCTTTCTGACAGTGAATCCTTCGGCAACAGCTTGTCGATGCGCTCCACCGGCACATCACACGCCGGCAGCGTCGCCGCGCGGCGAGCGGGTTTGGAGAGCTCGAAGAGAAGAGTGGAGGTTTTGAGGTTACGCATATTTAAAGTCTTTCACGGTGCGCGCTGTGGCTATTGATTGAGCGACCTCGTCAATCCCTCAATCTCCCCCTTCGTCCGCTTTTCCGTCACGGTGACAAGGAAGCAATCTTCCAACTCCGGATACCATTTGCCCAGCGGAATTCCGGCGAGGTAGCCAGCGGCGGACGCGGACTTGAGCAGGTCGGCCACGCGGTTCTGTTTGTCCCGAATGACGAATTCTTTGAACGTAGGCTGGGAAAAGGCGGCAGAGAATCGTGAGCCAGCGGTGAGTTGCTGTTTCGCGTAGGCGGCCTTCCTCACGCAGAGTTCGGCAGTTTCTTTCAAGCCTTGCGGCCCCATTTGCGCCAGGTAGATGGCTGCCCGCAGAGCGAAGAGCCCTTGGTTGGTGCAAATGTTGCTAGTAGCCTTCTCGCGGCGGATGTGCTGTTCGCGGGTTTGTAACGTCAAGACCCAGCAGCGGCGGCCGCGGCGATCGACGGTTTGCCCGGCGATGCGGCCTGGCATGCGGCGGACGAAGGCTTCCTTACAAGCCATGATGCCCAGGTAAGGCCCGCCATAGAGCATCGGTGTCCCCAGCGATTGTCCTTCCGCCACTGCCACGTCGGCCCCCAAATCAGCCGGCCGCTTGAGGAGCCCCAGGCTGATAGGGTCGAATGACTGTACCAGCAGAGCGCCGGCGTCATGGGCAATTTTGCTGATTGCCGCCACATCCTCCAGGCAGCCGAAGAAATTCGGATGCTGGAGCAGCACACAGGCCGTATCGCTATCAACCGCTGCCGCTACGTCCGCAGGCCTGACAATACCGCTCGCAGCCGGAACGGTGACGAGGTGCGCACCGATGCATTCAAAATACGTTTCCAGAATCTGCCGGTATTCGGGATTCACGCTCCCGGCCACAACCACTTTTCCCGGCCGCCCGGTCACGCTCATCGCCAGCAGCACACCCTCCGCAGCCGCACTGCCGCCGTCGTAGAGGCTGGCGTTGGAAACATCCATGCCCGTCAGCTCGCAGATGAGAGTCTGGTACTCAAACATCACCTGTAGATTCCCCTGTGCCACCTCAGGCTGATAGGGAGTGTAAGACGTATAGAACTCGCCGCGGCCTGCTAGTGCATCGACGACTGCCGGCACAAAGTGATCGTAACTGCCGCCGCCGAGAAAGCAGACCTTGCTACCCGCGTGATCATTCTTCGCCGCCAGCGCGCCGAGTTGCTGCGCAAGCTCCATTTCCGATAAGGCAGGGGGCAAAGCGAGCGGCCGCTTGAGACGGTGCTCGGCAGGAATCACATCAAACAGCTCATCGACGCTGCTTGCGCCAATGGCGGCGAGCATGGCTTGCTGATCTTCGGGGGTGTTATAGAAATAGGGCATATGGAAAGTGGGGTAGCCTTCCAGGCTGCCCAAAAGAAGAATTGTTCTGGGCAGGCTGGAAGCCTACCCCTCGGTGATCATCCTTCCGCCGCGCACTGCTTCTGATACGCCGCGTGGTCCATCAGCTTGCTCGCGCCCCCATCTCCGGCGAGAGCGACTTTAATCATCCAACCTTCACCGTAGGGGTCGCTGCCGAGGGTTTCGAGCCGGTTGGGGAGGTCCGAGTTGACGGCAATGACTTCGCCGTTCACGGGGCTGTAGAGCGAGCTGACTGCTTTCACGGATTCGACCTCGCCGAATTCCTTTCCCTGTTCCACGGCCTTGCCGACCTTCGGCAGCACCATGTGAACAAGGTCCGTAAGCTGCTCAATGGCGAAAGCCGTGATGCCGACGGTGCCGACCTTGCGGCCCCCCTCATCGGTCACGGCGACCCACTCGTGCGTTTCGGCGTAACGAAGTTGTTCGGGCTTCATGGCAGTCCTTGGAAGTCAAAGTTACTTGCGCTTGTAAAACGGCAGCGGGACGATTCTTGCCGGCTCGGCGGTGCCGCGGATATCGACGGAGAGTTCAGTTCCCACATTTGCGTTTGTCGGCGGCACATAGGCCATCGCGATCGGCTGTTGTAATGTCGGGGAGAATGTGCCGCTGGTGATTTCGCCAATTTTTTCGCCACCGGAATGGACCGTATAGTGTTCCCGCGCCGCACGCTTGCCCGAGAGAGTTAGACCGACGCGCAATGGCTGCGTCGGATCGTCCTTTTTGGGAGCAATCGCCCCTTTGCCGACGAAGTCGCGTCCGTCGAGATTCACAGCGAATGCCAGGCCAGCCTGGAAAGGATTGATCTGCTCAGAAAGTTCGTGGCCGTACAGGGGCATTGCGGCTTCCAGCCGCAACGTGTCCCGCGCGCCAAGACCGACAGCCGCAACTCCGTGATCTTTGCCCGAGGTGAAAATACGCTCCCAAATTTCCGCGGCGGCAGTCGCGGGGACGATGATTTCGCAGCCGTCCTCTCCCGTGTAGCCGGTGCGGCTGACGATGCCGGCGTGGCGGCAGATGGTGGTTTCGCGGCCGGTGTAATAGGCCAGGCCGCCGACATCGGCCCCGACCAGCGGCTCCATGATCCGCAGGGCGCTCGGTCCCTGAATGGCAATCATGGAGGTCTCCACGGTGCGATCCGTGAAGGTCACTTCGTCCGCTGGTCCCTTCTGCGCAGCCAGCCAACCGAGGATTTTGTCGCGATTGCTGGCATTCACCACCAGCAGGTGATACAAACCGCCGCCGTGCTCTTGAAGATGGTAGACCAAGACATCGTCGAGAATTCCTCCCGCCTCGTTGCAAACAAGCGAGTAGCGAATCTTCCCCGGCCCCATGCCAACGACCTTCCGCGTCAACAGCCGGTCGAGAAAGCCGGCGGCACCGGGGCCATCGAACCGAATCCGACCCATGTGTGAAACGTCGAACACGCCGGCCGCGGTACGGGTAGCGTTGTGTTCCTCCACGATGGATTTGTACTGCACTGGCATGTGCCAGCCGGCAAAATCCACCAGCCGAGCCCCGTGGGCGGCGTGCCAGACATGCAGCGGCGTCTGAAGTAGGGCAGTCATCGAGGGCGTTCCAGAAAATGCCAGAGAAGCCAGCGCTATAACACGTCCCCAGGTTGGGCAACGGACTGCCCACCTTCCGCGGATGCCGGGATGTCAAGGAGCGAGAAATCGACCCGCAATTGTATCGCGATGAGAGGCGATTTCCAGGGGACGAAAGCGGATAGGGAAGAGAGAGGTTAGTGGGCAGGATAACGAATTGCTATTCAAACCATTCACCACTACGATCCCGAGTACTTCTCAAACGCATCCGCGATTTTTCCTTCTTTCTCGTCCCCCTTGTGGAAGATGACCCGGTAACGCAGCGTGAATTTCTCCCCTTGCTTTATGTCGTGTGCACCAATTCCCTCCTTGGAGCCTGGGGTGAAGTCGTGCAAACCAAAAGGATTCGCCGCAAACAGGCCGTAAGGACGGACGTGCCAGTGCGAGGGAAAGCGGAAGCTCGAGGGATGATTGAGAATGGCGACGCCAACATGGTCCCCTTGAGCCGGTCCATGGTAGTCAACCCACGGCGAAGCTTTGCCCCAGGCTTTATCATCTTCAATTCCTTCGGCATTGATGATCTTGCCTCCCATTTTCGCGTCCACCTTCAGCGTCTCATCCACGCGCAAACCAAACGAGCCTTCCTTGGTGTCGCCGAAGGTGACCTTGTCGGCCAGAGCGGTGACCGTGACGTCGAAATCAATCCAGCGAGAGTCGGTATCGCCGCCAAAACGAAGCGTTCGCTCGTCGCCGCAAATCTTTGCGCCGTCGGGACCGAGCCAGGTGTTCTTCGTCACGATAGTTCCGACAGAACCCCCCTCCGCTTTCACCAACTCGTTGTGCTCAATCCGCCCTTGCACTTCCGGCTTGGCGGTTTCGGCCCAGAAATCGAGGCCGTTCACATTGCCGTGCGTGAACCAAAAGGACCGCTGATGAACGTGGTCGGTCTTTTCCAGCTTGTTCCCTTCCCGCATAGGGTAGGCCCGCGTCATCTCTTTCCCCGTCGGCCCGATCACTGGCCACAGAATCGGTTTGTTCCCCGACTTGAAGATGTACGTCGTGAAGGGCTGGCCCCGCAGCTTGACGACGACGCCGGCATCGGTCTTCTCCACCTCCACATCAGCGGCAGATAGGGGGAAGGATGCGGCGACCAGCAAAGCGACGACAAAGCTGGCAAAGGCAAGTGCAGGAAAGATGCGGCGCATGGCTGGGCTCCGAAGGAGAAGGAACTCGCGTTTCCGCCGCATCATAGCGGAAGTAAGAAGCGCATTCCACCAGCGCACTAGGAAAGCGTTTTATCCCGCTGATGCACCCTATTGCTTGTTCGCCGTGGCCGATTTCGCAGCGGTCTTGCTCACGGGGGGCATCAGCCGATGTTCTTCAAAGTCCACTTCCTTGAGCTCCGCCAGGTAGTTGCCGGCTGTCGCAATCCGCTGCTGGTCCTGCTTGGAGAGAATCCAGTTGATGAGATGCCGGCTGCGGACTTCAAGCTTTCTTCCCGGCGAGACGACTGTCCGTTCGATTTCGATCGGGACCAGACCCCGCTCGGCCAGTACCCGGTCCAGCTCCAGCCGCGCACCGGGGGGGAGGCTGCCGGGACGTAGCGCATTAAAGCGGGCAAAGAAATCGGAGAATTGTCGATAGGCATGCACCGCTGCGGCGTGCTGCGGACGCTGCCCGATGACTTTGTAGGTAATTTCCTTACTCGTCAGGGTGACGCGAACTCGCGATTCGCCATTTTCCACAACGTCCTCAACCGTGGTTTCAAACTTGGGTTTGATCACCGCCTTGAGGAATGGGTCTTGTCCTTTCGCGAGCCCCGCCTCCATCGCTTCCACTTTTTCAAGCAACAACTGCGTGCTGATGCTGCTTCTGAGGCTGCGCTCCGTATCGAGTAGCTTGAATTGGCCTCTGGCCGGATCGTAAATCGTGATTTCCTTGGAGCCGCTGAGCAGGAAGTCATAAACCTGCCCATCCGAAAAGAGGGTCAGGTTCTCGACAGCCGGCTTCTTCTCCGTTCCGATGAAGATGTCCGTCTCCACGCGAAAATCCAGAGCCAGTGCCGTGAGCGCCATTTGCGTTCCTGCCGCCAGTACAATGCACGAAAGGATTTGCGAAACCTTCATCGGATACGCCTCCTGCATAGACACTTGCATCCATGCCGCAAAATGGCGGCCCAAACTGAGTCGAAGCGTACTCCAAGCCTCGCCTCGCGCCTAGAGAAACTGCATAACCTGTCCCCTGACCCCTGGCTCCTGACCCAATGAACCGCTCCGACGCCTACGCACTGGTCTGCCGGTACACCCAAAGCGAATCCCTCCGCCGGCACATGCTAGCGGTGGAGGCGGCCGTGCGAGCTTATGCCCACAAGTTTGGCGAGGATGAAGAGAAGTGGGGAATAGTGGGTTTGCTCCATGACTTCGATTACGAGAAATACCCCAGTGCTCCAGATCATCCACTGCAAGGGGCGAAAATCTTGGCGGCACAAGGCTATCCCGAAGATGTCATCTACGCCATCAAGTCCCACGCCGATTACCTGACCGATTGCCCCCGCGTCTCTCGGCTGGACAAGACCCTTTATGCCTGCGACGAGCTTTGTGGCTTTATCACCGCCTGCGCGATGGTCCGGCCGGAAAAGCTGGCGGGCCTCGCCGCGCCCAGCGTGAAGAAGAAGCTGAAGGCCAAAGGTTTCGCGGCCGCGGTGAACCGCGACGATATCACTCGCGGAGCGGCCGACCTGGGGGTGGACCTGGATGAACATATCAACTTCTGCGTGGCCGCAATGCAAGGAATCGCGGCGGAACTTGGGCTGGCATGAATCCCTGGAGACAAAGGAGTGATGCAATGAACAACTTGCAAACCCCCGATCAACTGACGACCAAGAAATGCATGCCATGCGAAGGAGGTCTTCCCGCCTATTCGCCTGAAGAAGCCAAGCTGCAGATTGCCAAGCTCCCCGGCTGGAAGGTCACCTCGGATGGCCAGAGAATCCGCCGCGAGTGGGTCGTGAAGAACTTCATGGCGGGCATCAACTTTTTTAACGCCGTGGCCAACCTCGCCGAATCCGAAGGGCACCATCCCGATTTGCACCTGGCGGGCTACCGGAATTTGGCCATTGAAATCTGGACACACGCCATCGGCGGCCTGAGCGAGAATGACTTCATCTTGGCCGCGAAGATTGACACGTTGCCGGTGGAAGTCAAGAAGGTCTAGCGGAAGAACCGCTGGGTCAAGCAATGTTCACGTGAAGGAGGACGGAAACTTGAACGCGAAGACGTGGTTTGTGTTGGGTGCATCGTTGGGTGTTTTGGGTGTTGCCGCCGGCACGTTTGGAGCCCACGCCTTGCCGGACTATCTGGAGGCTGCTGGGGCGGGAACCGATATCGCCAGGCGACAAAACTGGTGGGAGACGGGCGTGCGTTATCAGATGTATCATGCCCTCGCCCTGCTGGCCGTGGCCTGGATTGCGGATCGCACAAAATCGCTACTGCCGGGACTGGCAGGAATGGCCATGTTCGTGGGAACGCTGATTTTCTCCGGCTGTCTTTACGCTCTGGCGCTGACAGGGCTGACATTCCTCGGCGCAGTCGTGCCGATCGGCGGCGTTTTGTTTGTCGTCGGCTGGAGTCTGTTGGCACTGGCGGGGAGCGGTCTGGCTTCTGGGTCGCAGGACCAAAAACCGAGCGCCCGCGAAAGGCTTCTGAGCGAAAGCCAGCCGGCACATAAGCCACCGTCCGCACAAGCACCAGTTCCTAACGAGCCGCCAGACGAGCCAGCTTAATTTCGCCAAGCGCCGTTGCGTCTGCCGCTTGCATTTCGTGCTTGGCAAGGGTCAATTGATAGTCTGATCGCTATATCGCCAATTCACTTTACTCCAGGAGCACACCATGAAAACAGTTCTCGCGTTTGCCTGCTCGGTGGCCCTCGTGGTGGGGGTCGTTGCCTCCTCCGCGCAGGCCGCGGAGCTCAAGATCGGTGACGATGCGCCCGATTTCGAACTCGTCGGCAGCGACGGAGTGACCTACAAGACGACGGACTTCAAGGGGAAGAAAGCGGTCGTCATTGCCTGGTATCCCAAGGCCTTTACCGGTGGCTGAACCAAGGAATGCAAGTCGCTCACCGAACAGGGCGACTCGCTGCGTCAGTTTGACGTGGCCTATTTCGCAGCCAGCACCGACAGCATCAAGACCAACAAGGATTTTGCCGCGGAGCTCAAGACGGATTACCCCATCTTGAGTGACCCCGACGGGACATTTTCCAGCGCGCTGGGAATCTTCAACGCGGATAAAAAATTCGCCGCCCGCGTCACCTTCTATATCGGCAAGGACGGCAAGATTCTGGCCATCGATAAGGCAGTCAAAGTCGGCAGCCATGGCGCAGACATTGCCGCCAAGTTGAAAGAGTTGGGCGTGGCGAAGAAGTAGCTTTGGTCGTGTACGCGGCCAGGCCGCTCCTTGCGGCCGGGCCGCTCGCCGACGTCTAAGCAATCAGCCCGTCAAACTCCTCCTCGCTAATCACCTTCACTCCCAGTTCCTGGGCCTTGGCGAGCTTGCTTCCCGCTTCTGCCCCGGCGAGGACGAAGTCCGTTTTTTTGGAGACACTACTGCTGGCTTTGCCACCGTGCCTTTCGATGAGCTCTTTGATTTCGTCGCGGGAGTATTTTTGCAGCGTTCCCGTGACGACAATGGTCTTGCCCGCCAGTTTGCCGCCGCCGGCGGGAATCACCTTTTTCGGGGCGGTCATGTCGAGCCCTTGCGCTTGCAAGTCGGCAATCGTCTGGCTGCCGCAGTCGCTGTGCAGGTAGTCGAACACGCTCTGCGCGATGATGTGTCCAACTCCCTCCACTTCCGATAGCGCCTCCAGCGAAGCCGCTTCCATCGCCTCGATGCTGCCGAAATGCTGGGCCAGAATCTGGGCGACCCGCTGGCCGACATGGCGAATGGCCAGGGCATTGAGGAGTCTGGCAAGGCCGCGTTTCTTGCTGGCCTGGATTCCCGCGAGCAGATTGTCGGCCGATTTTGTTCCCATCCGTTCCAGGTTCTCAACTTGCTCAAACGTCAGTCGATACAGATCCCCGAACTTGACGACGAGCTTGCTGGCCACCAGTTGATCCACGAGCTTGTCCCCAAGCCCCTCAATATCCATCGCATTCCGCGTGGCGAAAAACCGCAGCCGCCCGCGAACCTGGGCGGGGCAATCGAGATTTGGACAGCGGATGTAGACCCCTTCTTCTTCCTTCACGGCCGGCGTGCCGCATTCCGGGCAGGATTTGGGAAATTCGAACTTCGGTAGGTCCGTCTTTCGCTCATGCTTCTCCACGCGAACGATATGGGGAATGACCTTGCCCGCTTTCTCCACAATTACGATGTCCCCTTCCCGCACGTCTTTGCGTTCAATCTCCTCCACGTTGTGCAGGCTAGACCGGCTGATGGTGGTGCCGGCGATTTCCACCGGCTCCAGCTCGGCGACCGGAGTGAGTGCCCCGGATTTGCCGACGCTGATCCAGATGCTGTTCACTTTGGTGCTGGCTTCGTATTTCTCGAATTTGTAGGCCACCAGCCAGCGCGGGCTCTTCGACCTTGCCCCCAGCCGCTCCCGCTGGTCAAAGCGGTTGACCTTGAGCACCAGGCCGTCGACTTCGAAGTCAATCGCATGCAGTTTTTCGATCAACTCGTCGCAATGGGCCAAGGCGGCAGCGAAACTTGGGAAACACTCCACCATCGGCGTGGGGGGCAGGCCGTAGGAGCCGATCTCCTTCAGGAATTCCATGTGCGTCTGGGCCTTCACTCCCTCGCAGTAGCCAACTCCATGCACTAACAGCCGTAGCTTGCGTTCCGCGCAGATGCGGGGATCGAGCAGGCGAATGCTGCCGGCCGCGACGTTGCGAGTATTGGCATAGAGCGGGCCGCCGCTCCGCTTCTGCTTCTCGTTGAGCAGCACCAGATCGGCATTGGTCATATAGACTTCGCCGCGAAACTCGAGGACGGGCGGAACACCGTCGCCAATCAGGCTCAGCGGCACGCCAATGACCGTCTTAATGTTATGAGTGATGTCGTCTCCCAACTGGCCATTGCCGCGCGTGACCGCCCGGACCAACTGCCCCATTTCATAAATGACCGAGACCGCCACACCGTCAATTTTCAGCTCCACGACCCACTCGATGGATTCACCTGGCAAGGCTTTTTCCGTTCGAGCCGCGAATTCCTTGAGTTCTTCGGGGTTGTAGGAGTTTTCAATCGAAAGCATCGGCACGCGATGGATGATCTGCGTCAACTCTTCGACCGGTGAGTCCCCAATTCGCTGCGTGGGACTGTCCGGCGTGATCAGATTGGAGTGCTTGGCCTCCAGTTCCTTCAACTCGCTCATGAACTGGTCGTATTCCCGGTCCGAGATGACCGGAGCTGCATCGACATAGTACTTTTGATCGTGAACCCGGATGAGCGTCCGTAGCTCTGCGATGCGAGTGGCGTCGCTGGTCATGATGATATTGGCTTTGGCGGTCATTCTCGGCCACACTCCGGGGCGACGGTCACTTTCTTTCCCGCGGCGGAATTGGGGATCAGGCACAGGAACTTCAGCGGCCCGTTTCCCGTGTTGCGGAATTGATGCACTTCATCCGGCTTTACAAACACCACATCTCCCGCCCGCAGCCGGTGCGGTGCCGCTCCTTCGAACACCTCTCCCTCTCCCTCCAACACGAAAACCTCATGCTCATAGGGATGGCTGTGTCGCGGCGTGAAGCCGCCGGGGGCCACCTCAAACTGCCGCATGGCGAAGGTGGGAGTGCCGTCCCGTTCTCCCAGGAGTTGCCGCACGGAGCAGCCGCTGGAACCCTCCATCTCGACAGGCTGCTGGGATACGTCCTGATAGTGATTGACTTTCATTCATTCCCTTTCCTCTTCTGAGCATCGCGCATCCAGTAATCATCCGTTCCGATGGCGGCAAGTGTCAGCCCGGCGAGGACGACCAACTCCACAATCATCAACGTCAGGCCGTGCTGCTCCATAAAGGCGATGACACCTTCGGGCTCGGCGGACCGGGCATCGAGATTGCGCACGGTCATGACGCCGTACATCGTAGCGGTGAGTGCGAAGGTCACGCCGGCGACGATCAACACGGCATAAAACGGATTGACGGGTTTGCTGCGGGGCATGTTGAAGCGCTCGGAATCCATCGCCCAGGAATTGTCCGATTATAACAAATCGAAGCGGTGGAATAGAGTTGCGCGACTTACCGAGAATGCGGCAACTTCACACGGTAGAGCACGATGACGTCTTCAAAGGGGGCGGCCAGCGGCGGCGGAGCCGGAAGCCGTTGACCAGGCGCACCCATTTGGTATTCGGGCTGTGGCCACGCCAGCTTGGCGGCCACCTGGTCCGGCCGAAGTTGGTCCAACAGCGAGATGATATTGAGGTCGTTGGCGATGACGGCCATTGGCGTCAGGTCGCGGGCATGCTGCTGAAGCCCCTGGAGAGCGCCCCTTTGAGTCTTTCCATGAATCCAGCAGTAATCAACGGCCAGAAAACAATCTTTCCCCTGGGGAAACTCTCGCAGCCACGTTTCAAAGGATTGCTCCTCAACGGGCAGGGGAGTGCGCCGACAGTAGGCGACCATGGCGAGCTGAGCCTGGCAAATGACCAGCGCATCAGCATCGGTATGTTCCAGAATGGCCTCTCCGGCGACCCGATAAGATTGTCGCGAAGTCCAGCGGTTCCACACGCCGCGAGTTGGCAGAAACAGGCCAAAGGGATGAGATCCCAAAAGCCAAATCAGCGAAACGCCGGCTGCGGCAACCAGTGCGCCGACGGCCAGATTTCGTGGCTTGATGCGGCGCGAGAACACGAGCCGCGAATCATCAGGTGGAGAGGAACCCTCTCCGAGCAATCCCGGCCAGACATCTTGCAGCAGCCACAGAACCAGACAAATGGCGGCGGGGAGGGCGGGAAGCATCAGGCGCGCATAGGGATGATATAGCGGTGTCAGCACCACAAAAGTGCCACACCAAACGGCCGCGAGCAGGCGCTGCCAGTTCCCCGCATAGAGCGCCGGCACAATCCCTACCGCACCCAGAATGAACAGCGCGGCGTCGCCACCTTGGACCAGAACGATCAACGCCAAGCCCAGTGCAAAGTGGATCGACAGCAATCGTCCGGTGAATCGCCGCGAACTGCTGATGTCCGCCGACACTCGCTTGACAACCCGCCAAACTAGCCCCAGCGCAATGCCCAGCGTGAGAATCCAGCCGTAATGCCGCAGTGCCGCGAGGGAAGCAATCAAGCGGTGCGCATGACTGGGCCATTCAATCGGCGAGTAGAAGTAGCCACGATGATTCTTGGTGACAGCAGCGTATCCCCCTTCGAAATGCCGCTCGACATACAAATACCAGTGCGCAAAGCACACTGCGGCAACCACACCGATGAGAAGCTGAAGGGCGACCAGCACTCCATCGCGGCGAAGGAGACTGTGCGTATCACCAATGCTTCTTGGACTGAAAAGTCTTTGCAATGTCATCCACATCGCGGTCGAAAACAGCCCAATCGCCACCACCAGCCAGCCGTTGTACTTGGTGTTCCAAGCGGCTCCTGCGGCCAGCCCCGCCGCGAGCCCCCAGAGGGAGGTCACGATCCATATCCGGCGCGGTGCGACAACCGGCGCTGCAACAACGCGCCGTTTCCCGGTCCCCTTCGATATTTTAGTGCCAAGGTTTTCGCCAGCAAATGGCGAATCCGTCCGCTCCCACGTTCGCGTCACGCAGTAAATTGTCAGCAAGAACCAGAAGGTCAGCGGAACATCCGTCAGCACCATCCGCGAATAAGCAACATGAAAGTCGCTGACAGCCAGCAAGGTGGCGGCCCACAGCCCAAAGCAGTTTCCTCCCCAGCGGCGTCCCAGCAGAAACAGGAGCCACACGCTGCCGGTGCCGAAGGCGGCTGACGTCAGCAATCCAAGAATCGGCCACTGGGCTTGCGTCAACCAGACGAGCGCCCCTATCAGCCAGGGCAACAGAGGAGGCGATTGCAATGCTTGGGAAAAGGGAAACGAGTACGGCCCTTCCGCGGCCACCATCATCGCGCTGGCGAAATAGCCACCCTCATCCATGTGGGATAGCGACAGTTGATCAATCCCCGCAAATCGCAGCCCCGCGGCGAGCGTCATCACGCCCGCCAGCCATAGCCGTTGTTCGCGCGAGAGTGGAATCGCTACGGGGAGCAAAGAGCATTCCTCAGGAATTCGTCGCTCACCATTTTAGCGAGAAAAACATGACGAAACTCCATTCTCAGTCCCCCGGCTCTTCCAGATACGTGTAGCCGTTGAGGCCGTCTTCATAGAACTTGAGGAAGCGGCCGGCCTCTTGATAGTCGAGGCGGCCTTCGCGGACGGCCGTTTCGACGGCGGTTTGTAGGCGGGTGGTGAGGTCGCTGTGGTCGAATTCGACGTAGTCCAGGACTTCGCGGACGGTGTCTCCCTTGACGATGGCTTCGAGGATGACTTCGCCGGTCGCCGACTGGTCAATGTGTACGGTGTTGGTGTCGCCGAACAGGTTGTG
>SXOA01000024.1 GCA_005778405.1 Planctomycetaceae bacterium
GCGCGGGGCGGACGTGCAGCACATCCTGCGGTTCAACAAGGACTGGCCGGAGGCGAAAGTCATTTTGCTGGAGCACAACTATCGGTCCACCGCCGCGATCCTCGAAGCCGCCAACAAGTTGATCGCCTTCAACCGCCACCGGCACGACAAAATCCTGCGGCCTGCTCGCATGGGGGGCGAGAAGCCGCGGATCCAGCAATTCAATAACGAGACCGACGAAGCGAAAGAGACTGTGCAGGATATCCAGCGGCGGATTCAGATCGACAAGTTGGAGCCGCGGGACATCGCCATTCTGTTCCGTACCAACGAACAGCCGCGAGCCTTTGAAACTGAACTGCGAAAGGCCAAGCTGCCTTACATCCTGCTCGGCAGTATGAGCTTCTTTGACCGCAAAGAGGTGAAGGACATTCTTTCCTACTTGCGCGTGCTGGAGTCGCCCAATGACGAAGTCTCGCTGCTCCGCATCGTCAACACGCCGCCCCGCGGCATCGGCGACAAGACGGTCGAAGTCCTGATGCAAGGTGCCGTCGCCCGCGGCAAACCGATTTGGGACGCGATGGTCTCGCCCGAAGGGGTGCAGATTCCACCCAATGGCGTTGATGGCGTCCGCAAGTTGATTGCCCTCGTGGAGCGATATCGTGCCGAGATCAAGCAAGGCAAACCACTAGCCGCATTGCTCAGCCGTCTCGTCGCCGATATCGCTTACGAAGCAGAACTGAAGCGACAATACCAAGACCCAAATGAGCAACAAGCGAGATGGAGCGCCGTAGAGGAAGTCGTGAATGCTCTCGCCGCTTACGAGAAGTCCAACAAGAAACCGACTCTCGGCGGCTTCCTGGATGAGTTGACGCTGGGGGAGCGGGATCTTTCCGATGACAAGGAGAAGCAGCTTGCAAAAAATGCCATCGCGCTGATGACTCTGCACAGCGCCAAGGGGCTGGAGTTTCCGCACGTCTACATGGTCGGCATGGAAGAAGGAATTCTCCCCCATCATCGGTCGCTCAAGGAAGGAGGCGACGACGTCGACGAAGAGCGGCGGCTCTGCTACGTCGGCATCACGCGGGCTCAGGAAAAACTCACTCTCTCGCTGGCCCTCACCCGCATGAAGTGGGGCAAGCCCCGCGACACCACCCCCAGCCGATTCTTATTTGAACTGATTGGGCAGGCGGAGAAAGCGATGGGAGCGCGAAAACCGCCCAGGCCCGCAGGTAATACGGCCAGACGATAATTACTGACTCGCCGCCCCAGCACAAAACGACGAACCCGCATGGACCGCCGCAATGCTGCGGTCGAGGGTGAAGTGGTAATACTCCAGCCGCGTTTGGGCGTCATCGAGCACGCCGCCGAAGGAGCGCTTCTCGTCCAGATAGATCAGCGGCACGGGGAGCTCGATCACCTTGAGGCCCGCCTGGGAGGCTTGGACCCAGACTTCCAGCGGCATGGCGTAGCCAGGCTCGGTGATCTGCAAGTGCTTGAGCGCTTCCACCCGGTAGCATTTGAAGCCGCAGAAGGCATCGGTCAGGCTCAGCCCCAACCGGCGGTTGAGCTCCGCGGTCACTTGCTCGTTAATTCGCCGCCGCTGGGCAGGAGGGGGAGTGTCGCCAGGAAACGCTTCCAAATACCGGCTGCCGGAGACGATGTCGATGCCTTCTTCGCAGGCGTCAAAGAAGAGCGGAATCCGCTGCGGCTCGTGTTGGCCGTCGCAATCGATGGTGACGAGCCTTTCGTAACCATTCCGCTGGGCGAATTCAAACGCGCTCATCAGGGCCGCGCCGTAGCCCCGGTTTTCCTCGTGCGTGACGATGTGGACGTCTTCCCGCGCCCGCAATAGCCCCGCTGTTCCATCCGACGAGCCGTCGTCCACTACCAGCACTTCGCGGCAGTAGCGGTGGACTTCGTCCAGCACGGAATTGACATGCCGGACCTCGTTAAACACGGGCAATGCGGTCAACCAACGGGAAGTCATCACAGTTTCCATCTATCAGGAGTTCGAACCGGCTTCCCTGCATTCTAGATGGGAGGTCCACGGAGTCAACGTGCGGAGCTAGCATCGTGGGAGCCAGCCCCGACGCTAGCTCGCCGCTTCTTTTTGTCCCCTGTTTTCATTGGCCCTTCACACGACTGGTGGCCGAATAAACTATTGGACCGGCACAAATTGCCGCGAGGGCTGATTGGGCCCTTCGTGCGCAAAAACCCCCACTCCCCTTGGGAGAGGGCCGGGGTGAGGGTCCCGTGTTCGGCACAAAGGTTGGGGGGACGATGGAGTTATTGCGCTCTCTCTGCGCACATTGCCAATGGCGCTGCGCCCCTTTCTCGCAGGGGCTGGCTGTACGCTCTCGCGGCGGCCGGCGGAAGTTGGCTGTTGCCGCGCCTGGCCTCGGCTCAAGGCTACGCTCCCACGCGCCAAAACCGCGAAGCCCCGGAGGAGAAAGCCGTATCGACGCGCGAAGCCCGCGAGGAAGCGCTGCGGGTCATCCCCTGGGACAAGCTCAACGACGAATCGCAGCGGAAGCTCCGCTCGGTGGTGGATTCGCCAAGCATCTATCGGCGGATGCCGAAAAAGACCATCGACAGCGACGCCGCCCTCTATCTGTTTTTGCTCCGCAACCCGGAAGTTGTGGTCAACATGTGGCAGGTGCTGGGCATCTCCAACATGACCGCCCAACGAACCGGCCCGTTCACCTGGAAAGGGAACGACGGAGCCGGCACGCAGTGCGATGTGGAATTGGCTTACGGCACGAGCGACCTGCACATCATCTATGGCGAAGGATTCTACGAGGGACAGCTCTTCAAACGCAAAATGTCCGGCCGGTGCGTACTGCTCATCCGCAGCGGCTATGCCCAGGATGGCCGCAGCCGCGTGGCCAGCTTGCTCGACGTGTTTCTGACGGTCGATAACGCCGGCCTGGACCTCGTCGCCAAAACGCTTTCGCCCTTAGTCGGCAGTACGGCGGATTCCAACTTCACGGAGACGGCCAAGTTTCTCGGCCGCGTCTCCCTCACCGCCGAGCAGAATGGGCCCAAGCTGGAGCAGATGAGCACCAAGCTCACCAAGGTCGAACCACCGGTCCGCGAACAGTTCGTGCAACTCACCACCGAGATCTATCAGCGTAGCGCGCTGAGTGAAGCGGCCGCAGTCAAACCAGCCAACGGCTTGCGGCGATAGGCTGGTACAATGAGGCGCCCAGCGAATCTCCGCGGTGCTTCATGAAACTGGCCGGCATCATCATCGCTCAACTCACGCCCTCCGGACGCGGAGCGGTCGCAAGTATTCTGGTTGCTGGACCTGGCACGATCGATCTCGTCAACCGCATTTTTTCGCCCGCTTCCGGCCAGCCGCTTGGCGAGTTGCCAGTCGGACGAGTCGTCTTTGGCTCCTTCCAATCGTTGTCCGATGCGGCGGAAGAAGTCGTCGTCGGCTTGCACGGTCCCGAGCAAGTCGAAATCCACTCTCACGGAGGGGCATTCGCGGCGGCTGCGGTGATGAACGTGCTTGCTGCGAAAGGAGCGAAGATCGTTCCCTGGCAGCAAGTGGCGGAGCACCTGGAGCCAGACCGTGTTGTCGCGGAGGCAAGAGTCGCTTTGGCGGCAGCGCGGACGGAAAAGACAGCAGCAATTCTGCTGGGACAATATCACGGTGCGCTGCGGAAGTGTTTGGAGGAAATCGCGGCGGGCATTGAACGCCAGCCTGATAACCTCGTGCCACCGCTTGCCCGCCTCCACCGCCTTCTCGTACTCGCTCCACTCGGAGAGCATCTTACGCAGCCTTGGCGGGTCTTCATCGCGGGCGCTCCGAATGTCGGCAAGAGCAGCCTCATGAACGCGCTCGTCGGCTATCAGCGGAGCATTGTCTTCGACCAGCCGGGGACGACTCGGGACTTGCTGACGGCTGTCACCGCGCTCGATGGCTGGCCCATAGAGCTCGTCGATAGCGCAGGCCTGCGAGAGAGCATCGATGCCCTGGAAGCAGCCGGCGTCGCCCGTGCGGCTGCGGGCATGGCGGAAGCGGACCTGGTGCTGTGGGTGGAGGATGCCACGAGCGCATCGGTGGCATGTCCACAGCTTGGTGTGGGCGTGTTGATCGTGAGGAACAAATCAGACCTCCTGCCGCCTGGTGTATCATTCACAGATAGGGATCTACTCGGTGTCAGCGCCCTTACCGGCCAGGGGCTCGACCAACTCTGCCAGCGCATCGTGCAGCAGCTTGTCCCCACTGTTCCCGCTCGGGGCGAAGCGGTCCTCTTCACTCCGCGGCAAGAGCAGGCGATTCAGAACGCGGTAACGGCCCTATCCGCCGGTGATTCGAGACTCGCAGTCGCATGGCTGCGGAGTCTGTGAGCCAGGGATAGAATGGGGCCATGTCCTCCACCACAAAAATCGCCATCGTCACCGGAGCCGGCTCTGGGGTCGGCCGCGCCGTCGCTTTGACACTTCTCCAGGACGGCTACTCGGTCGTCCTTGCCGGCCGCCGCGAACATGCTCTCCAAGAGACAGCCTTGAAAGCTGGCGATGCCGCCTCGCGAACGCTCGTTGTCCCCACCGATGTTAGCGACGCTGCTGCCGTCCGCGCGCTCTTTAAAAAAACCGGGCAGACCTTCGGCCACCTCGACCTGCTCTTCAACAACGCCGGCATCAACGTCCCGGCCACGCCGCTGGAAGACCTCCAAGTCGAAGACTGGAAGCGGGTCGTCGACATCAATCTGACCGGGCCGTTTCTCTGCATCCAGGAAGCCTTTCGCCAGATGAAGAGCCAGACGCCCATGGGAGGACGCATCATCAACAACGGCTCCATTTCGGCCCAGGTTCCCCGGCCCAACTCCGCCGCCTACACCGCCAGCAAGCACGCCGTCGCCGGGCTTACGAAATCGACCGCTCTCGAAGGGCGCAAGTACAACATCGCCTGCGGCCAGGTCGACATCGGCAATGCCTTGACGCCCATGGCCGCCAAAATGCAAACGGGAATGCTCCAGGCCAACGGCGACTTCCAACCCGAGCCGACGATGGACGTCCAGTGCGTCGCCGACGCCGTTCTCGCCATGGCCCGCCTCCCCCTGGAAGCCAACATCCTGTTCCTGACCGTCATGGCCACCAACATGCCCTTCGTGGGGCGAGGCTGACGCTCCTCTCCCCAAAAGAAGCCCCGAATGGGTGTCGGAAGTGTCATCAGGCAAATAGTTACCCATGCGAGGATCGACGGATGGCAACCACAATCAACGCCCTGGGTGATACGATCAAGATTGACAAGGCCTTTGTCACAGGAAAAGACCGCGTTGCGGTCAATGGCCAGGTGGTATTCGAGGGGAAATTGAATACGGAACCACCCCCCAGGTTTTCGGCCGGAAAACGGGAATACACGGTGGATACCTATATCGTCGGTTCTTTGACGAATGCTGTCGCCATCTACGTCGACATTTTCGAAGGGGGCAATCTGGTCCATTCTGGCATTTACGATGAAGCGGGGAATCCGGTGAAAAACCCTGAAGAGGCCCGAAAAGTCGGAGTGATTCGAGCCTGCGCGGCTGTAGGAGCCGCGCTGGGATGTTTTGCGATGTTGACTTTGAATATGAGGACGGGCGTCGTGCCGGGCGGGATGATCGGTGGTGCCATCGGCGGAGGGGGCGGCGCTCTACTTGGATACGGACTCGGCTATTTGATATTCGGAAGTAAATAGCTTCCTCTCTGGCAGGACGCGTTCCCCGATGCCTACGATACAGGGGCCTCAGCCAAACTTCCCTTCAATCCCCCACGGGAGGAATTGTGATGCAGCGATTTTTTCCCACCGTCCTCACCCTGTTAACGCTGACTTCGGTCGCCGGCGCGGACACCGAGAACTGGCCGCAGTTTCGCGGCGCCCTATCGGACGGACTCGCGGAGGGGGCCACGCTCCCCAGTCGCTGGAGCACCACGGAAAATGTCGTCTGGAGGGTCGATGTTCCCGGCTGGGGATGGTCTTCGCCCGTGATCTGGGGTGACAAGATTTTTCTGACCTCGGCAGTGGTCGATCCGCCGCTGCCGACGCCGAAGGTGGGGGGCTATCCCGGCGGGAATATCAAGCCGGGGGATGTGAATCGCTGGATGGTTTTTTGCCTCGACCGGGAAACGGGAAAACTCCTCTGGGAGCGGGAAGTCCACAAGGGAGTCCCGCCGCAGCCGCGTCATCCGCGCAACTCGTACGCTTCGGATACGCCGGTCACCGATGGGGAGCGGGTTTACGCCTATTTTGGCAACATCGGCCTGTTCGCCTTCGACATGGAGGGCAAGCCGCTCTGGGAGCAGAAATGGGGGAGCTTCCGCATGCGCGACAGTTGGGGTACTGGGATCGCGCCGGTCCTCCATCAGGATCGTCTCTTCCTGATCAACGACAACGAACAGAAGTCGTTTCTGGTCGCGCTGGACAAGTTGACCGGCAAGGAAATCTGGCGGGTCGAGCGGGCGGAACGGAGCAACTGGTCAATGCCGTACATCTGGATCAACGAAAAGCGGACCGAGCTGGTCACCATCGGCACGAACAGGGCCCGCTCGTATGATCTCGATGGCAAGTTGCTCTGGGAGCTCTCTCCCACCTCGGGCCTCGTCAGCCTGATGCCGGTCGCCAAGCACGGCCTCTTGTATCTCGGCGCCGGCTATCACTATGGACCGCTGTACGCGATCCGGCCGGGGGGATCGGGCGATATCAGCCTCAAGGACGAGGAAAAGAACAACGAGTGGATTGCCTGGCACGAGCCGAAAGGGGCGGGAATTCACCCCTCCTTCCTCATCAGCGGCGAGCGCCTGTTCGTGGTGTTCGACGCGGGCTTTGTCGCCTGCCACGACGCCAAGACCGGCCAGGCCGTCTTCAGCCGCCAGCGGATCGACACCGGCGGCGGCCGCTTCTACGCCTCGCCGTGGTCCTACAACGGCAAGGTCTTTCTGCTCAACGAGGACGGCAAGACCTACGTCCTCGTAGACGGCCCGAACTACAAGCTGCTGCACACCTGCGCCCTGGAAGAACCCGCCTGGGCCACCCCCGCCATCGCCCACGGCAGCTTGTTTGTGCGTACGTATTCGAAGCTGTATCGGATTGAGGAAGCTAGGAAATAGACTGAAGGTTCCATCCGAGAGGAAAGTACCCTACCCAACGCCCCTTTCTGCCTTTTGGCTTCAACAAAAACTGTTTAGGATTCGCCCATGACGAACAAAGTCGGCGTCTTTTTAGCCAAAGCCAGCAATGACCTCATCTCGCACTGCAAATGCGAGCACACCTTTATTGGTTCGCCAGCCCAAATTGACTGTCCGTGGTGCGGTTGTGGATGGCTATTCATTTGCCCCAAGTGTCGGAAGGCATTCACATTCGCCCGCGCAGAGCAGTGTGATCTTTCCTGGGAACAGTTGGCCCATAATGATCTCGACGGGAAATACGGCGGACAGCCCAATGCGGAAGACGTCGAAGAGTGGATTGGCTTCATGAAGATAATGACGAAGGGGCTTCAACCCGGAAAACAATACGTCTACATCGACGGATGGGTGTTTCCCATCGACGAAGAGAACTTGCAGTTTGAAGGCGCACATGCCCAACATGACCTTGCTGCCATACCGCAGACCACAGCGCTAATCGACCGAGAATCCATTGAGAAGACTCTCGGAAACAGGGACTACTGGCAAGAACGAAAAATCGAACGTGAATGAACGCGAATCAGGCGCACCATTGGACCGGTGCCATTTTCTTGATTCGCGCCAGACGTTGCCGAGGAAATGGAAGCTACACCGCACCTACGGCCTCCGTGGCATCTTCCTTGGATACGGCGGCTGCTCTTGGGGCGGCAGCGGCAGGTTCATTTCCTCCGACCAGCCTTCGCGCTCTTCGTCGCTGGCGTAGTAACGGAGCCAGACATCCGGCTGGTCGTCGTAGTCGAAGCAGTGCCAGTGGAGGAAGTTCTTGGGGAGGTCCACTTTTTTCTCCGGCGACGGCAGAATGTCCCGGTAGATGAGGCAGTAGAGCTGGCGGTCGGAGAGATGCTCGGTAAAGTCCAGCACGATGCGCTGCGAATAGAGCTGCTTGATGGTTTCCTCAAGAACTTCATGCAGCTCCGTGTCGCTCAGCTTGTCCGGCGGGGCCAGTTTCAGCTCCGGCTCAAACCAGCGGCTGATGGGAAGGACCGGGGCCCGCTCCCAGGCGAGCATCGACTCCAGAAACTCGTTTTCCTTTTGCGTTGGCAGCCGCTGGGAATCGAACATGTGAACCGATTCGTCCAGGAACGGTTCGAGCTCGTCTCGCAGCCGAGCATTGAGCATCAACTGGTCGACTTCTTCCGGGGTGGAATGGGGAGTGGACATGGGCGGGACGGGAAACGAGGTACTTTCTCACAAACGTGTTCGCTGGCGGAAACCGGGGGCGCATCCTGGCATCCGCGGGCACAAGAACTGACTGTACCAAGGGGGAAGTTCGCCGCAATCCAAACTTGACGCAAATCGCTCGGGAAAGCTGGCGAATTTCGCCGCTAGCTTTGCAGAATCGCTACGACTGGCAGAGTCAATGTGAAACTGCGCAGTTGACGACGATTTGGGCTGTGTTAAGCCCGTTTAACATGCGATTTGGGCCGGCGAAAGTGTGCGCAGTCGTAAAGAATACCTGCGCACTACTTGTTAAATCTTCTGCCCCAGCCCCTTCGTTAGCATCATGAAGGCGGACTCCAGATTAAACTCCTCCTCGCGGAACAGCTTGAGCTTGTGGCCCGCGGAAACGAGCAGCGAAGAGAGCTCGCTGTAGTCGTCGCTGCCGGGGCGAAGAGTGACGAGGAGCTGGCCTTGCTTGTCGTTCACCGCTTCGACCAGCGGGGATTGCTCCAGAAGTTTGCCGGCCGCGGAAATGTCGCCGGTGACTTCGATAATCAGGATCACTCGCTCGCGGACTTGCTTCATCACGTCAGCCACGCTGGCATTCACATTCATCACCCCCCGGTCGATGATGCCGACTTTGTTGCACATGTCGGCGAGTTCCGGCAGGATGTGGCTGCTGACCATGATGGTCTTCCCCTGCTGGCCGAGGCGGCGGAGAACAGCTCGCATTTCGATACGGGCCCGCGGGTCGAGGCCCGAGAGAGGCTCGTCCAGCAGCCGCACCTGCGGCTCGTGGAGGAGGACGCGGGCCAGGCCTAGCCGCTGCGTCTGTCCGCGGGAGAGGGTGTTGGCGTAAGCGTCCCGCTTGAAATCGAGATCGACGAGTTCCAGCTTTTCGTTGCAGACCTGGCGGCGCTTGGGGCCAGTGATGCGGTACGCGGCGGCGAAGAACTCCAGGTATTCGATCACCTTCATGTCGTCGTAGACGCCGAAGAAGTCCGGCATATACCCAACGAGGCGGCGGATTTCCTTGGGGGCGTTGTAGATGCTGTGGCCGCAGACGTAGGCTTCGCCATGCGTGGGATTGAGCAGCGTCGCCAGGATTTTCATCGTGGTCGTCTTCCCCGCGCCGTTGGGGCCGATGAAGCCGAACAGATCCCCCGCGGCCAGATCCAGCTCGATGGACTGGATGGCGTACATGTCGCCGTATTTCTTCGTTAGGTCAACGGTTTTGATCACAGGAGGCCCATCTTACTTGGCGGCTGCGGATTTGGGAGTGACGGGAATCATGATGCGGTAATACGTCCAGCTTTGCACCTGGTCCGCGGGGAGCGGCGAGCCGGCGATGTGCAACTCAGCGGCCGGTTTTTCCACCCGGCCGACGAGCAGACCGCGGCCGCTGGTGAGCTGCGAGCTGAGGTCCAAATATGGCTGATAGCGATGCGTCAGGCCGGTATAGGTCTGTCCTTTCGCCGCCTCATGGTACATGAGCATTTGGAGGATGGTGGGAACGTCGTCAGAATCTCTTTGCCAGGGAGTGGCGGAATCCTTGAAGTCGCTCCCCTGATGCTGTTGCAGGCGAGATTCGAGATAGAGCGGCCGGCCGTCGCTCAGGCTGAAGCGCTCGCCGGGGCCGAGTTTTCTCACGCGATACATCCAGATATTGAACGTGAAGATGCAGTCGTGCAGTTCCACGTCGAGCGGGTTGACGATGTCCCCCATCGGCACGCCGTGCTCATTCAGCGTCAAGTTGGAATCGGCCGGCAGCGCGACGTCCTGCCACCAGCGGGCGACGAGACTTTTCGACGAGCCGACCTGAATGGGGAGCGAGCGCAGACCTGGAATCGCGGCAGGAAACTCAATTTCGTAGGGGTCGACAACACTGGAAGCGACCTGCTGGGCGTCGAGGCCCCCCAGGCCGCTGCCGGGAAGGCCCTGCCAGGTGAGATGTCCGGCGGTGGTGCCGGGCCTGGCGTTTGCCGCGGCTCTCGTGTGCAGTGCGAGGTCATAGGTCTTCGTCTCCGGGCTGTAGAGGTGCAGCCAGGCAGTCGCTCGTACGCGGCCCCGTTCGGCGTCGATGTCGATGATCTCCGCCTGGTTGAGCCGCGGACTGTTGCCATGGGACCAGCGGGCGGTGAACCAGGCGATGCCGCAAAACAGGAGTGCCAAGAGCGGGAACGTGACCCAGGTGAGGGAGCGGGAGATGCCCAGACGCTGCAAAACTAAGTAGTCGAGCGGGCCGATGAGCAGGATGTACGTAATGATGAGAATGGCCACGGTGGTAAAATTGACCACCCGCACGCCGGGAAACTGCTCGAGCGCTCCGCGAAGCTGGCCGATGAGGTCGGTATAGCCGAGCCTGGTCACGGCTGCTCCGCCGGGCTGTTCCTGGGGGGCTTTGCTTTCCCGCAGCAGTCCCGCGACCAAGCGGGGGCGGCCGGCCCATTTGGCAAAGCGTTCTTCCTCCAGATCCAGCGCCACGAACGTGACTTCTCCAAAGCCGTAAGGAGTGCGGATGATGAGCGGAACATCCGCGGCGCGGGGGCCTTGCGTCAGCTCGACTTTGCCACGAACCGCGGTGAGCCGGGCGACCAAAGGACGCGAAGCATCATCGGTAAAGGGAAAGGTCTCGCCAGCCAGAGATTCCAGCGTGGCGGCATCTCGCATCGCGGCGATTTCTACGAGCTGGCCGGGAATGAGGCCTTTCCACGGTGAGTCACCCATCAGGAGATTTGCCGTTTGAGAGCCGGCGCTGAAAACCAGATGGCCACCTTGCTGGACCCACTGCAAAATCGCGGTGGTCTGCTCAGGGGAGAGTTGTTTGAGAATCCCCAATTCGCCAGTGGGCAGGAAAATGGTGTCCACTCCTTCATAGCCCCACCAGTGGTCCGCCAATTCGGCGGGCGAATTGGCTTCGGCGGCCACGAGCGCGTCGGTTTCGCTGCGGCGGGTGAAGTTTAGGGCGTCATCAACACCGACCGAGGAACCGAGCGTGACGACCAGCGGCGTGGTGGCGGGCCGCGGTGCCGGCAGACTTTCGGGGAGGCGGGACTGCCAGAGGACTTTGGCATTTGCCGGATCGATCAGCCGGATCGAAAGGCGGCTCGTTTTTGGCCCAACTTTGAGATAGACGCGCCGCGAAACTTCCTGACCCGCGGCAAGCTGTACCTGGCGTCCTTGGAAGCCCGTCTTGTCCCCAGCAAAGTAAACGACCGGCACGTTGTCGCCGTCGGCGGCAATGAGTTGCAACTCGCCTAGGGCGACACTCTTGTTCGCGACGAGCGTTACCGTAAGGGGGGTCCAGAATCCGCTGCGATACGCGCCGCCAAAACCGATGTCGACGTGTTTGATGGATAGAAGCGAGGAATCGGCGGCAGACAGATGGCAGAATAATGGAGGGCAGAATAATAAGAAAAGCGCAAGGGTGAAAAGGTGGAATTTGGACGCGCTGCCCCATACCAACGCTCTATTCCTCCATATTAATTTGCTCCCCTCCATTATTCTGCCAATTCTAATCTAAGGCTTCTCGCTATCCGGGCAGGTGCAAACGAACTTTTTACACCCCGGGCAGCCACTGCCGTATTTGCGGGTAACGGCTTCGGAGAGATCGACGCTGGAGACATTGGCGATGGTGGTGAGCCAGGCCAGCACATCGGCAAATTCGCCGAGCCGTTCCTCATGAGTGCCGTTGCGAAGGGCGGTCGCGAGCTCGCCGACCTCTTCGATCAACCAGAGGAAAGTTCCTTCCACGCCGCGGGCCAGATCCTTTTCCAGGTACATCTCGCGGATGAGCTCCTGGAACTCGGCCAGCGAGACGTTGGGGCCGGCCGGTTTTTTCTCGTCGGAGGATGTCACGGCTTCAGGCTCTCCACAAGTTTTTGCAGTCCGGGATAATCGGGCTCCTTGTCCTGAAGGATTCGGGCTGCCGCACGAGCCTCATCCTTCTTGCCGACTGCGGCCAGCGATTCCGCCAGCCCAAGCCGCCAGTCATTACGGGTCCCGTCCAGCTCCACGGCAGATTTGTATTCTTCGCTGGCCTGCCCAAATTCCTTCAGCCCCACCGCCGCTGTGGCGAGCAGGGCATGCCCTTCCGCATCCTTGATATCCAGGTGAATGATTTGCGTGGCCCAATTGCGAGCTTCTGGAAAGTCCTTGGCTTGCAGAGCCAATTCGGCCACCTTCTTACGGAGTGTGATGCTGCTGGGTTCGAGATTTGCCAGCTTGATCAGCACCGGCAGGAGCTTTGCACTTTCTTCCTTGTGCAAATAGATACGGGCCAGCCCTTTGGCCCAACGGTCGCTCGCTGGAAAGTGCTTTTCCCCCAGCAAATAGAGCTTCTTGGCCCCGCCAATATCCTCGGCTTTCAGCTTGAGCGCCCCAAGCAGAGCCAACACATCCTCTTGCGGCTTGTTTTCATTGACCGCTCTTTCGAGCAACCCGATAGCGGCATCGGTGTCGCCAATGAGGAGCTGCATACGAGCGAGGACGTACGCCGCCAGCGGCTCGGCAGCATCTTTTTTCTGGGCGGCCAAAGCCCACTTGCGAGCCTCGGCATTGGCCTTCCTGTCGAGATGCGCCCGGGCGAGCGCGGCCAGAGTTCTCGCTGTGACGTTCTTGTCTTCGGCAATCTTTTGCAACTCGGCGAGGCTTCGAGTCTCCTTACCTTCGCCATTGCCACTCTTGGCGATCACTCCGTCCACGAACTTTCGATAGCCGATTTCAAATTCCGCCTGATCGACGCCAAAACATTTCTCCAGCACTTGCGGCGTGGAAAGATGCTCGGCATACGCGGCCAGCATTTTGGCGGTCGCCTCTTTGCCGTAAGTTTCGAGGGCATAGTCGACATACAGCGCCGCCTGGCAATAAGCGAGCGTCCAATCGTCCGAGTTCTTGGGGCGGATGAAGCCTAGCGTGATGGTGTCGAGATTGTAGAGGGTTTTTTCGCGGGTACGCTCCGCCAAGGTTGCATTCCATTCTCGCGGTCGATTCGGGCCTTCGCTATGCACCGCCAGCCCTTCGGTGAACCAGTGCGGGATGCTGAAGTCGGTCTGTTGCAGATTGAGAACATGCACGTATTCATGCCGCAGCACCCGAGCCCAGTCATATTTCTTGGGCAACTCATCGGGCGTGGTGATGGCGACCATCTTGCCGGCACAGGCTCCCACAGTCCCAATCGCCGGCAAGCCGACCATCCGCGCGCTGAACCAGCCGTGCCCGCTCGTATTTCTGTTGCGGCTGAAGATTTCGAAGAGCGTTTTGCCTTCCGGTTTGAAGCCGAATTGCTCCACGAGCTGTGGGTAGACTTCCTCTTCAAGGTATTTCGAGGCGTAGCGGGCCAGCATTTCGTCCTGGCCGCGGTCGAATTTGAGGACGAAGTGGTCGGTCTCCAGGATGGCGTAGCCCTTGAGGACGTCGAGCACTTCCAGCGTGTTTTTCACCCGAACGTTGTAGGGGTCGATGGTGAACGCTTCCTCGAGCAGCTTCGCGGCCTCTGCCTCCTCTCCAAGCCGCATCAGTGTCATCCCCAGTTGTCCGCGCACCTGAAGGAGCTGCGGCATTTTTTCCTGGGCGATCCGCAACTGAGCGGCAGCCAGCGGATAGCGGCGCATCCGGTCAAAGCTTTCGCCCATGGTCAGATAGAATTCGCCGCAATGCGGGTTGTGCTTCTTCACTCCGTCGATGACCGCCTGCATTCGTTTGGCTGGTTTTCCGCCGGGCATGCCATCGACCGCGGCATACGCGGCTGCAAGTCGGCCGAGCGTCGCTTCGCTCTGGAGATTAAACTGGCGGGCCTCTTCCAAAACTTCAATCGCGTCTGCGGGACGAATATCGGCCATGTGCATGTCGCCGCGAAGCTGCCGTGCCCAGAGCAAATGCGGATTGATGTCGGTCGCCCGCGCAAGCGAGGACTTGGTTCCAGCCAGATCGAAATTATTGACGGCAATCTCCGCTTTGAGGGCATGCAGTTCCGCGGCGCTGGGATTGATGGCCAGGCCCGCGGCCAGCGAGGTCGTAGCATCCGCCTCGTTGTACTTTTCCGCGAACAGTCGGGCCATTTCCAAATGAGCTGGCCAGAATTCTTTCTCTCGCCCGAGCAGCGACGGATAGAACTCGCTTACCAATCGTTTGAACTGGTTGTGATTCCGATTCCAGCGGGCAACCTGCGCCGCGGCCAGCCCAATCAGGAGGACCTCTTCGCTGGAATCAACTTTGCTGCCGCGGTTGTAGCTGCTGACGAGCGATTCGTATCCTTGGAGCGCATCGGCCAGCTTGCCACTGGTCCTGTCGAGCTCGGCGAGGGTCCAGCGGGCGGTGATGGCTTCTTTGTCGAGGGCGAGCGCGGCTGCCGCGTGTTTGCGTGCGGCTTCCTCGCTGCCGCGCTGGAATTCCAGCAGAGCTAGTTCCGATAATAGTGTCGCGGACTTTGACTCGCGCAGAATAGCCTCCGTCAGCGTCTTAGTCGATTCGTCGTACTCTCCCGTCGCCATTTGGCAGCGGGCGAGGCCGATGGCGGACTTTGCGTCCTGATCCGCAGTCTGTTTGTATTGCTCCGCCGCTTCGGCGTAATGGCCGGCGAGGTACAGAGAACGGGGAGAGGGTGTCTTATCGTCTGCGAAGGTGGATGCGGACAGCGTCAGGAGCAGACAGGATAGCGCGAACTGGCATATGGTGGGTGCGCTCCCTCGCTGCCGCTTCGGGTTAGTGTGGGTTCCATCCATCTGTCGCGTTCGCGAGACTGGGCGTAAAATCTGGAAAGTCAGCATTTTACACGAGCTAGCCAATCTTCGACACTAACCCGCAGCGCCATGTCAGTCACGCCGGAAAGCACCGAGACCCCGGTCACACCGGTCGCCAAGATCGGCGACATTCTGCCGGGGCAAGGGCAGGCTTACGCGGTCAGCGGGCGGATGGTGGCGGTCTTCAACGAGGGCGGCAAATATTTTGCCATCGACGACTTCTGCCCGCATATGGGGGCCTCCCTCGCCGGCGGCTACTTGGAAGGGGGCGAGGTCACCTGCCCCTGGCACGCCTGGCGATTCTGCATCCACGACGGAAAGTGGTTGGATAATCCGAAAGTGAAAGTGGACGCGTTTGAGGTCCGGGTTGAGGGGGATCAGATCGCAGTAAAGGTGCCGGAGAGGAAGAGCAGCCAACCGGGAATCTAGGTGCGCTGCCCGGTTTTGGATTGCGGCATTTCCAAGGGCAGTAGCGTCTTCATTTTCGCTCCCCCCGCGTTCTCTCCACTCGGGCAGGACGAACAACCTCCACCTCCGCAACTTCCGCCGGCCCGTTTGGCAAACATCCGATAAGCGCGGAACGCGAGATAGGCTCCGGCGAGGAGGCAGAGGGTGGCGGCGACGAGGGATTGGAGGAGGGGGGACATGCGATTTTGCCGGATGGCCTTCTCAAGCCATTCAGATCTTTCTTCTGCGGCGTTCTGCTAAGTCATTCTTGCTACTTCAGCTTCTGCTCCAGCAGCCACTTGTAGACTTCCGAGTTGTTATACGTCTCGGTCCAGGAGTCGTGGCCGGCCTCGGGATACATGGTGAACTTGACCTTCCCGTCGATCTTTTTCAGCGCCTCGACCATCGCCTCACTCTGGCTGATGGAAACAGCCGAGTCCTTCGCGCCGTGAAAGACCCAAATCGGCGTGTCCTTCATCTTCTCGACTTTGGCCGGATCGCCGCCGCCGCAAATCGGAATGGCCGCGGCGAACTTGCCGGGAAAATCCGCTATCAGGTTCCAAGTTCCATAGCCTCCCATCGACAGTCCGGTCACATAGAGCCGTTTGGGATCGGCTGAGTAGGTGTTCGCTACGTGATCGACAAGTTTGGCCATTTGCTGGGCATTCCAGGGTTTTCCGCTCGGGCACTGGGGGGAAATGGTGATGAAAGGGAAGTCCTTTTTTTCCTCCACAATCTTGGGCGGGCCGTGTTTCTTTACCAGGTCCAGGTTGTCGTTCCCACGCTCTCCAGAGCCGTGCAGAAACAGCAACAGCGGCCACTTCTCGTCCTTCTTTTCCGCGCTCCCATGCCCTTGCGGCAGGAAGAGGAGGTAGCGGATTTCTACCGGGACCTCCTTTTCGCTGCTGTTGACACTTACCGTCAGCTGGGCGGCAATCTGTTGGCTGGATTTAGGGGCTTGCGCGCAAAGTTGAGATGGAATGAAGAGCCCTGCACAAATGCCGATGACCAATAAATCGACTTTCATACGTCCTCCTCTTTGGCTGCCAGTTCCATCTTATCGCATGTTTAATTGACTGTCAGCCGACAACCGGATACGCTCATTCTCATTAATGTGTTCAACTATTTGTGACCCCAGCGGACGATTAACCGGCCATGAAATTCCCGCTGCGAAATCTGCTGATTGGTCTCGCAATTGTACCGACGATTTTGGCATTGTTGGCCTACATGTGCATTCAGGGGTACAACAACGTCAAAACGTTGCGAAAGGTACGGCAATCGATCGAGCATCCCGATCGCCGCTAGGCCTCGAATCTTCTATTCCAATGTGCTGTGGTTTGACGGACCTGAAGTGCAACTTGATTTCGCTTCAATTCAAACCTCGTCCACGAGTGACATGTGGTGGAAATGCTAACAATAGGGCCGTTCGTTTAAGAACCGGACGATCGGAATGGGAGTGGAATGTGGAATCTCCGCGGCTTGGTTGGCGTCCCCCGCTGTAAACGCCAGGATGACCTGTGCCAGGCCTTGGATAAAGCCCGAGGCGAGATTCAGCAAAAAGAACGTGCCGCATTGATCCCAATGCATGATGGTATAAATGAAGGCATAGCAGGGAATGAACAGTACGCACAGTCCCTGAGCCACGTTATCCTTGAAGGCGATAATGATGATCATGATGTTGGCGTAGATTCCCAACAGAATACCGAGCCCCCATAGGAACATCAGCGCCACCCCAGTTGCTGTCGCGGGGGGCAAAATCATCATCATCGTCAGCAGGCTGCAGGCTGCCACAAACAGCAGCAGATAGCCCCACCAGGGCATCCCTTCGGAGAGCTTCTTCCTTTCCTCTCGCTTGTCTTCTTCCAGCGTGATTGCCGCCCGTTGCAGCGCTTGCTCCGCCGACTCACCGTGGCCCCCAGTGCCCTTGCCATGAATCTGCATTTCCATCTTCCGCCCCAGTTGCAAGCTAAAGCCGCAGTGGACACAGAGAATGGTTCCCGATTTCATCGGATGGTAGCAGCTCGGACAGACCTGACCCGTGTGCTGCTTGGCCTTGATGCCCGCATCGTCAAAGATGCTGGGGGCATCGGGCACCGCTTGTTGCGCGGGAGCCGGCGCGGAACGCTGGGCGGGAGCCGGCCGCTGGGCCGCCGCAGCGCCGGGAATCGTCAGCGGCTGTTGGCACTTGGGGCAAGCGACGGTCCTACCCGCCAGTTCGTCCTTGGCGGCAAAGGCGGCACCGCAAGTGCAGGAAACTTTGATGGGCATAAGGGATTGGAGGGGGAAATGAACGAAAGGGTGTTCATGCATTGTGAACCGGGACCTCCCGTTTCACAACGGGCGGCTGTGCCTTGCTTTCGGGGGTGCTTTCAGCGGGTTGACTTCCCCGAGGGGGCTATATAAACGGCTCAAGATTCCGCTGTCATTTTGACAGGAATGAGTCCCTCCGTTCCAGCTCCGCTTCCCAAGGTCTCCAGCCGCCAGTAGCCTTGGCAAGCCCTCTCCTGGATTCAGCCCCGAAAATGAGGCTCAAAACCTCATTTTTGGCAGCTCGGAGTGCTTTGGCGCGCCGGTTGCCTAAGTGAGGGACTACATGCCGGTGTTGCGCCGTTTTGACAGCCCGTTTTGTCATTTCCACTACAAATCACCCCCGCCTTTCCCTAGGAGTTTGCCGATGTCGACCGCGACCAAAGAGAAGCCCGTGGCCAAAAAGAAGACGGACCTGAAGTTGCAGCCCCTCGGCGATCGCGTCGTGGTCCGCCGCGAATCGAGCGAAGCGAAGACCGCGGGCGGCATCGTCCTCCCCGATTCCGCCAAGGAGAAGCCGAGCCGCGGTGTGGTGGTCAGCGTCGGCAATGGAAAGCTGCTCGACGACGGCAGCCGCGGAACGCTTCAAGTGAAGGTGAACGACCGGGTCCTGTTCACCACTTGGGCCGGCGAGACTTTCAAGGTCAGCGACGAAGAGCTGCTGCTGATGCGCGAGGAAGACATCCTCGCCATCCTGGAGGATTAACGACGTGGGGTAGGCTTCCAGCCTGCCCTGCTCGATTCTTCACCTGCAGCTACCCCATACAACCAACCAATTCAGGAGTTTCATTTCATGGCCAAAATCATTGCATTCGATCAGGAAGCCCGCGAAGCGATTCGCCGCGGCGTTTCCAAGCTCGCCCGGGCGGTTAAGGTGACTCTCGGCCCCAAGGGACGAAACGTCATTCTCCAGAAGAGCTTCGGCAGCCCGACCGTCACCAAGGACGGCGTCACCTGCCTAATCCGATGCTCCGGGTTGCCGGCCCTCGCGGGATCGGGAAAACCGGCATGTGCCCCACGCCGCTGGCCCGTTTGCCATCCACCTCCGCGACGCACTTTCGGCGGGTGATCCCGATCGCGCCGCCGACCTCGTGTGTCGTCTCGACC
>SXOA01000025.1 GCA_005778405.1 Planctomycetaceae bacterium
GACGACGGCTCTCGACGTGACCATTCAGGCCCAGATGCTGGAGTTGATCAAGGAACTGCAAAAGACGCAGGGGACGGCGGTCATCCTCATTACCCACGCCCTCGGCGTCGTCGCCAGCGTCTGCGACCGGGTGCTGGTGATGTACGGTGGGAAGATTGTGGAAGTAGCCGCGGTCAGTCCGCTGTTTGCCCAGCCGCGGCATCCGTATACGCTGGGGCTCCTCAAATCGATTCCCCGCTGGGACGCCGACAACACCGGCCCCCTCCCCGCCATCCCTGGCCAGCCCCCCGACATGCTTCGCCCCCCCAGCGGCTGCTCATTCCATCCCCGCTGTTCCTTCGTGATGGACAAGTGCAAGCTCGAAGAGCCGCTGCTCACGCCGGCGGATCATGGGGGAAGGAAGGCGTGCTTTGCGGATGTGAGCGTAGCCACACGCGTCCCGCGTGTTGGCTCGAACGAGAGCTAACGCAGTACCTTTGAGAAGAGGCAGACACGCGGGCCGCGTGTCGCCACGTATCAGCGATAGAAAATCGCCTCCACATTCCCGCGCAAAATCTGCGTTCCAAAATCCACCGCCCGCTCTTCGCTCCAGCCGCGGTCGATACAGAAGCGTTCGGCCAGGACTTTGGCGAGAATCCGCTTGTACATGGCGAACTTTGGCAGGGCGAATTCCAGCTTGTACATGTCGCTGTAATAGCCGATCTGCTTGGTCCGTGGGACCGCTTCCAGGCGAGCGGCCAGATCGTGTTCGATGAAGGTCGGTGTGTTGCTATACCACCAATGGCCGTTGGTCACGACGTTCGGAAAAATCCAGGCGTAACTCGCCAGTTCCTGGTTGGTCACGCTGGCGAGGACGGAAATCGGAAACGTCACTTGTGGAAAGGCGTTGAACAAATCCTTGTACTGAATCAGCGAAACTCGGCTGTCGTAGAGGTCGCGGCCCTGATGCACGCCCGCTTCATAGACGCCGCGGTTGACGCCGATCATCAGATCGAACGGCAGCGAATTCTCCGCGCACATTTCAGCGAGGGTCCAGAAGACGAACCCCCCGGCCGCCCGTTTGTCGGCTTCGCTGGCGGCACTGCCGTGCTGGTAGAGGGCCGCGAGGGCCGTATTTGCCCTGGAATCGCTGACTTTCGCCGGCGAGAAGTCCGGCGGCAGCGAAATCGCGCACGCCCGTGCATTGTTGCCCTTAAAGTGGTTGAAAAGGGCGGAAATCGCTCGCCGCGTGCTTTCGGCCGAACTCGCTTCAAGCCGCGTGCAACTAGTCAGCCGATCCTGGACGTCGGGTTTGCACAGGTGAAAAACCAAGTCGTCCGTCCGCAGGCACGGGACGTAGACGCTGGTATCGAAGCCAGCCAGCGGGTCGTCAAAGTCGTTGGTTAGAAAGACGGCTTCGAGCTGGCTTTGCTCGAGCACCTGCCGGGGCCAATCGGGGGACGCCATCTTGGCCGCGGCTGTGTCATAGAGCAGCTCCCAGTTTTGCAGCGTCACGCGCTCATCCGCGAAGCCAAAAAACTTCTGAGCCATTTCCACCAGCCAACTGTACTGGATGGTGTTATTAATCGGCCCCAACCTGGCAATCAGCCGATGGACCTTCTCTTTGGGGTCGAGTCCCGGCTCTTCAATCTGCTCCTTGGGCATCCCGGCGGAATGGGCCAGCTCGGTGTAATAGTGATAGCCCAGGATGTCGGCGAGAGTCGTCGATGCCGGCGAGAGTGGGTTGATGTGGGTGTGCGGATCGATCAGGACGAGGGCGTCCAGGGCATCGAAGATCCGGCGGCGAAGTTCGAGAGACATGGGGAGGAACCGCGGAAAGGGGCGAGCGGAAGGCGGAGTGGTTATTTCTTGAGATGTTTGTCGAGAAAGTCGTAGGCGACCTTTCGAACGTCTTCGGGAAAGTCATGGGCGCAGTCGGGATAGTTGGCGGCGAGGTTCTCTTCCACGCCGAGGAGTTTGAAAATCGGTTTGGCGGAGGCGATGGTGTCTTTGACGCCGCTGACTTCAAAGTTGCTGTCCCCGATAGGAGAACTGGCGAGAAAGGCCCGCGGAGCGAGGGCGGCGATGAGCTCGGGGAAGTCGAACGGAACCTTGTCGGGATTGTTCCCGTACTCGCTGGCAATCAGCGGCATATAGCGGGCACTGGTCCAGCCGGCCAGTTTCCCTTCGTAGTATTTGTGGAACCGGGTGAAGCCGCAGTTGCTGACGGCGACTTTGATGCGTGTGTCGTGGACGGCAGTGAAGATGGTGTTGTGGCCACCGAGTGAATGGCCGATACAGCCGATGCGTTCGGCATCGACTCGCGGCAGCGAAACCAGCAAGTCGGTAGCCCGGACATTGTCGTAGATCGCCTTCATCGACCCGCTTTTGTAACCGTACTTGGGGTCGAAGTCGTACTTGTAGTCGCCGAACGACGGATAGTCGGGGGCGAGCGTGACATAGCCTTGCTGGGCGAGATGGAGCGCATAGTGCAGGTTCGGATTTCCGCCGAGCCCCGCCGGCTCACCTTTGCCGATGCCGGTGGTTTGATGGAGACAGAGAATAGCCGGCGTTTTTCCATCGCCCGGCGGCAGGAAGAGATAAGCGGTGACGACTTGTTCTTTGCTGTCCGTGTGGTAGGAGACTTTTCTGCGGACGAGGTCGCCGACCTTGGTCTCTTCCAGCACTTTCATCTCCAGCGGCACTGGTTTCTCCGGTCGTGGCAGGTCGCCCATGACCTTGTGCAAGTTCGCCAGGACGTGCCCGCGGCGAATCTGCCAGTCCTCCTTCGTCCTGATGGGCTGCTTCTGGCCGGCAGCATTCAGGTAATAGGAAAGGTCCTGGTGCTCGGAATACGTCGGCGCATCGTCCGCCGCTTGGGTGGACAAGGAAATCAGAATGCAACCGAGCAGCGATGTCAGGCGGACTGTGGAAAGCATGTGACGGAAAAATGGAGGACAGAAAAATCAGAGCAGCAGAGGGAGGGGTATTCTTCACATCCGTGATCGTCCGTGTTTCATCCGTGGCTACTTCTTCTCTTCCTTCTCTTCCTTCTCTTCTTTCTCCGCCGGTTCCACCTTACGGATTTTGATGTTTCGCAAGGCGGCTTTAGTGCGGTAGGCGGAGATGCCGAGGGGCTGGGAGATATCGACTTCAAAACGGGTGGAAATCTTCTTGTCTTTTAGCTCCACGTCGACGAGCTGATCATCGTCGATCCAGGCTTGGATCTTGTCGTCGGCCACGCGGACCCGGACTTTGTACCACTTGTCCTTCTTGAATTCCTGGTACTTGGTGGTTTCATTCTCCGAGGCATCGAAATTATTGATGCTGGAGATGCCGACGACCCCTCCCCCCCAGCCGCCGCAGATGAGGCTGCAATAGGACTTGCGACAGGGGAACGTGAGGCCGCAGAAGAAGTCATCTCCTTTGAGCTTCATGGCTTCCAAGGTGATTTCGAAATTGTCGGTCGGAAGTTCGTCCTTCTTTTGCCAGGTCACGCCGGTGAGGGGCTCGCCCATTTCCAGGATGAGATCTCCTTTCTCAACTTTTACTTCCCCCTGCCCGCCAAAGTCGGTGCTCTTCCATTTGCCGAGCTCTTTGCCGTCGAACAGGCTCTTCCATTCGGGCTCTTTGGGTTTGTCCTTCGCGGGGGGATCGGCAACGGAGGCTGACTGCGACGCGACCAAGGCAAATACCACAGCAGTCGAGAGGAGAAGGCGATGCATGGAATTGCTCCAGGGAGAGGTGGAAGATGGCAGAATAATGGGATGAGTTGCAGTTTGGTTCGTTACTAAGTGCAATTTCTGGGCAGGCTGGAAGCCTACCCCACCTTTGCCCACTCTACATACTCTCGCACCCCCTCTTCAATCGGCACGCGCGGTTCGTAGCCGAGGAGACGGCGGGATTTGGTGAGATCGGCACAGGTGAGAGGCATGTCTTCCGCGCGGGGCGGATGGAATTCGACGAGGGCCTTTTTGCCGGCGGCGGCTTCAATGAGGCTAATGAGGCGGAGCATCTGCACAGGCTCGTTGTGGCCGAGGTTGATCGATTGGCCGGCGATGCCAGGCGCTGTGAGGGCGGCGATGACTCCGGAGCAAATGTCGCTGACGTGCGTAAAGTCTCGCAGCACGCTCCCATCGCCGTAAAGCGGCAGAGGCTCACCGGCCAAAATTTTCCGCGTGAAGACGGCGAGGGCCAGTTCCGGACGGAGGCGCGGGCCGTAGACGTTGAAAAAGCGGAGCGACGTGAACGCCAGGCCATAAAGCTGGTTCCAAGTGAAGCCAAGCAGCTCCGCGGTCCGCTTGGTCGCACCGTAAGGACTGGCGGGTATGCCGAGCGCCGCATCTTCGACGAACGGCGACTGAGCCCCGCGGCCATAGACGGTTGAGGACGAGGCAAACAGGAATCGCTCGACTTCGTGACGCCGTGCGGCATCCAGCAGAACGGCCGTGCCGCTGATGTTGGCGTCGATGTAGAGTTGCGGTTCTTTCAGGCTATAGGGCACACCGGGATACGCCCCCAAGTGAATGACGTGGCTGAACCGGCAGCGGGCGAAGAGAGCCTCACAGAGATGGGCGTCTCGGAAGTTGTCTTCCACCAGGCTGACCCGAGGCTCATGTTCGAAGAGCGCGGCGTTAGCCCGCTTCATCCGCGGGTCGTAGTAGTCGTTGAAGTTGTCCAGGATAACGACGGCATGCTCCGTCTGGTCGAGCAACCGCCGCACCAGATGGCTGCCGACAAACCCCGCACCGCCGGTAACCAGAACCGTCATCAGTCGCTCCTAAAACCCACACCCTGTGCCGTGAAATCACTTCGGGCCATGATATACTTTCCCGCCCCCTCCCGGCAGAGACCAAGGCCCGCATGACCGCTCCCTCGCAATTCCGCACTTTGCTGATCCTGGCGGCAACGGCTGCGTACTTGCTGGTCATTTTTGCCGGAACCCACCTGCCGGGCAACGGGATTCACGGAGGAGGGCACAGTGACAAGCTTGTTCACTTTGGGGCGTTTGTCGGACTGGCGATTTTGTTATGCGGCTGTGTCGCCTGTTTCCGGCGAATTGGGCCGCTTTTGTATGCGGCAATTGTTGCGTTGGCCGCTAGTTATGGCATCCTCGATGAGCTGACCCAAATGCTCGTTAAGAACCGAACCGCCGATCCACTGGACTGGCTGACGGATGTCTGCGGAGCGATCGCGGGAACATTGATTTTTGCGGCGGGGATGTGGCTTTTTGGTCCCGGCAAAAACGGTCACGGTGCGACGGGGTAGATTGCTGGCGGAGCGCCCTGCAGCGGCGGTTTGAGCACCCCTTGGTGGACGAGCTCAGCGAGCAGTTGCGGAGAGAATCGCGGATCGAAGCCGTAATTGCCTGGGCTGATGTAGCGGTTGTATTCGTCTTCGTCAAAATAGACGTACGCGACTCGACGGCTCCTGAACTCTCTCCGTCGCTGTTCGGGGGTTTTGCCATCGGTCCAATTCACCAGCAGACAGTCGTCGAAGCAGGTGTTGTAATACACGGACATTTCCAGATCAAAGACGGCGGCATCGCTGACGCAGAGAACTGCCTGGCCCGGTTTCACGTTTTGGTTGAGCCAGCGGTGGGCGGCTTTGACGCGCGAGATTTGCCGGTCGGTCACCGGTTCATCGGTTCGCAGCCTCTCCAGGGAAGCGAACCAGCGGTTGTCCCCCACGAATGGAGAGACCGCCGCGAGCAGGTTGAAGGTCAAGCCGGCGACCATCAGACCGGCGACGATGTACGGCAGGGGCTTCTTCCTTTCACATTCAACTCCCGCCCCCGCCAAGAGAGCCGCCAACGGAATGGCGGGAACAAGGAAGCGATCCAGGCGATGGGTGAAGAGCCACCAGGCGATGAGGAAAAAGGCCAGAACAGCGGCAGTCGCGAGGAAGGGAAAATGAGACGCGGAAAGCAATTCTGACTCACTCTTGCGATTCTGAATTCGGTTTCGCACTGCGACGGCAATTCCCGCGATTCCCAGCGCCGCAAGAGGAACAGTCAGCGGGTCATGAAAATCACTCTTCCACAATACATGCTGCGCCGAATCCGCCAGGTTCGCAATCGCAAAGGAAGGTGGCTTGTGAGCCTTAGACCATTGGGCATCTTTTTCCGGAGTGCGCGACTTTCCCGCAAAAATACTGGAGAGCAGGGGATACGTAGGGTTCTCCGCGACCACCCAGTTCTTGCCGTACCACAAGCCGCAGCTCAGGGCGGTCACTACCAGCAAGACTGCGGCCGACGAGAGCCCTCTCGGAATGTTCCATTGTGGAAATCTGGCAGCAATGATGAACGCCAGAATCGCTAAAGGCAGCACCAAAAACACCACGCCGGTATATTTGCACGATGCGGCTGCTCCGGCCAGCAGTCCGCCAATGACGAAAGCGCGAACGTGCTGCGGATTGATCAGCAGCACAGACATCGCGGTCACTAGATAAAAGGCAAGTACACCTTCGTTGAGCCCGTTGATGCAAACGTGTACCACCCAAGGTGATGAAACGTAAATGGCGGCTGCCGACAGCCCGGCCAGGGGCGAGAGAAATCGTCTTGCCATCGAGTAAACCGCCAGCGCCGCGAGCGGCCCATGGCAGGCCATGATGAACTTTCCGGCCAGCGCACCCCACCACCAGGGCCGCTCGCCGCCGGGCATCAACTGAGTCGCCGCGAGAGAATGCAGTTCCGCGCCGAGCGGCATATTGCCATAGACGTTGTGGGGCAGAAAAGTGACGGCCCCCAGTTCGTTCCATTCCTTGGGAACTTGCAGGTGGTACTCCCGCACGTCGAAGTCCACGGGTGGCAGCAGCGCCCCGAGAAAGATCGCCAAAGAGCACAGGCCGATGTAGATTCGCAGGCTCCAACTCGCCGCGAGCGCGAGCTTGGAAGCGGGAACGGATTCCGTTGCTGCGAAACGGCTCAGGATCGGCGCATCCGGCTCATAATGCAGTTTGCCCAGCCACCAAAGTACAAGGACCGAGCCGGCGGAAATCACCCAACACGGCACGAACAGCAGCGGACTGATCGGAACGGATATCAGTCCACCCAGCAGCGTCAGCAGCGACTGCAAATGCAGGCCAATGCCGAGCGAAAGTATGATCCGTTCCAGGGTCGTCAGCGAACTGTCCCATCGAGCCACCCAGAGCACAACTCGCCCCATGAAATAGCACCCCAGCAAGATTGCCGAGCCGCACAGCAGGATCGGCCAGCGATCGAAGAACTGGGCCTGGCTCCACCTCCCTTCCGCCCATTGACTGACCAGTTCATCGGGCATCAAGAGATGGGCAATCACCAATAGCCGGGGTGGCGAAGTAGAGAAAAAAATCGCCAGGTATGCCGCCCCAACCGCCACGACTCCTAAGGCGATCGCCCAGTCGGCGGTTGTCGATTCGGTAACTGCTGATTCCTTTACGCCTGGGGGCGGCTGGTCTCCGTGTGCCTGAGAGCGGAGCGATTCCGATTTACCGCGGGACTTGGACAAGGAAAGCCGCCTTCGTTTGGGCTCGGAAACGTCGCCGATTACCGCCGACTGTGAGCTATGTTTGCCTGACTACGTCTTTGTCAGCGGGCTGCGCGGCCCCTGGACGCTGCCGGTGGCGCTAATTCTACTGGTTATGCGGCCTCGCGTGAGCATCCGTTCCCGGCCCCGAACCCCTAGCCCCGACCCTCATGTCTTCCTCCCGACTCCGCGGCATCTTCACCCCGAACATCGTCCCGCTGCTCCCCGACGGCGAGATCAACGAAGCGGAGACGCGGCGGTATGTCGATTGGCTGATCGACCACGGCGTGCACGGCCTGTATCCCAACGGCTCGACGGGGGAGTTTACGCGGTTCACGGCGGAGGAGCGGCGGCGGATTATTGAGATTATGGCCGATCAGGCTCGCGGGCGGGTGCCGATTCTGGCCGGAGCCGCGGAAGCCAACGCCAAGGAAACCATCAAGGCCTGCGAGTATTACCATCAGCTCGGCTGCCGGGCGGTGGCCATCGTCTCGCCGTTTTATTACAAGCTCTCGCCGGCCGGCGTGTACGCCTACTTCAAGGAAATCGCGGACAACACGCCGATCGACGTCACGCTCTACAACATCCCGATGTTCGCCAGTCCGATCGACGTGCCGACGGTGCTGAAGCTGGCGGAGGAATGCCCCCGCGTCGTCGCCATCAAGGACTCCTCCGGTGATCTGCCGCACATGATGCGGATGATCGCCGCGGTCCGCCCCGTCCGTCCCGACTTCGCCTTTCTCACCGGCTGGGATGCCGCCCTGATGCCGATGCTGCTCATCGGCTGCGACGGCGGCACGAACGCGACCAGCGGTGTCGCCCCAGAAATCACCCGTAAGCTCTTCGACCTGACGATGGCGGGAAAAATCGACGAAGCCCGCGACCTGCAATACCGCCTGCTGCCGCTGTTTGACACGATGCTCTACAGCGCCGAATTCCCCGACGGCTTCCGGGCCGCCCTCAAGCTCCGCGGCATCGAACCTGGCCCCAGCCGCCAGCCCCGATCGGCGGTGCAAGAGCAGCAGCTCGCCAAACTCAGCGACCAGCTCCAGTGCCTGCTCGCCGCCGAAGGATTCACCAGCGAACCGGCCGGCGGCTGCAAAGTCGAACGCACTGTCGACCCCGAGCACATCGCCAAGATTGTGCAGGGCGTGGTGGGAGAGCTCAAGAAGCGGGGAATGGCTTAAACGACAAGACCCCTCCGAGTTCGGCCCGCCGGGTGATAAGCGGCGGGCGGCTCGGAATAATTCCTATCCGCTCAAGGCCAGTTTGTCCGCGGATGCTTGCCGCAACCTCGTTCCTCACAGGCATTTGCGCCGCTCGCTATCGCCCTAACCCCAGGCTGGCTCCCGCCAAGTAATTCCGACCCATTCGGGGGGATAACTGCGAGAGTTGATAACCATTTTATCAGCTACTAGGGCGCGATGTCACAGTATCTTTACGGCAGATATTCTTCCATTACAACCAGATTGTCAAAGAGCGCACCCTCCCTGGCCCAGTGCGGAGCTCCGCCGCGTCTTTCAATATGATAAATATGTACCCTAGTCGATGTCAAATGGGTGCAGTCATATTTTTCAAGATTTTTTCCTGAGTTCTGACATATATACTAAGCACATTTGGTCCATTTGAAGCCATGTCTCTCCCTCTGCGAGCTTTGCGCCTTGGCGTGATGCCCTTTCGAATTGGCGAAGAAGTGCATCACGCCAAGGCGCAAAGACCGCAGAGGAAGCATAGGTGCGAAGAGGTTGCGCACAAAATCGTCAGACTGAGCATCACTTCTTACTCGGCATATCTCGGTAGTCCGCAATCACGCTCTTCCAACCGGCCGGCGAAAGGCAATCATTTAGGAAGCCTGTCATCGCGGTTGGCCTGGTCCGTTTCAGGAATTCGAGGGAGGTCCGAGCGGAATAGGACTCCGCGGAATAGTTGGACGCACGAATATCCAACGCACGGATGTCCCAGTCACTTTCTGAAATCGCCACAAGTAGCGAGGAAAACTGTTTCGCATCGGCGTCCTTTCTTGGCACAAGCTCCAGCCAGCGTTCGCATTTCCCCTCCGTCGGAGTCAAAGGCCGAATCCAAAACCGATCCTGGAGCCCGGCGGGGTCGAGGCGATAAATGTCCGTCAGCGGAAAGGTCGCAACGAAAAAGCCCAAAATGCGAATTTGCGGTTGGCCAACCGAGTCCACCGGGTAGCGATGCTCCGTTCGAGTCTTGCGCCGGTAGTCCCACTCGTAAAAAGTGTCTTTGTTGCGTGCCCAGTAGTAGGGATCAACATTGACCCACTCGGTCTTGTCTCCCTTCACGACCGCCTTCTTGGCACTTGTCCCCTTCCACATCCAGACATCCGGACCTCCCCAGCGAAATTCTCCCGTCGTATAGATAAACGGAACAGCCGGATCCTTGGGTCCAAAGTCGGGATCGAATTCCCACTTCCGAAATTGGCAGCGCAAGCGGCCTCCTTTGGCTCGACTCGCGCTCCAAGCCGTCAGCACCTCCTCGACCCGTTTTGCGTCCTCAGGGTTCAGCGGAAACCACTCCGGCTTCACGGGTACAGGGATTGGACCCGCGAAATGCGAGAACAACCTGCTCAATTCCTGGGCGGCCTTTTGGATTTCTTCCGGTGTTGTAGGAGGAGCCTCCGGTGCGGATGCATTCTCGGCGCGCAAAGGCGAAGCGGGGAAAAGCAAGAGGCTCAACAGGCCAAGTCTTAGGATGGTGAACACTGGGAGTCTTATCTCGTCCAAAGAGCAAGCTGCTACGGCCTGACAAGGCAGGCTCTCGGCGGCGGATTCTACCCGCGATGAGATCAGGCTCCTACGGCAAATGTAGAATCAGACTCGGAAGAACCGGCGAATAGCTTCGTCGCATCTCTCATTGCTACCACGACTTGCATCGCCCGTTCAAGCAGTCCAGATATCTGACGAATACCCAGTATGCTCGCCATTGCCCTTTTTGTGACTGCCATCATCATCGGAGTCGCCGTCGCGGTTTCGGCGTTTGCTGTACGGCGCAACCACCCGAGTCAGCTCCCTCCATTTAATGAGGGGGCGATGAGCCAGGGCAAGCTCGCGGATGTCGGCGAGAATCCTCTCCGCGACAAACGATCCTTTTCCGAACGACTGGGAAGTATCCGCCTCATCACCAGCACCTATCACCTGGTAAACAAGCGGCATTAGGAGTCCAGGAATAATCCACTGAGCGTTCGCGAATAGTCTTCATCTCCAGCTTTCTCTCGCGGGAGCGGCGTAGTGGCAATCCTTATCATCGCAATCGTCCTGGGAGTCGCGCCGGTGTTGGCGGCGATTGGCCTGGCCGCGGTCCGTATGGCGTTTGCCCGGCCGGGGAGCGTCCTCAAGTTGTCGCGGATCGACTTGCGGGGGATGTTCATCATCACTTTCGGACTGGCTGCCACGCTCTCGCTGACGCGATACGTGATGAGTAGCAACCCAGGAATGAGCGTTCTGTTTACCGTTTGTTTCCTCCCCTTCCTGCTCCCCATGATCTGGCTGGCGCGGTATGCGGTGCAAGACATTTGGGAGGTATCCGCCAGCAAGAACAAACTGGAGGACTCCCACCCGGACTTGTCGTTCCTGTCGGACGAGAAACACAGAATGCGGTAAGGGCAGGCTGGAAGCCTACCCCACTTACTTGCTCTCCGGCGTCACTCCCAGCACCAGATTGAAGTTCGCCGCCAGTTCGCCGATTTTGGAGTTCTTCATCGGGGCGAAGTCGGCGGTGATGGCGTCTCGCAGTTTCTGGTCGCGGACGCTTTTGTAGATGCCATCCTTCTCGTTCCCCGGATCATCCTTCACGTAGAGCTGCGTGGTGAGCAGTTCTTTGTCCCCTTTCTTGATCATGAAGTGGATGTGCGGCGTGCGGCCGGGGTAGGCGACCGGCCGGATGGTGCGGAAGTAGTATTCGCCGCTGCTGCCGGTGAGGAAGCGGCCGAAACCCTGAAAATTGCCGTCCCGCTTTTTGCCGTTATCGCTGCCGGAATGGAGATAGGCCCCGTTGTTGTCGCACTGCCAGATTTCGACGACCACGTTGCGGAGAGGCTCGCCGCTGGCGCTCAGGATTTTTCCCGTGAGATGCGAAATGGTTCCCACCGCAGGAGTGAGCTTGTCGTTGATGACGATCAAGTCGTTGTCGGTATCAAGCGGCAGCTTGTCCGGGTAGAACGGGCCTTCGGTCTGAGCCGGTGTGCGGGTCAGCTCCTGGGCCAAGACGCCAGGCTGCCAATAATCGGGGAGCCAGAGAGCGGCAGCGCCAACGGCGGAACCAGCAAGGAAGTGGCGGCGGGTGAAGGGGAATGAACGAGACATGGCGAGGTTCCTTGCGAATGAGGGCGATTGTCCATTGAACCACGGACGCCCCTCATTGTATCGAAAGAAAAGTTCGTAGTAACCCGCTTTAGCGGGTTAGTGCCGACAACCGGCTGAAGCCGGTTACTACGAACTACTCGCTGCGCCCCGCTCCCTTGCGGAACTGCTCGAACTGCTCCCGATAGCTCGGCGGAGCGGAGGAGCGGCTGCCGCTGTCGCGGAGGTCGCGCTGGTTGTCGCTGGCCGTTCCGCCGGTTCGCCGCCGGTTTTTGGCAGGCTTGAGGCCCAGGCTGCGAAGCGATTCGTCCAGCTCCTTCTGGGCCTTGGGATCTTGCTTCGCCGCCTTTTCCATCGCTTCCCAGCGGCGGACGAACTCGGCAAGCTCTTCCTTCGTCCAGCCGAGCTCTTTGAGTAGCTCGGGATCGGGCTCCTGCTTCTGGTCGCGGAGATGTTCGAGAGCCATTTCGGTGGCCTTGCGAGCGTATTCGAGATTCGCCTTGTCCGCGTCGGCAGCTTCCTGGGGAGTTAACTGCGGGCCATCAGGTGTTCCAGGCTTGCCGCCACCTCCATCGGCTTGGCCGCGGCCGGTCTTGTTCCCTGCGGCTTCGCGGTTGCCAGCCTTGTCGCCGGGGCCTTTCGATTCGGCCGGATCGGTATCGGTTTTCTCACCCGGTTTGCCGCCTGGTTCTTTCCCTTCGCCAGGGCGCTCTTCGCTGCCCGTCTTCGATTTTTGGCCCGGGGCTCCTTGGGGGCCGCCGGATTTTTTGTCATCGCCAGGGATTTCTCCGGTCTGGTTTCCTTTCCCCTTTTCGTTCGCGCCGCCGGCACCCATGTCGCCGACACTGTTGCTGCCGGGGGTCTTATTCCCCGCCTGATTTCCGGACTGTCCGTCGCCGTTCTTGCCGCCACCTTTTTTGTCACCCGATTCGCCACCCTGAGAATCCGATTCCTTCTTCTGCCCCGGCGGACTTGCTTCGCTCCCCTTCGCCTGAGAGCCATCCGGCTGTTGCGTCTTCTTCTTGCCCTCGTTTCCAGTCGCATTGTCGGCGGAACCTGCTTTTTCTTTCGTCCCTTGTCCCGCGCCGGACTCGCCCGGCCTGCCACTGCCAGCATCCGGATTTTCCATTTCTCCGCTGCCGACTTTTTCCTTGGGAGTCTGCTTGTCGTTCGCCGAGCCCATCGGCTTGCTGCCGGGAGAGCCCGCGTCGGGCTCTTTCCCCTTGGCTCCCTTTTCGCCCGCCCCTTGAGACTTCTCGCCGGGCTTCGTCTTCTCGCCCCCTGCTTTTGGCTGCTCGGCTTTATCGCCGGCCCCGGACTTGTCACCCGTTTTTTCACCGGGCTTCTCTCCGGCGGCAGTCTTCTCCCCTGGTCCGCCCTTGGATTCCGCGGCACCCTTTTCGCCGGACTTCTCGCCGGTTTTTTCGCCAGCGTTCATCGGATTCTGGCCGGTCTTGTCACCAGACTTGGCTGCCGTCTTGTTACCGGTCTTTTCTCCCGTCCCTTCGCCGCTCGATTTCTCGCCAGACTTATCGCCGTTTTTCGTGCCACTCTTGTCCCCCGTTTTCTGCTCGCCGCTTTTGGAGGATGCCCCTTCACCCGGCTTGGGCTCCTGCGAGCCTCCCTCACCGGGATTTTCGCTCGGATTTTGATTCGGGTTCTGATTGCCTGACTTCTCGGCCTGTTTCTCGCGGTTCTTCAGAATCTTCTCAATCGCATCGCCGGCATGCTCAGTCTTGCTCGGCTGGCCGGAGGCGCTTCCCCCTTCGCCCGAATCGCTGCCTTCGCCTCCTTCACTCCCCTCGCCGCCATTCTGCTGCGGGGGACCATTGGATTTCTGGCCGGTTGTCCCTTGGCCGGATTCAGCGCCGCCACTGGGCTGGGACTTCGCTTCGGCACCTTCGGAGCCTTTGCCGCCGCTGTCCCCCGGTTCGTCCTTGCCCCCCTTCTGCTCGCTGCTGCCGCCGGAAGAGCCGTCGTTTTTCTTCTCACTCGTGCCACCGCTAGAGCTTTCGCTCCCCTTCTCCCCCTTCTTGGGCTCGCTCGATTTGTCCCCCTGCTTCTTCTCTTTCTCGCTCCCCTTGCTTCCCGATTTTTCGTCTGGGTTCTCCTCGGGCCGCTCGCCTGGCATGGGCTTTTCGCCCTGGGTCTCATCGGGCATCGGTTTTTCACCCGGCATTGGCTTTTCGCCGGGTTTGGGCATTGGCTTCTCTCCGGGCTTGGTCTTCTCACCCGGTCTTGGCATTGGATTCTGCTCAGGACGCTCGCCCGGATTGTTCTCTGGATTCTCTTCCGGTTTCTCTCCAGGCTTTTCTTCAGCCTTCTCCCCAGGCCGTTTTTCCGGTTGTGGTTTCGTCTCGATCGGCGCGGTCACGCGCACCACAAACTGCGCCGTGCTCGCTTCGTTGGGTTCGGGTGCGCCAGTCTGCGGCGAAGCCCGATTGTCCGCGGCGCTGGCGACATAGATCATCTCGTCGCCAGCGACGAGCTTGTGCTCGCTCGGACGGAAGACGTACTTAGCCACGGCCTGCGGCGAAGCGGCTGCGTCTTTGAGCAACTCCTCATCCAGCACCGACTTCCCCTTCGACGTTCCCTGCAATTGCAACTTGCTGAGGGCATAGTCCGGGTCAATCGCGCGGACCTCGATGGGGAGCGAGCCGTTCGCCGGCAATTCCACAATCTTTTTGGCCGGCGAGAGAATCTGCACCTCGGGCGCAAGATCCCGCACGACTTCCAGGGCATGGACGACCGGCTGTTCGCTGAGGGCTCCTTCGACATTCGTAAAGCGGACCTGATAGCTGCCGTGCCAGGGTGTGTTGCGGTCGGGCTTCATCTGCAGCGTGATCGTGACGCGGGCCTTCTGCCCGTCAAACTGCATCGGCACGCTCTCCAGCCGCTTGCCGCTCGCGTCCGGACCGCTGGGTAGCGGATCGAATTCCAACGCCGCGTCGCGAATGGGCTGGTTGGCCGAGGCATAAATCGTGACCTTGGTACCTTCGAGCCCCCGAATGTCCCCCTGCGTCAGCGTCTGGGGGGCTTTGTGGGTATATGCGGGAAACTGATATTCCACTTTCTCCACCACCATCGCCGGCGCATCGACGACCGTCAGCCGATAGTCACTGGTCACGGCATCGCCGGTCACCACGCGATACGTCACGTCCTGCTGCAAGCCCGGCTTCGAGGAATCGGGGAGCGATTTCTCTTCTTTCGGCGGCAACTCACAGGAGAAGTGCAAGCCTCCCGCTCCCGGCTTCATGGGCACTTCGCGGTTCACGGTCTGGCCATCAGCCGTGGAATAAAGCAATTTGACCGGCTGCCCTTCGCGCACGCCGTCGACAGTTGCAGAAATCGTCTGCGAACGGCCGCGATAGATTGTGACGTCGCCTGGCTGCACTTCGCTGATTTGCACGCGCGAGGGGCGGTCGATGGAGGCCCAGGGCGCCATGACGCGGGCGAAAGTCTGAAACGGATCCTTCGGCGAAAGTATCTTGTACGCGGCACTGACTGCCAGAACTCCCAGCAGCACATAGCCGACCCGAATGACCGGGGTGCGGTCCACGGCAGATTCCACCGCCACATCGGCGATGTCTTCCGCAGCCCGCCGCTCCAGCGCCTCAAACACCACTTCCCGCACGCCACTTCGATCGCCACGAAGCATCAAGAAATTGATCAGGCTGTTCTTCAGCGACGGCCGACTCTCTTCGATCGCGCGGGCGGCATAGGTCGCGTTGATGCGGCGGATGAAGAGGGGAGCAATTTGCGTCACGCTGTAATAGACGACTCCGCCGACGAGCAGAAAGAAGGCAATCGTCCGTCCCCAAAATCCCAGCGGCAGCATCCACCAATGGTCAATCAGCGCTGCCACAAGCAGGAAACCGAGCACGCCGACAATGAGCACCGCAAACCGCGCGAGCAAATCCACCAGCCGTACATGAAACTTCGTCCGCCCCAGTTGGCGCTCAATCACCTGCAAGGTCTGACGAGCCTGCGGCACGGCCTGAAAATTCGGCGGCGGAGCAGGAGGAAGAACGGTTCCAGTAGCCATCTTCGGAATGCCTCTCTCTCTGCGAATGCGCGCTATAAAAATACTCCATGCGCGCAGCGACTCTCTAAGTATAGACGATGTGGAATGGGATTTGATTCAGGAAAGCGGGCCAGGTTGTTGAAAATCCTCCGGCAGCGATTGACACAACTCATTTTGCAGCAATAGCTTACAGTGGCAGGGCGCGTGAGCGACAGCGAAATGCACGCGTATTGTGCATCGCGCCTTGAGAACATCCTCGCCGTGAACCGCCGCCGGAGTCACGCGTGCATATCGGGAAACTCATGCAACCTACTGCTTCACCGGCCGCTGGCCCCACGGTATCGGCATCGTGGGCGGCTTGCGGTGGTGGTCTTTGCGCTGGTCTTTGGGGCGATCTTTCCACCAGGTGATGAAGGTCGCGAGTTGCTTGACCGCTTCTTCATAAGCGCGACGCCCTTTTTCCGCAGTAGCGAGTTCTGCTTCGCCCAGAACACCCGTGTCGCTGTAGCTGCTGGTCCAGGATATGACGGTGGACGGCCCGGCACCGAACAGATCGACCCACATGAACGGGCTCTGGTCTTCGTGGAAGCTGATGTCGCCGTTCTTGATGAGGTCTTTGCGGACGTTGTCACCATCGAGATAGAGATAAAGCGACGTCTCGAGCTCGCAGGCATGGGCACAGCCACCGGGGAATTTGCTCTCTCGCCAGCTCGGCATAAAGTCCTTATCCACGGTCAGCAGGTTCCACCACGCCGTGCAGACGCACTCGGCGTCGGTTTCCAGGTTCGTGCGACGGGCCACCAGGTCCAGGTTCGGCATGTTCGAGCCGTGGCCGTTCAGCAGAATGATCTTCTTGAAGCCGTGGTAGGCCAGCGACTTGGTGATGTCGAGCACATGATGCATGAAGTGCTCAAAGTCGTTGTTAATCGTCCCCGGAAAATCCATCACATGCCCGGTATAGCCGTAAGCGACGATGGGGAGCACGAGCATCTTGTCGGGAATCTCCAGCCCTGTCCCTTTAGCGATGCCGCCGGGACAGACCAGGTCCACATCGAGCGGCAGATGATGTCCATGCTGCTCGACGGCTCCGCAAGGCAACACGCAGACTTTGCCGAGGTCGACGGCGTCGTTGATTTCGGGCCAGGTGAGCTTTTCGTAGCGATACTCGGTGGAGGCGCGTGAGGTCATGGCAGGCTTTTCTCCGAATGACGAAATTCGAATGGCGAATGACAAATGGAAGAGGTAGGACCAGAGTTTTCAAATTCGCCAATCGGAATTCGATTTTCGTCATTCCTCCCCCCTACATCCACTCCTGCACTAGCGGCTTAATCACAATCTCCGGCACGTGTGCCCGCGGATGTAGCTGCACGATGGCGAGGACGAGCTGGGCCACGTCTTCGGGGAGGAGCATTTTGGATTTCCGTTCGTCGCTGACGGGAGCGGGGCGATGCTCAAGGATCGGCGTGTTCACTTCGCCAGGATAGACGTTGGTAATGCGGATGCCATTGGGGATTTCTTCGCTGCCGGCAGCGATGCCCAGGGCGGTGACGGCGAACTTGCTGGCGTTATAGGCGATGCCGCCGAGAGCCCCGGCCCGTTTGCCGGACGTGGAGGAGATGTTGACGATGACCCCGTCCTTTTTCTTCCGCATCTGTGGCAGGGCGAAGTACATGCAGTTGTAGACGCCGGTCGCGTTCACCTTGATGACGTGATCCCACTGCTCGGGGGTCATCGCGGACATGCTGCGGGTCTTGATATTGATGCCGGCGGAGTTGACGAGAAAATCGAGCGGGCCCAGCTCCTTCTCCTGCCAGGCAAAAAGCTTCTCAACGCTCTTCCGGTCCGCCACGTCCACCTCATGCGTCAGCATCGGCGGCTTACCAATCCAAGCCGCAGCCGCCTCGCGGAGGACTTCGCCGCGGCGACCGGCAATCGCCACGCGGCAGCCTTCGGCCGCCAAACCCTGGGCAATCCCCAGCCCAATGCCGCTGCCGCCACCCGTCACCAATGCCGATTTACCTGCCAGCTTCATGTCAGTCGCTTCTACGTTGTGAGGATGTGCCTAAGAAGCCACTATCCTAGCCAGCCGCGCAAAGGAGGGAAATTGGGGCGCACCGTCTCACACATTATGCCGCCGTTCGCGCTCCTGGTAACGTCTTCCCCTTGAGCTGGTAGACGTATTTGACCACCTCGGCGACGGCGGCGTATTGTTCGGCGGGGACGGGATGGTTAATGTCGACGTGCTGGTAGAGGGCGCGGGCCAACTCTTTGCGCTCGACGATGGGGATGCCGCTTTCCAGTGCCAGGCGGCGGATGCGCTGGGCGAGAACGCCGGCCCCTTTGGCAATGACAATAGGGGCAGCCATCTTCTCTGGGTCGTATTGCAGAGCGACCGCCAGCTCCGTTGGATTCGTCACCACCAGGTCCGCCTTGGGGACCGTGCTCGACAGCCGGCCCATCACCAGTTGCCGCTGCACGGCCTTGCGTCGGGCGGCGAGTTGCGGATCCCCTTGCTGGGTCTTGAGCTCCTCGCGCAGTTGCTGCGTGGTCATTCGCAAATCGCTTTCGTGCTTCCACCAGAGAAACGCATAGTCGAACAAGGCCAGCGCGAGCAAAGCGCCGCCGATTTTCAGGCAGGTCCAGTACAAGACGGAAAACAGGTACGCGGCGATTTCTCCCGAGGACTGGTCCATGAGCGTCATCAGCTGGTCGCGCTCTCCCCATAGACTCCACGCCGCCACGGCACAGACGAGGCCCACCTTCAGCAGCCCAAAGCCCAGATGCACGCTGTTGGCCATCGAAAAGATGCGGCTGGCGTTGGAGAGCGGATTGATTCGCTGAACGTCGAAGGCCAGTTTCTCCGGCAGGAACAGGAAGCCAATCTGTCCCATGTGGACGACGATGCCAGCAATCATGACGAGGCCGAGCACGGGGACGAGCGCCTTGGCAAGTTCCCAGGAGAGGTGCAGGCTGCGATTGGCCAGATCTTGCGAGTCGAGCCGAATCCAAGCATCACCGTGGAGCTGCTCCTGAGTCAAGCGGCCCATGCTCATCGCCAACGAATTGCCGAAGTAGCCAAGGATCAAGACGGCTGCGACCAGCAGAGCCGCGGAAGCGAGATCCTGACTTTTTACGACCTGCCCTTCCTCGCGGGCCTGTTGGCGGCGATGCGGAGTCGCTTCGTGCGTCTTGTCGCCGAATTCTTCAGCCATGGGGGCCGGGGCTGGGGGCTAGGGGCTAGGGGCTAGGGGCTGGGGCAGTCGATTGAAGGAATACTTCGCGGATGCCATCGACAATGCCCGTCGCTTCTTGCTGGAACGCCCAGGCGGCGGAGCCGAGGGAGAAAGCGAGGATGGCGGGAGCAATGAGAGCGTTGAGGTTCAGGCCGATGGCGATGGAATTGAGCTGCGGCAGCGTGCGGCTGATGAGGGCGATGATGAGGATGGCGAGGAGCAGCGAGACCATCACCGGTGCCGAAGCGCGGATGCCCGTCTCAAAGCTGTGGGAGGCAACGTCCGAAAGAGCGGACGAAAGATTGGTGGGAAGAGTTCCGGAGCCCGGCGGCATCCATTCAAACGAGCCGAGCAGAGCGTCCATGACTTCGCGATGTCCCCCCATCAGGAAGAAGATGGAAAGGGCCAGCATCTCCAGCAGGTTCGAGAAGATAGGGACTGTGGTATCGAACGTCGGATTCACCACATCCGCCAGAGACATGCCACTCATCTGGCTGATCACCTGCCCAGCCAACTGCATGCCGGAAAGCAGAATCATCACAGCCCCGCCCAGTGCCAATCCCAGCACCGCTTCGCGAGCCACCAGCAGACCCAGATCAACCAGGTTGCCCGGCTGCGAAATCGAGAGGCCCCAGTGGAGCGGCGTGATAAGGAGCGAAATGGCGACAGCGAGCAGACCCCGAACTTGCAGCGGAATGGAATTGGAACCGAGCACCGGCAACGTCATCAGCAGCGAGCCGACGCGCGTGAGCACTAGCACGAAGACCAGGAACTGTCCGAGGTAAGTGGAGAGGAGGGAGGACATGGGGGGAATTCCAAATTCCGAATTCCGAATGGCGAATGACGAGTTTTTCATTCGTCATTCGCCATTCGAATTTCGTCATTTCCGTCAGCCTCCTGATATCGTCTTCGGGATGTTCGTAATCAACAGCTCCGAGTACTCGATCATCTTCTGCGTCAGCCAGGGAAGACATAGCAGCAATGCGACGAACATGGCGACGATTTTGGGAACAAAGGCGACTGTTTGATCTTGAACCTGCGTCAGCGCCTGAGCTAGGCCAATGAGCAGACCGACCGCCATGCCGACGAGCAGCAGCGGCGCGCTGAGGAGCAGCGAGGTCGTGATCGCTTGCTGGGTCAGGGAGATGGCGTCGGCAGGGTCCATAGGGAAAAGCGGAGAGCGGTGAGCGGAGAGTCAAGAACGCGGGGACGGCAGTTTCTCATGGGGGTGCGCCGAAGCTGGCTAGGAGCATGCCGACGACGAGGTTCCAGCCGTCCACGAGGACGAAGAGCAGGAGCTTGAGGGGGAGCGAGATCATCATCGGCGGCAGCATCATCATCCCCATCGAAATGGTGACGCTGGAAACGACGATGTCCAGGATCAGAAACGGCAGATAAATCTGAAAGCCGATGAGGAAGGCGACTTTAAGCTCGCTGAGCATGAACGCGGGAAGCAGGGCCTGGAGCGGGACTTCGTCGTAGGTTTCGGGAACCTTCTGCCGCTGCTCGGCCGGGAGGTAGTCGAAGAATAGCCAGACGTCCTTGGAGTTTCCCGCCAGGTCGATCTGCCGGCTCATGAACCGCTTAATGGGCATGACACCGGCATTGAACGCCTCTTCCGGCGAGGCGATTTCACCCTTGGTATAGGGACCGATGCTCTCGGTATAAACCTCAGTCCAGGTCGGCGTCATGATCAAGAGCGTCATGAACAGGGCCAGCGTGGTGAGGACCTGGCTGGGCGGCAGTTGTTGTGTCCCCAGGGCCTGCTTGAGGAGTCCCAGGACGACAACGATCCGCACGAAGCTCGTCGTCATCAAGAGCACGGCCGGAGCCAGACTGAGGACGGTCAGGAGCAGCAGAATCTGTAGCGACGAGCTGAGCCGCTCCGGGCTGGTCCATTCCTGTGGACCTCCCTTGAGGATTTCGCTGACAGCATCATTGGTCGGTGGCGCGGGAGGGCTGGGCGGTTCGACGCTGATGCCGGGCGACATGTTCGAGCGACCGCCCGTTTGTCCCAACACCTGCGATGGCAGCAATACAGCCAGCGCCAAGAAGGCGCAGGCGAGCCATTTCCAAGCCGTGATTTGCAGGCGAGTTTGCATGGTCTTAAGCCCTCGCCGTGGCACGAGTGCGGGAGGTCGCCGTGGCTGCCGCGGGTGCGCGGCGATTTCCATCGACGAACGTGCTGGAGGTCCGTTCTCCCCCCACTTGCTCCACCAGACTGCGGAATGAAGCGGTCGCGCTCTCCGGCTTCTGGCGGCGACAGATGTCGCTGAGCCGTTCCACTTCAGTGGCGCTGCTGATTTCGGTCAGCGTTCGGGCTCCTTGCGGCGACAAAGCGACAAGCAAGAGCTTGGTACCGACTCGCACGAGCTGCATCTGCTGGCCCCCTCCCAGCGACGTTCGCCCGAGCAGTTCCACCGCCTCCTTGGGCAAAGCCGCGGTCCCCGCCGGAGCAAACCGGCGAGAGAACCAGACAAGAACGACGAACAGACCAAGGACAATGCCGAGACTGCCCACGACGGTTGTAATTGCACTTGTGGAACTCGTGGCTGCCGGACGAGCCAGCTCTGACGAAGTTGATTTCTCCCGTGGCGCGAGGCGCAGCGGCGCGCGAGGGACCTCCGTCGAAACGGCTGGTTCCTCGGCATAGGCGGCGGGCTGAACAACCCGGCGCGACGGTGGTCCGTAGGCGCTACTTCGCTGCCGTTCCTCTGCGGAGGCAGAACTGGCCGCCGTGGCGAGCAGGAGAATCAGGATGACAAGGCGAGGAAGCATCCGTGCTTTCCGATGGTACTCCTCACGCTCCGCGTGAGGATGTCCGCTCACGGAGTGAGCGGACAAACTTGTTACTTGAAATCATCACCCGCCAGCAGCTCGGCCACGCGGATGCAGAAGTTGTCGTTCATCACGAGGACTTCTCCGCGGGCGATCAGCCGGCCGTTCACGAAAATATCCACCGGGTCGCCGGCCAGTTTCTCCAGGGGCACTACCGCTCCCCGGCGGAGCTTGAGGACATCCTCCAAATACATCTGCGTTCGCCCGAGCTCAATCCGGACATCCAGGTCAACATCCTTGAGCAGTTCGATCGTTGCTTTTTCGCCCGAAGCCGGTGCACTGCTGAAATCCCGCAGTGCAAACGGCGAGATGCCGGCAACCGCGGGGTCGACGGGTTGGTCGACGGACGCGATGGCTTGTTCGGCCTGTGCCAGCAAGTAGTTGATGTCGTCGCCAACGATATCGGACGGGGAGTTCTCGGCGGAATTCTTGGCACTTCGCGGCCGAGTTGCCACGGCCGCCGCGCCGTCCGATTCTAGAGTGTTCGTTGCCGCGCCACCCTGGCCGCCAGCATCGGGGGATGGGCCGGCAATTCCAGCGGCCGCCTGCGCTTCGCGGAGCAGGTCTTCGATCTCGTCGGTATTGAGCTTCGGCTCAGCCATGGAATCCGATCCGGGGCGCCGTTGAAACCTGGCAACTGCTAGCAGCTACTGCTCGATGAAGGCGTAATCGCTGAACACAATCGTATGCAGCATCGGCTTCCCCAGCAGCTCGTTACTTTTCGCCAAAATCTTCCTTTTGAGCAAGGCCAAACCGGGGTCGGAAAGCTCCGCCACGTCGGATTTGCGAATCTCAAAAATGATCTGGTCCCGCAGCCGGTGCTCGCACTTGGTATAGAGCTCGGCAAAATGCTCGTGCTCCTTTTCGGGGACGGTCCCGATCAGGTGGAAGTTGACCCGCATCGTCAGGTTTTCCGTCGGTTTGTGGACGATGACGTTGAACTTGCCCAGTTCCACCTCCGCCTCGTGCTCGGCCGAATGCTCCCCCTTGTGCTCCGCCGCAGCCTCGTGGCCATGTTCGCCGGCCGCGGCGTGCTCCCCCCCCTCTTTCTTCTTCGCCCAGCTCTCCAAATCGGCCGTGCTAGGAATCAGCAAGTACGCGAAAACGCACTCCACCAGGATGACGGAGCTAATGAAGACGGCAACTAGAATCGGCTTGAGCATGATGGCACTCGGCGCAGCGGAAAGCGGCAGCACTCCAGGCCCTTGCCGAGCAAGCGCACTCGCTGCCGCAAAACTATAGGTCACAGGCCACTGGAAAGGGGCCAACTTGCGAGTGCCGCGATACCGGTGTTATGACCGCTACAGATTGCCCATCCGTTACCGGCTGAGGTTGAGCAGTTCGTCCAGTAATTGCTGGACAGCGGTGATGACGCGGGCGTTGCCCCGGTACTGCGTGGTGGCGAGGACGAGATCGATAAGGTTCTTACCGATGTCGGAATTGGACAGTTCGACCGCACCGGCCACGATGGAACCCATGCCGCTTTCGCCAGGGTTCGCTTCGATGGGAAGGCCGCTGTTGACCCCTTGGGCAAAATTGTTGTCGCCGCGTTGTTCCAGGCCGACCGGATTGGCAAAGCGGGCCATGCGGACCTGGCCCAAGTCCCGCGTTACGCCGTTGGAAAAGACGCCGCGGATGGTCCCGTCCTCCCCGATGATGAAGCTCGTCAATGATCCAGCGCTCGAACCGTCTTGCCGCGACACCGCCAGTGTCGCCGTGGCCTGGGAGAGACCGGAGATGGCCCCGAAGTCCAACGTGAATTGCAGTGGGTCGGAAGAGGGGATGTTGCGCCGCTCCACGGCCACCTGGTCGTTCGTGGAAGTGACGAAATTGCCCTGCCCGTCAAACGTGATCAGGCCTGTCCCCACGGAGATGTCGGCTCCAGTGAGCGGACTGTTGTCCGAGGAATCGGCGAACCAGCGGTAGATGGTGGCCGAGTCCGTGGTTTCCTGCAGCACCGTTGTTAGCCGCACGTTGATGGGGATGCCCAGGGTGTCGTAGGCGATGAAATCGGCGACGGCGCTTTGTCCCTTCGCCTCCTGGATCTCGCCAAAGGCGAGGTTGGGACTCGAGACCGTCCCGGTGGTGTCGATCATGCGAAAGGCCGAGAGGTCCACCTCGACGGCGCTGTGTACGCCGTTGTTGGAAACGAACCGGATCTTGCCATTGTTGATTGAGCCGCCGGGACCGAGGGTGCCCGTTTCTCCCAGAATGTTGTTCACCGAGCCGGGGAGCGGGTTTTGCGGGTCGTCGAGCGAAGTCTGAATCCCCATTGCCTCCTGCATGAAGTCCATCAAATCCTGCACGGTGGAAGTGGCCGATACGGTCATCGATTGCATGCCGAGCGCCCGCTCACCCTTGCGGCCGGTGAATTCGAGCGTGCCGAGCTCAAAGACCTGCTCATAATCCAGGCCGCTCCTTCTGACGACGTTGGTCAAGAGCGTGTTGGAGTCGAGTTTAGGGCCATCCAGGTCGATTTGCTGGTTGCCGCTTACGGCCAGATCGGAGATCTGGGTATCGGTGCGGGAATCGGTGTAGGAATCGCCAGGGTTAACCTCGGCCACTAAGTAGAACTGACTGGCATCGGTCGCCAGGTTGCGATAGATGCGCACTTTGTCATAAGCGGGGACTCCGGAACCGGGTACCGGCACTGGCGGCGTCGGCAGATTTTGCAGATGGATCCGGCTATTGACGACGTTCTGCGGGCCGAGCAGGGCGCTGGGGCGGCTTTCCTCTTCGCCCGTTTTGGCATAGGTGACGAGGTAGCTATAGTTGCCACTGAGAGCGGTGGTGTTCAGGGGCGTGGCAGACAGCGGCACGTTGTTATCGATATAGGTTCCTGGGGTGGCCACCGTGGCCAGTTGAAAGAACGCCGAGCCGCCTGCCGCGGTGCGATAGATTCTCATTTGCGAGTATTGGGTGCCCCCCGATGGCAGATTGTTGACGACGATCGAGTTATTGGCCAGCGTGTCCCCTGCCGGGACGGTTACGGAGATTTCGTTGGACGGAGGGCCTTCGGTGCCGCTGGCGTCGACAAAGGCGAAACGATAGCGAAAGACATCCCCTTCCGCATGGGTGCCGCCCGCCCCTTGGGCCGAGCCGAAGGTGATGCCGGAGGAATCGGCCGTGGCGGCCACGCCCAGAATGACGGTCGAGGCATCCGGGCGCGGCACCACGGCGTCGCCGAGCGTGGCGCTTTCAATCACCCCTGCGGTGTCGGCCACGTCGCCAGACGGTGTCAGCACTCCTTGCAACAGCACGTTTTGCGTGGCCTGGGCTGTGGCCGCCGTGCCGAGAGGAATCTGCAGCGAGGTGAGCGCGTTGGTCTGCAACTCGAAATCATCATTGACGCCATAGCCCAGCAAGCGGTTCCCGGTGACGGTAACCAGCTCGTTATCGGCGTTGGTTTTGAACTGCCCGTTGCGAGTGAACAGGCGGGATCCGCTGGCATCCTCGACCATGAAAAAGCCGTCCCCTTGAATGGCGAGGTCGGACGGGCTGGAGCTGATTTCCACGGTCCCCTGATTGAATTTCTGCGTGATTTCGGCCACGCGTGTTCCCAGGCCGGTCTGCCGCGGATTGGTGCCGCCGCTGCTGGCCGTGGGGCCGGAGCCGATGCTGTAGGTCTGCAGAAACTGCGTAGCGAAGACGCTCCGCGATTCCTTGAAGCCGACGGTTTGCGAGTTGGCCAGGTTATTGCCGACAACGTCGACTTGCGTTTCCGCGGCGGACATCCCGGTGAGTGCAGTGGTGAGTGAGGAGGCCAAACCCATGATTCAGTTCCTTGATAATGTGCTGGTGGGAAGAAGGCAGGAGTGGACGGGTTCCAACAGGGGTGGCACGCCCACGGCTTGGCGCGGGCGGGTGTCCTATTGACTCTACGGATGGACCTCGCGAACGTTTTTGAGGGCCACGCTTTTGTCGCCGATATGGACGTTGTAGATTCGCTTGTCGGGATTTTTGGCATCGACATCGACGGTGACCTTGTCGACCTTGCCGCTGATGTTCTGCTGGTCGTCGGTGAGGGCGGTGATCCGCTTGCCGATGAGGCTGCTCGCGGTCGTGAGCGACTGTCCCGCTTGCACGTTGAGCAGCGCTTCGGAAAGCTGCGTCGTGGCTGAGATGTTGCGGATTTCGCCGATCTGCTGGACGAGCTGCGTGTTATCCATCGGATTGAGCGGGTCCTGGTTCGTCAGTTCGGCAATCATGAGCTGCAAGAACTGGTCGACTTCCAGATCTTTGATGTCGTGTGGTTTTTCCTTGCCGGCGGCGGCGCTGGCGGAAAATCCATTGGTAACGGGAGAAATGGTGGCCATGGGGCTTCCTTGTTTTTAGATGATTACGTTCAGCCGACCCTGGCCGTTCCAGTTGTGGCTTTGTGGATTGGGGACGGGAGCGCCGGGGTTTGTTGGTTGTCGCCGCACCGCACGGGGCGGCTGGGGCTCGTGTTGCTGTTGCGGGTCGCTGGGGCGATCTGGGGTGCCGGTGGGAGGACGCTGCATCAGGTCGATGTCAAAACGCTCGATGCGAACCCCTTGTTCCGCCAGCCGCTCCCGGAGCGCCGGCAGGTTGTTCACGAGGGTTGACCGAGCGGCTTCGGTCTCCGTCTCCATGCGGGCGACCATCACGCCGTCCTGCACACTGACTTGCAACCGCAACGAGCCGAGCTCTGGCGGGCTAAGCCGCAGACGGACTTCATTTCCTTCGCGCTGCTGGGCGGAATGGAACGCTTTGGCCACGCGGCTGAGGAAGCGGGCACTGTCGACGGGAACTGAGGGCGGGTTGTGGCCGCGTGGTGCCTCGGTGCGCGTGAGAACCTGTTGCGGCAGACGGCCCTGAGACGAGGAAACGCCGGTTGTCTGCTGCGATGTGCCGGACTGCGGTGCGGCGGTCTCCTGCAAAATGGTCTGGGCATCGCTGATGGTAAGAGGGGCCAAGGCTGCCGTTTGAGTTTCTGTTTTCGTGAGATGATCGGGGCTTGGCGTGACCTGCTGCTGGGGGTCTTCCGCACCTTGCGGAGAGCTATCCTCCCCCTTGGAGTTTCTGCTCTCTTGTTCAACGCTGTTGCCGCTCGGTTCCACCGGCTGGATTTCGACCGCCGCTGCCGTTTGCTCATCGATAGCAACAATCGGATCAGCCGCATTGGAGCTCTGTCCCGGTTCGGCGAGAGACGGCGGGCCGTTGCCGTGTACGCTGGCTGCGTAATCTTGCGTCGATAGTGTCGCGTCGCCAGAGGCTTCCGGCTGGTCCAAATCGATTGCCGGCTTGTCGGCCCCGAGAATTTTTTCACTGCTGGAATTTGCCGCTACATTCGGCAGCGGCTGAGAGGAGTCGGGCGAATCGGTCGGATCAGTGGCTGGGTCCACATGTTGGTGGATCAGTGGCATCCGGAGCTGCTTGGCAGCAGGGCCGTTAACCAGAGCCTGATCGCTCGTGGGGTCCACAGTCTGTGCGACTTCTTCACCCACAGCGGCCTGGGAGTCGGTAGAGTCCTGCGGCTGCTGGGAAACCGGAGGCGAACCAGTTGCTGCCGGCCCGCCCAGTTGAGCCTCTGCCGGCTCGTCCTCAGTCTCGTGGTCATCGTCCTTGTGCTGCGCCCTGTCGGTTGGCCCTACATCAGACGATTTTTTGTGTCCATCCGTGACACAGTATCTTTCCGCCGCGTAACCTTCGTCGGCCTCTGTGTCCCGCGTCGGCTGAGCGTCGACGACTCGCTCCATCGGTTGCCGAGGAAGCCTGGCCTTGGCCGGTGCAGGCACCTTGTTCAGCACCGTTTCAAATGCAGGCGAAGGCTCGACCCCCAGTGCCGACAAGTGCGGCATCGCGGCAAAAACGTCCAGCGGCGAAATCGAATGGGAGCGGTCGGTGCTGCTGGGTGTCATGACAGTTTCCTGACGGCCGCTATCCGGGCGGCATTAGCGTTTGGTTTCGTTGCTTTCCAATTGGTTGCGCGAATTCCGCAGCAGTTCTGTCGCCACCGGGCTTTGGCGAATCTCCCGAAGAATGTCGGCCAGTTTTTCGCTCTCGGTCGCGGTCTTGAATTCTCCCAGGATCTTCCTTTGCTTATCCAATGGCATGGTCTTGAGGATGCGGACCACATCATTCATGGCCCGGGTATCGTTCCCGGCGGTCGTTGTCAGCATCTTGAGGATCTGCTCCTTGGCCTGCTTGGGGCTGAGGGCCATCAAAGTCAGCTGCAATTCCTGCAGCGCCGAATCCAGCACCGTCCCCTCCGCCTGGGCAAGTCGCTGGTCCATCCCTTCCTGCAAGAGCCTGAGCCGTTCGTTCTCGGTGGCGACCTGTTGTTCCAGGGTCCGCAATTCCAGGAGCCCTTTGTCGATCGCCGTTTCCCGCAGGCTCAAATCCAAGCTCGCCAAGAGGCGCTTTTGGGAGATCTCTTCCAGCGACGCCTGTTCGTGCGAATGCTCACCTTTCGCACCAGCGGCGGCAACTGCCGCGGGCTGCTGGGGATGAATGCCGTGCAGCGCCGCCAGCATGGCGACCACGCGGTCATCGCTAATGGCCCCTTTCCACCACAGCATGCCCAGCACGACGCCTTGCGCCAGCACCGTGGCCACGCAAAAGTAGAGCAGGCCGATTCCCAACAGGCGAACGAATTTCATGGCGCGGCTTCCTCCAACTGTTCGTTTCGCTGCCGCACAAAGGCGACTGCCGCGACCTCATCGAGCTGCTTCATTTCCTGCCGCCGCTCCAAGTGCTCATGCTCCTTGCGCTGCCGCTCCGCCAGTTTTTCCAGGACTCGCACTCCGCGATCGGCTTCCATCAGGATTTGGCGACGCCGTTCGACTTCCGCGGCAACTTGCCTTTCCTGGGCAACAAGCTGCAGCAGCGTCCCCTTTAGAATCGCTTCGTACCGGTGGGTCTGCAAAATGCGGTCGATATTTGCTTTCCCCGGCTCCGCCAGCTTGCGGGCCAAGGACTGGTTCTCTCTCATTTCATCCCCCAGTTGCTCGCGCCGCTCCTGCAGAATCTCTGCCGCCCGCAGCGCTTTGGCGAGTTCCCCCCGCCGCTCATTGCGTTCGGCAATGCGAAGTTGAAGCACGGATTGGAGGCGGAAGGTGAACATGGGGAGGAGAGAAATTCGAATGGCGAATTCCGAATGACGAATGTGTATGGAACCAAGGTCTTTCATTCGTCATTCGTTATTCGAGTTTCGTCATTCAGAGTTGCCTTCTACTAGTTGGAGTTACAGAAACAGGCTTCCTCGCTGCCACACAGCGTTGTGCCAGCGCCACCAGCTCTTTCCTCGCCGATTCCACCGTGCAGCCGTCGTTGACGTTCTGCCGCAGGAACTTGCTAATCTCGTCGCGCATGGCAATGGCCGCGTCGACCGTGGGATTGGCTCCCTGCCGGTAGGCTCCGATGGAAATCAAATCTTCGTGGTCCTGGTAGGCCGAGAGCAGCTCGCGAATGGTTTGGGCCGCGGTTCGCTGCTCCGGCGGCGTAATGTCTTGAAACAGCCGGCTGATGCTTTCGAGCACGCCGATGGCCGGGTAGTGCGCCTGAGCGGCCAGCTTGCGGGAGAGGATGATGTGGCCGTCGAGCAGGCCACGGACCGTGTCGGCAACCGGCTCGCTGGTGTCATCCCCTTCCACCAGCACCGAATACAAGGCGGTGATGCTGCCGCGAGAGCTGCGCCCGGCCCGCTCCACCAGCCGCGGCAACATGGCGAAGACGCTGGGGGGATAGCCGCGGGTGGTCGGCGGCTCGCCGGCAGCCAGGCCAATCTCCCGCTGGGCCAGGGCGAACCGGGTGAGCGAATCCATGATCAGCAGCACGTTCTTGCCGGCGTCGCGAAAAAACTCCGCGACGGCTGTGGCCGTTTGGGCGGCTTGCACTCGGATCAGCGCGGGCTCATCGCTGGTGGCGACGATGACCACGCTGCGAGCCAGCCCCTGCGGTCCCAAATCCCGCTCGATGAATTCATTCACTTCGCGGCCGCGCTCGCCGATCAAGCCGATGACAATCACATCGGCCGAGGTGTATCGGGTCATCATTCCCAGGGTCACGCTCTTTCCTACTCCCGCTCCAGAGAAAATCCCCAACCGCTGGCCAATGCCGCAGGTCAACAGGCTGTCGATGGCTTTGACGCCGGTGGAAAGCGCCCGGTCGATCCGCGGACGATCGATGGCGGCCGGTGGTTTGCGAGTGAGTGGGACGCGCTCTGTCAAAAGCGGCTCCGGCTTGCCGTCGATCGCCGTGCCGCGGGCGTCGATGACGCGGCCCAAGAGTTCGTTTCCCATCCGCATGGTGCGGACGGTTCGTGTCAATCGGACGCGGTTGCCATGCCGAACGCCAGTCATTTCGCCCAAAGGATAGACCAGCGTCGTCTTATCCCGAAAGCCGATGACTTCCGCCTCGACGGGCCGCCCCGCTTGCCGCTCAATCTCCACGAGAGCTCCGACCGGCGCGGGAAAGCCCGCCACCGCGGCGGTCAGCCCTTCGGTACGCACAATGCTGCCGGTCAGGCCGGTCGGCATGATGGTCGCGAGTTGGGATGCGGGGTCGTACATAGTTTGTCGTAGCGACACGCGGCCCGCGTGTCCGCTTCCTTAGGCGAGTAATTCCTCGGTAATGCGGGCCAATTGTGCCTCCAGTTGCTGGTCGATGGAGCCAAATTCCGTCTCCACGCAGCAGCCGCCGGCCGTGATGGCGGGGTCGGCGACGACTCTCGTTTCGGCCAGCGAGTTCATTTGCGCCGTCAGTTTGCTGATGTGATCCTGAAGCGTGCCATGATCGGTCGGATGGAGTCGCAAGGTGATTCGTTCGTTGCCCGCGGCCAGTTGCAGGGCCTCGCGGATGAGCTCCACCGTGATCAGCGGCACGCGTTGCACCTCGCGGCGGACAATGCGGCTGGCGATGGCGGTGGAGAGCTTGAGAGCATGTTGCTCCCAATGCCGCTGCCAGGCCTGACGAGCTTCCAGGACGGATTGCACCGCCTGCTTGAGTGCCGGCACAATCGTCGTGAGCTGCTGCTCCACTTTGCCGCGCAGTGTGGCCTCCACTGCTTGCAGGGCGGCACGGCGGCCTTCTTCGGCAGCATCTTTGCGAATCTTCGCGGCCTCGGCCCGGGCGTCCTCGATGATCTTGTTGGCTTCCACCTGCACCTTGCTCAGGTACGTGCTCCCCATGTCGGCAAAGTTGAACGCCACGCCCCCCGCCTGGTGCGAGGTCGTCCGTGGACTGCCGGCTTTGATTATTCCTGCCATGTTTGGGCCTAGACTGCTGCGGCAAATGTACGAGGTGGAAGGCTAATCTCTCCGCGAGCGGCGAGCATTTGTGCCAGACGAACAATTTGTTGTTGGGCTGCTTCGATGTCGCGCAGAAGCAGAGGGCCAGGGTGAGTCAGCCGTTGTTTCAGAACCTCCGCTTCCCGCTGCGGAAGCTGGCGCAGAATGCGCCGCGTGAATTTCTCCTCCGCGCCCGTCAATGCCAGCACCAGCACCGGCATCTCCGCCGCGGCAAAGACCCGCCGTAAGTTGCGGTCATCCAGTGCGAACAGTTCCTCAAATTCCTCCGCCGCTAACTCAACATCCAGGGTGGCACGACCACTGCCTGGCGCGGGCGTGGAACTTGACCCTTCCAAAAGCGGCGGCGGTTCCAGCCGATATTGAAACGAACTTTTCTCATGGCTCGCTCGATATCCAAGCTGCCGCACCAGTTGTTGGTCCTGCTCCGCTAGGCGATCGAGCATCTCGCTCCGGCTGCCCCCTGGCAACGCCGACAGCACCGCTTGCACGCTGGCGAGGCCTGCCAGGCGCTTCTCGGGCCCGCGCATTTTCGGCAACAGCGCGGCCTTGAGCTCGCGCTCCACGTCTCGCAGAACTTCCGGCGATAGCTCATCCAGCCAGGCCATGCGCCGCAGCGCCTCCGTGCTCACTTCCGCCGGCATTTGTTCGAGTACCAGAGCCGCCTGTTCTGGGGGCAAATTCGAAATCACCACGGCGGCCGTCTGCGGATGTTCCCTTTCCAAATACGCCGCCAGCAGCGCTGGTTCCGCATCCTGCAGAAAGTGAAAGGGCCGTTCTTCGATGCGCCTTTCCGGCGGCATCTCCGCTTCCATCCGCCGAGCGAGTGCGGGGTCAAACTCAACCCCGCTGTCCTCTCCGCTAGGACTGCGATTCATAAAGTCGGCAATGACCCGCTGCTGCTCTCCTTCGGGGATGTCCTCAAGCTCCATGAGCGTGTTGCGAACCCGCTCGGCCACTTCGGGGCCCATTTGCTCCAGCAGGGCATCGCCGCTGGCGTTATCCAGCGTGGAGATCAGAATCGCCGCCTTGCGAATCGCGCTGTTGGTCATGCCGCATCTCCAATCCAGTTACGTAGGATGGCTGCCGCTGCATCTGGGTCTTCTTTCACCAGCAATTGCAGTTCCTGTTTCAGGTTCGGGCCGCCGGCGTCAAACTTCCGCCGCAATACTGTCTCTACCGGCTGTTCTTCTGCTTCCTCTTCGTCCACTTCTTGGGCCGCCAGGCGAGGCGCTGCCACGGCGTCCGCCACGGGGGTGGGTGCACCACCACGAATCATTCCCCGCAGCATTACCAGCGATACCAGGCCCACCGCGATCATCCCGATGGTCCGCCAGCTTTCGCCGAGGTAGTCCAGCGCCAACGCCGAGAATGTGGGAACAGCGATCGGAGTGGAGGGAATATCTTCGTAAATAGCGACCGTGAGCTGCGGATACTGATTGGTTCCTTGCGGCACCGGTGGAATCAAGTTGCGAACCGCATCCTCGATCCCTTTCAGCTCCAATTGTTTGATCTGGTCAAGCTGGGCCACATCCGGCGGCTTTGCCGGTTGGCCGGCGGCGACAGGATTGCGGTTATTCCAAATGCGGACGAAATGACTGGCGGGAATCTGAATGGCCGCCGTGACTTTGGTCGGAATGTGGCCAGGCGTCTCCGTGTGCTTCACCATGTAACCCGGTTGGTTACGGGTCTTTTCCGTGGTTTCGTTCGTGGTGGATTCGGAGCCCGTCGCTTCCTCCGTCAGCGCCATTCCTTTGTTACCCTGCACCACGCCATTGGAAGTCGCCCCGGGTCGTCCGCCCGTGCCGCCGTTTTTGGAGACAGTCTCTTTGGTGGTTGCCGAGCTTTCGACGGCAATCGGCTTGGTGTCGAGCTTCACTTCCTGCACGGTGTTTTGCAGCTCTGGACTCAACTCGACATTCACGTTGACAATCGCGCCCGATATCCACCCCTGCAGGTGGTCGCTGATTTTCTGCTTGAAGATCCGCTCGGCCGTTCGCTTAGCACTGGCATAAGCGCTCTCCTCACCTATCGCTGTTCCATCCGCCCCGATCCCTCCATACGTATGCCCGCTTTCGGTATCCGTGATACTAATGTTGTTTCGGTCGAGCCCCGCGTAGGCGCTCGCCACGATGCTGCGGATGGCCTTCACCTGGTCCGCATCGAGTTCGCCCGCCAGCGGTTTGACGGCGACCATCGCGGTCCTGGATAAATCGCCTCGTGGGCCGCCCTTCGCTGCTTCGTCGTATTGCACGGTCGCCGAAGCAATTCCGCGCATGCGGCTGATGATGAGGGCCAGCTCTTTCTGCTTGGCGTTGGACTTTTTGAATTCCAGCGATTTGCTGGAAGAGAAGGGGTTGTCACTCTTCGCGGCTTCATCCAGGTATTTGTAGAAATCGACCGGCAGCGCGTTGCTTTCCGCCAAAGCCGCCAAGTACAGGTCTTTTTTCCCTTGCGGGATTTTGATCCGGCCCCCTTCGACTACTTCGGAGTGCGAGAGCCCCGCCTTGGCAAAGGCCGCCTCCGCCTTGGTCAACTCCTCGGCGACAAATGGGCGGCCCCCCAGCAAATACTCATTGCTGAGCGTGGTCCGATACTGAAAGAGATAGAACAGGCCCACGACGACCCCCGCCGCCAGGAGCCCCGCGGCAATGCGGGTCCCCGGCGTCAGTCCCTTGAAGACGTCGACAATCTGCGTCCAGGCTTTGTTGATGAAGTCCATCCGTGGAATCCCGCGTAGCCACACGCGGCCCGCGTGTTGGCTGTTTCTTGTTCGCCTGCCAGCTCACACGCGGGCCGCGTGTGGCTACGGATCTAAATCCTGATGTTGTTCACTTCTTGAAAGGCCGCCACCAGCTTGTTGCGAATCTGCAGCATCATCCGGAACGACATATCCGCCTTCTGCACCGTCGTGAGCACCTCCGCGGGATTCACGTCGCCGCCGGTGATGAGCTGCTGCACCGCCTTGTCCGCATCCTGCTGCATCGCATTCACCTGCCCCAGCGACTCCATCAAAAAACTCTTGAACGGCTGCTGGCCGTTTCCCGGCTGAGCCAAGTTGAGCGGCCCGCTTGGCGGAGTAATCGGCAGCGGTGTTTGCAGGCTGGTGATGGGGGTCATGGGTTTTTTCCTCGTAGCGACACGCGGCCCGCGTGTCCACTTCTTCAGCCGGCACGCGAGGCCGCGTGCGGCTACGTTTAGGCCAGAATCCTTAGCGACTGCGTGGCCATGTTCTTGGTAATCTCCATCGCACCGATATTCGCCTCATAGGCCCGCGAGGCGACCAGGGCGTCCACCATCTCCGCCATCATGTTGATCTTGGGATACGCCACGTACCCTTGCTTCGGCCCTTCCTTGATCGCGTACGGATGGTCCGGCTGCCAGCGATATTGCGGCTCGACCTTCTCGGTCTGGATCGAGGCCACCTTCACCCCCGTCGCTCCTTGCGAGGTGGCAATCGTGTCATCGGTCTGAAAAATCGGATACTTCGCCTGGTACGGCTCCATCTCGCCGTTGGCATTGCGAGTGAGCGACGACATGTTCGCCAGATTGCTGGAAACCGTGTCCATCCGTACCCGCTGCGCGACGAGAGCACTGGTACTAATATCAAGGGCAGTCATCATGGCTGGAATCCTTTCCTTCGTGGCGACACGCGGCTCGCGTGTCGGCCTCTTCCTTACGCCGTCAGCCAACACGCGGGCCGCGTGTGGCTACGTCAAACTCGCTCGCTAATCGCGCTTTGCAGCAGGGTCATCTGGTCGGTCATCACCGTCAGGGCAAAGTTGTGCAGGAACTGGTTTTTCGTGATCTCCGCGGTCTGTTTTTCCAGGTCCATGTTTGTGTCGTCGTGATAGAGCACATTCGTCAGCGTTTCCCGCACCTGCCGCATCGGGTCTCCCGGCTCCGACTGGGAAATGCCGGGGGACAGTGGATGGCTCTGGGACTTCGACTGGCTCATCGCTTCCTGGAGCTTTTGCTGAAACGTCTCCACCGACAAATCGCGGACGCGATAGCCGGGCGTGTTGATGTTCGCCAGGTTCCCCACCAGCACACCATGCCGGGCCTGTGCGAAGTTCAGCACTTCGCCCAAGGCGGGGATGTTCGTGGAAGTGAAGAGGTTAGGCAACATCAGAAATTCAGGGGTCAGGGGTCAGCATCGTATTGCACGGCCCGTGCCGAACAGGTTTCAGGGGATTTGGAAAAGATGGCGTGGTCATCGTAAGTCGGGCTCAGTGCGTAAATTGGGAGTTTTATGTTTCGTCGCAGAGCTCGCCGCGTGGAAAGCTAGTCATCGTTTTGCACGGCAATCCTTGCCGCAAGCACCGGCAACTTCTGCCGATTGCCATTTCTGACCCCTGACTCCTGATTCCTGATTTCTCACGCTGCCTTCGCAAACGCTCTCGTCCTGGGTGCATAGCCATACTGCCGCAGCTTGTTGGACAGTGTGCGGATGCCGATGCCGAGGGCCTGGGCGGCTTTGGCTCGGTGTCCTTCGAATCGTTCCAAGGTTGTTTCAATCAGCCGCCGCTCCATGTCCTCCAGCTTGGTACCGGCAGTGAGAGAAGGAGCGGAGGACGTGTCCGTGAGTTGCCTCAAGTTGCCATTCGGGTCGATCAACCAGGGGCGCAAATCGTCTGCCTGCACAGGCTTGCCAGCGGAAAGGACGCTAGCCCGCGTGACCAGGTTTTCTAGTTCGCGGACGTTTCCCGGCCAGTTGTATTCGCACAGCAATTCGAGAGCTGCCGGCGCAAGCTCGCAGGGACTCTTTTGCATCCGCGTGGCAGCGACCGACAGAAAGTGGTTAATGAGCAGCGGCACGTCTTCCTGTCGCTCTCGCAGCGGCGGCACCACAACCGGCACGACAGCCAGGCGATAGTACAAGTCCTGGCGAAACCTCCCTTCGACCACCTCCTTGCGAATGTCACGGTTCGTCGTCGCCACCACGCGCACGTCCGCCCGCTTCGATTCGCTGGAGCCGACCCGTTCATAGGTCCGCTCCTGCAAAACTCGGAGCAGCTTGGCTTGCAGCGGCTGCGCAATCTCGGTGATTTCGTCGAGCAGGATGGTTCCCCCTTCGGCCAGCTCAAACCGGCCGACTCGCGGCGCGTCCGCGCTGGTGAAGGCTCCCTTTTCATGTCCGAATAGCTCGCTCTCCATGAGTTGCGGCGACAGGGCCGGGCAGTTGAGGCCGACCAGCGCCCGGCCGCTTCGTTTGCTGGCTGCATGCAGGCAACGGGCGACTAGCTCTTTTCCCGTGCCGCTTTCGCCAATGATGAGCACGGTTTCGTCCGTCGGCGCGGCCTGGGCGATCCGCTCCCGCAGTGTCCGCATCCCGCGGCTCTCGCCAATCATCATTCCCTGCCAGGCGGCGTTGGCTGCCGGTACTTGGGACCGTTTCCCGTCTTGATCCGCCTGCCGCAGCGCCCGCTCGACGAGCTGCTCCAGTGCCTCGGCATCGAACGGCTTTTCGATGTAGTCGAATGCTCCGTGCCGCATTGCTTCCACGGCCGAACTGACCGAGGCAAAGGCCGTCACCATCACCACCTGGGAATCCAGCTCGCGACTTTCAATCGCGCGGATGAACTCGAGGCCGTTCATTCCCGGCATCTGCAAGTCGGTGATGATGACGTCGAAGGTACTTTTTCCCAAGACCTTCAGGGCCTCGATCGCGCTGGCGCAGGACTGCACTTCGTGCCCGGCTGCTCGCAGCACATCGGCCATCGACTGGCGAGCCCGCGTGTTGTCGTCCACGACGAGCACGCTGCCTATCAATGACGTCCTTTTGAAGTGATTCATGTCGCAGCCCTCAATAGCGAAGCGTGGTTGGTGTTCGGTAAACAGAGTGTGAAAGCCGCGCCCCCTTCGGGACAATTGGCGGCATAGACAATGCCCCCGTGTGCCGCGGCGATCCGCTCGACAATCGCCAGGCCCAAACCAGTGCCGGCACCCTTGGTGGTGAAGAACGGTTCAAACAGCCGCGGTAGTGTTCCGGCGGTGATCCCTGGGCCGCTATCGGCAACTTCAATTTCCAAACCGCGGCGAGTCTGACAGGCGGTCATGACCAGCTCGCCGCCGCCGGGCATCACATCTAGGGCATTAAGCACCAGGTTCACAATCGCCCGCCGCAGCATGTCCGGATCGGCGAAGATGAGGGCGTGGGGATCGGCGTCGATATGCGTGGCGATCCCCTGGGCTTCCAGTTGCGGTGCGAATGTCTCAAAGACTTCGTTCAGCAATGCTTCCACATCCACCGGCCGCCGCTGCGGATCGCGCTCGGCAGAAAAATTGAGCAGATCGCTGACCGTCGCTTCCAGCGCGACAAAACCGACGCTCACTTTTTCGAAAATGTCCTGGCTCCCCGAATCGTTGGAGAGCCTGCGGCTGAGGAGGCTGAGGTAGAGCTTCATGGGGACGAGGCTGTTGCGGACCTCGTGTGCCACGTGCGAAGCCATTTGCCCCAAATCGGCCAGGCGATTCTTGCGAGCCAGTTCGCGGTTCTTGATTTCCAGCTCATCGGTCAGGCGGCGGACTTCGTCGCGCAGGGTCTCGTGGGTGCGGCGGAGCCGGTCCGTGGCGTCGTTCCAGGCGGACAGAATCGTCTGCATATCGACATCGGCAAGTCGGGTTTCGGTCGCGGTCATCAGTTAACCCTCCGTGCTCAAATCCCGTCCCGTGGCAACAGCCGCGGTGACATAGGCGTGTCGGGCCTCGCTCGCTCCGTGCATTCCAGCCAGTTGGACGGATGCCGCATCGCGGCGGCGAACCATTTCCATTTCTCCCTGCTTCTCCAGTCGCATGACTTCGCTCAGCAACTCGTTGCAGGTTTCCACATTCCGTTGGCATTCTTCGCGAACCGCCGTGGAGGGCCAATCGCGCGTCTCCGGATCCTGGCCGCGATACGGGTCGAGCTGCTGCTCCACTTTCGCCAGTTGGTCCATCACCGTCTGCTTGGCGGCGAGCAGCTTGAGGAGATTCGTCATGTCTCCGCCGGTAATGACTTCCAGTTGCTGCGCAGCCAACTTCCGCAGGAGCTGCATGATCTGCAGCTTGCAATGGGCGAGTTGGGCCAGACGCTGGGATTCCATAATGAATTGCATTTAAAGGGCGGAGAGCCAGGTGAGCAGCCGCGTCCATTCGTCACGGCTGTAGGGTGTTGTTTTCGTGAAGTTCGTTTCCGGCTTGAGGCGGGCCAGCACCACGCGGGCCTGCTCGAGGGTGCCGCGAGCCTCGGCATGGCGACCCAGGCGGCGATAGCAGGAGGCAATTTGCAGGTATGCTTCCAGCGCCTCCGGCTCATGTTGGTAGCGGCTAGTGGCGGCGGAGTAGGCCGTGAGGGCCTCTTCGATTTTCCCTTGATCGAACAGGACATCGGCTTTGGCGAAATAGCTGTTTCGCAGGATGGTCTGTTCGACTTCGCTCCCTCCCAAACTCCCCTGGTCCGCGCTCAGTTTTTCAATCAGCAGTGTGTACTCATGCAAGGCCGCCGACAGTTCCGCGACCATCTCGCGAGCCAGCGGGCCACCAGTTGCTTCGACGGCGGCTCCATCCAGTCTCTTCCGCGGCCAACGGGCGGCCTGCCGATGGGCATCCGCCAAAAAGTAGCGGGCCTGGTTTGTCTGCGGACCCGATGGAAACCGCTCCACCGCTTCTTCCAAAATGCGGGCGGCCTCTTGAAAGAGCCCTGCCGCTTTGGCCAGCTCTTGCAGCCCTGGCTTCCTCAATTCAACAGTCGCCAGGTCCACGCCGGCGTCCCGGCTCTGGGCTTCGTGGGCCAAGGCTTCCTGATACACGATCCGCCCCAACAGAAAGAGGGAGTCGCGCCAGTCGCTGCTTTCTGGCGTGAGCGAGAAGTTGTAGAGATTATCCACGAGTTGCTGGCGGGCCGGCGCGACTTTGCCCAGTTCTTCGTAACCCTGGCTGGCGAAGTACCGCGCCCGGTATGTCGAAGGATGACGGGGAGCGGCGGCGATGACCTCCTCGAGCACCTTCAGCCCTTCTTCCGTCTGGCCGCTGGCGAGCAGGGCCTCCCCCAATCCAATCCTTGCCTGTTCCTGTCCGACCTCTGGATCTTCCTTCAGAAAGCTCCTCAGCACGTGGATGGCCTGCGTATACGACTGTCCGGCCAGATAGTCCCGCGCGCTGTCCATCAGGTCGTCGAGGTAGGACTTCGTGGCGATTCTCAGTTCGGCCAGCCGCTCGAAATGAGCCCCCGCCTTGCGGAAGTGTTCGCGAGCCTGATGCTCCTCGCCGCGGCCAGCGTGATGTCCGGGCGAATGACTCTTGGCCCCATTCGCCAACAGCCGCGTCCCCCACTCATGCTCCACCCGGGCGCGCCAGAAGTAAGCCTGTTCCTCGGGAAACAGCGGTGTGAAAGCGGCCGCCAGTTCCGCGGCCTGAGGGAAGTGGTCCAGCGACAGAAGAGTTTCGCACCGCCCCTGCAACAACTTTTGCATCTCGTCCTTCGGCAGCCAGTCGTTATGATAGGTCTCCGCGGGACCGGCTTCGGTGAGCCCCTGCTTGTAGAGTTCGACCGCTTTGGCCGGATCGTCGCGGAGCAAAAGGTCTCCTGCATAAATGGCAGCTGCGACGGCTTCTGGGGAACCCAGGTGTGTCTTGCGGACGCGGGCAAACTGCGAGATTGCTTCTCCCTTCTTGCCCAGCATCTCCAAGCAGATTCCGATCAGCAGTTCTGCCTGGCTGTGCATCTCGTGCGCGATGTGGTTTTGCTTCGTGAGCGTTTCCAGTGAGGCGATGGCGTTTTCCAAGGCCTGAGTGTCGGGTGAAGGCGGGATTCGCATCTGAGCGCAGAGCAGCCGCACCGAGAGGATTTTGGCTGCCGCGGTGTCGCTCGATTTGGTCCCGATTTTGTCGAGATCCTTCCGCGCCTCGGCAAACTTCTCAAATCCCAGTGTCATCCGCTGGGCCAGGGCAATTTTTCCCTGCAAGAGCAGCCCCTGGTCCCGCTCGGCCTGCGGCAGGTGTTTTTCCGCCAGCAATCGCCGGGCATGAGCAGCAGCTAGTTCCAGATTTGGTGGATTGAGATGCAGATGGCTGTCCGCAAGCAGATACAGAATCTCTCCCTTGGCGGACGAATTCTTGGAAAGAGCCTCTTTCAGAATCGGAATGCTCGCCGAAAAACGGCCCCCATGATGCAAGGACCTACCCAGCAGCAGCAGCCCTTCACTCTCGTGCTCCGGCGGAAAGCCTCGCAGGCGGGACTCTTCCAGATACCGCGACGCGATCAGATGCAGCGTCTGCCGTTCGCGTGCGTTCTCGTGGACTTTGGCATCCTCGGCCATCACAGCGCCCAGGACATAAAATGCTCCGCCGACACTGACGAACGATTCCTCGTCCCCTGTACGCACCTCGGCGGCGATGCGGCGGGCCTCGGTGTATTCATGTGCCTGAAGCTTCGCCAGCGCCACTTCCAGCGTTGCCTTCTCGACACTCTGTCCGGAAGAAACTGAATACCACAGCGCCACTCCGCCGATAATGGCGACCGGCAGACCAATCAGCGCCGCTCGGACCGGCCGCTGGCGGAGGCTCGAAAGCGGCGCAAGCACCCTGCCGAGCAGCGACGGCTTGAGAGCCGCCGTAACCGCCGGCGCGTGAGTCGAACTGGCTGGCGCTTTGGCCACGTGAAACCATCCTTGCTGCGTGCCATCTCTTCGCCGCGCCCTCTTGGCGCATGCGCAGCCTCATCCGGCTGAAAGAAAACCGGGGACTTGTACCTGAAAGACGCGAGGGGCGTCAAGAGAGAGTGGGAAGGGGAGAGTGAATGGTGAGTGGTGAGTGGTGATTGGTACTATACACCACTCACCACTCACCACTCACTCTATCCCTAATTCCACTCGCCGCGGCTGAGCGTGGCGGATTCTTCGGCCTGGCTGGGAACGCCGGTGACGTGTTCCATCATCCAGGCGTCCATGTCGGCGAGCATTTGAGTCGTCAACTCGTCGCCACAGGGATACTGGCGGATGGCGACCTTGAGAGCGGCGGCATGAAACAGCGGCAGCTCGTCACAAAGCTCCCCTTCCGAATACGTTTCGCTGTCCCGGCAAAAGGCGAGAAACAACGGCAGATCGCGGAGGCTTTGCAGGTTCGCCAGCGGCATCTGGCCGAGTGGAAACGGCCCGCCGGCGGAAAGCGCCCCGGCAAATTTCCGCGGGCTGCGCAGGGCCAGGCGATAGGCCATCGTTCCACCGGCTTCGTGCCCCGCCAGAAAAATGCGCTCGCTATTCACGTTGAATTTGGCTTTCGCGGCGGCAATCGCTTCCTGTACGCGGTTTTCGGCAGTCAATATGCCCGTCGCCGACTGCTGCCACTCATAGCCGCGGCGGCCTTCGCAAGGGTTGCTCCCTCGCACACCGACGCCAACATAGTTTCGCATGCTGACATGCGGCATCACCCGCAAGAGCTGCTTCTCATCGCCGCCATCGCAGTGCAACCAGACCACGACCGGATAGGCATAGTTCGGCTCATAGTGCATGGGGGCCAGCAGGCTATACGTGCTGTGGCCGCGAGGAGCAGTCAGCACCCCCTGGTCCACGCGAGTTCGATTGACAAAAGACTTCTTCGGCGGGGCGAAAAGTCGATTCATGATTGAGGGGCGGGTGAGGGGGCGGGATTGGAACGAAATTCCCCTGCAAGGACCGTGCTATCACTTCCTGGGAATGGAGTGGGGACAGCGTGCGGAGTTTTAGGCCAGAGGACGGGAGCCTGTCAACGGCAACAATTATGCAGCCTTGGCCATCAATTCGCCCATCGTCTTCACGAGCGACTTGACGGCAGTCACGCTGTTCGCAAAAGCCGCCTGCTCCTGCGAATCGAGCTCTAGCTCAACGATCTTCTCGACTCCCTTCGCTCCCAAGATACACGGCACGCCGACATAGTATCCGCCGACGCCGTATTCCTTGTCACAATACGCGGCACACGGAATCAGCCGCTTCTTGTCCCGCACAATCGCTTCCACCATCTGCGCAGTCGCCGCGGCCGGGGCATAGTACGCACTGCCGGTCTTCAGCAACGCAACAATTTCCGCCCCGCCATTGCGGGCTCGGTCCACAATCGCGTTCAGCTTCTCTTCGGATAGCAACCGCCGGATCGGAATGCCGCCGACGCTCGTGCAGCTCGGCATGGGGACCATCGTGTCGCCGTGCCCTCCCATCAGCAGGGCCGAGACATCTTCCACGCTGACGCCGAGCTCCATCGCCAGAAACGTCCGATAGCGGGCCGTATCGAGCACTCCCGCCTGGCCAATGACTTTGCCTGGTGCAAAACCGGTCACTTGAAATGCCCGCTGCACCATCGCATCGAGCGGATTGCTGACGACGATGACGACGGCATTGGGGCTGGTCGCTTTCACCTGCTCGCTGACCGCGGTCACAATCTTGGCGTTGGTCGAAAGAAGATCGTCGCGGCTCATGCCGGGCTTTCGGGCGATGCCGGCGGTGATGACCACCACGTCGCTCCCCGCGGAAGGTCCGTAATCGGTCGCCCCGGTGATATTCGCGTCAAAGCCGACAATCGGCGAAGACTGCATCAGATCGAGGGCTTTGCCCATCGGCATTTTTTCGGTCTGAGGCACGTCCAAAAGGACGATATCCCCCAGCTCGGCGGCGGCACACCAGTGGGCGCAGGTCGCCCCCACGTTGCCCGCCCCCACGATCGTAATCTTCGCGCGACCCATGGTGCGGCTCCTATGCGGATGGAGTTATGGCATAAACGGCTGCTAGCGAAATGCAATCCTTAGCCCATCGCCAACGGAATCAAAGAACCGAATATCGCTGGCCTAGCGGAAGCGTCAACGGGGGGTTGTCAAAGGAGAGACGTCGGGGTCTGCATTTGCTCACTCAGCAGCCAACAGCTACGATTGGCCTGACGGTCAATCACTTGCCGGCTGCGGGGCCTTTGCGATGAAGTTATGGATAAGTCAGCTCTCGATGCTGTTGCTCCTGGCGGCAACCTCGGCCTCTTTCTCGCAGGATGCTCCCCAGGACGATGCTGTCCGCGTGCTCATTGAGCAGCTTGGCAATGACGAATTCAGGAAACGCGAGCAGGCCGAAGAAGAGCTGATCGAACTGGGAGCGGCTGCCGTCGAAGCACTGCGAGCCGCCTCCAAGAGCACGGATTCGGAAGTTGTCTTCCGGTCCGAGCGGGCCCTCAAGCGGATCACAGAGTTATCCCCCGCCGAGCAGGCAGAATTGCGAACGGCGGGACAAATTGCCTTTTACGCGGGCGACTACGAGAAAATGGCCCTCAGCTATCGCCGGCTGGCGAATGCCCAAAACGCCTCCGTCGACGACGGCCGTTGGCTCGGCCACGCCTATCAGCTCGGCAGCCAGTGGAAAGAGGGAGCGGCCGCGTACTCCGCCGTGATCGACCGGATGGACCGGCTGCTGGATCGTCCCGCCGAAATGGATGGACCAGGAGGCACCAACTGGCCCGCTGGCAGCGGCAACGCCCTCCAGCAACGGGCCGCAATCGTCCTCATGACCGCTCGCATCCAGCGTTTTCTGCTCCAAGACACCGTCGCCGCCGAAAAGACGCTCAAACGAATCTATCGCTGGAGCGAAATCTTCAAGGAGTCGCCGGACGCACTAGCGGAGAAATGGCACGTTCGAATCGCTGCGGCACTCCAGGGAGAAAAGGGGTTCACTGCCCTGGAGCGGGACCACAATGTGTCCCTTTCGCTCCGCTTTCCCATGATGGCCCTGCGAGAACTGGCGGCTGTGCAGCAAATCAACGGCAACCATGTAGACGCTCTCGATACCTGGCGGCGGATTCACCTCACCACCAGCAACTATATTGGGTTCACTCCCAGCATCGATTCCTTCCTCATCGACCGGCTGATTCAGGATCTTCCCGCGGCAGCCGCCCTGTCGGTTCCGGCCGTTACCTTTTTAGACGCCGAGCACTCCACAGCCGAGTTCGATCTGGCCGACGCCGCGACGCTCGCCAGGTCGTATGACATCGGGCAAAACTACTGGAAGTTTGCCTTGTCCGCGAACCAGGGGCAGGAATTCGAATCGCTGGAGTTTGCCTGTGATATCGAGCAGCTTGAACTGCGCTATGGGGGACAATTCGATTGCTGGGCGATGGTCGGGGAACAAGGGAGTAAACGCAAGGAGATCGGTACCATGTTTTGGCCCAACGGCAAACCGGTCGGCCGCGACAAGGTCGCGCAGAAGTTCGCAATCGAGCCCGGAACCGGACTCGTCCACTTCAGCGCCGGCACCTGGAAGGACAAATTCAAGGTCCACGGCGTGAAAGTGACGGCCACATTCCGCCCACGGGCCAAAGATGCCGCCGTGGCAGCCAAACCGATTCCCGGTTTTACGTTTCACACGGAATTCCTCCCCAAGGGTGGCACGATCACCCTCAACGGCCAGCCGTATGGCAACGAGACCACGAGCCACAACGTCACGCCCGGCAAGTGTTTGTTCGACTATGTCCATCCCAGGCTCAAGGAGCCTCGCAGATTTGCGCTCGATCTGCTGCCGGGTGCCAACTATTCCCTGTTCCTTAATCTCGACAGCCCATTCACAGGCGAACTGACCAATCTCCGCGGCTTCCATTCGACCTACGGACCAAGCGCTAGCGTGGTCAAGCTGCGAGACGGCCGCTCGCTGGTGGCCTGGTGCAACGGGGGCCTGCGGTTTTCGACCACGGGCGATCTCGTCACCTGGTCGAAACCGACGGCGACCGCCGATTCCGAGCTGTTCAACGAGAACTACAACTGCCTCTGTCCGACGCTCTACATGGATAAGGCCGGGACGATTTGGGTGGCCTACTACAGCAACCAACTGGATCTCGACCAACTGAACTCGGGGGCGTATCGGCTGTTCCTCAGGCATTCGAAAGACGGCCGCGAGTGGTCGCCCGCCCGTCCGCTCAAGCTCGAGGTCACCGGCTGGCCACCGGGCAACGTGCAACTGCTGGATGGCCCCGACAACAAAACGTGGCTGCTCTACCGGATGAAATACGCCGTCGCCGACAGCCCGGCCGACATGACGGAGCTCAAGGACTTGGAAGTGCCCGTGACGGATGAACAGCGCTCCCACGCTCGCAATCCGCAGGCCACCGTCGATGCCGCCGGCCGGATGCACCTCGTGTGGGACCAATTTGGGCAAATGCTCTATTACGCCCGACGAGACGCCGAGGGGCACTGGGGGGAGCCGATCGGCATCGCTGAAAAGGGGGAGCCGTCATCCAATCCGCAGCTCCTGGTCCAGGGGGATCGCCTCGTGCTGATTTTCACTGGCAATCAGAATGCATTTCTCCGCCGTGGAACATTGCGAGACGGCGTGCTGAAATTCGGCGAGCCCCTCAAGATCGCGCCGCACACAGCGCCGCTGCTGAGCACATCTCCGTTGGTGACTGCCGACGGCCGGGTCGTCTTTTTATGCGGCCAGGACACGGTTTGGAAACAATCTGGCTCGCTGAAGGCACTGTTCAGTGAATAGCCCGACATCCGGCAAATGCGCAATCCTTAACGCTGATGCCGCCGTATGAGTCGCGGCGACGGGCGTCCACCGCCAGCGGCCAGGCCTACTCGCGATAAATGGAAGCAGTCAGTTTAAGAATCAATCCTCAAGAAGAAATACAAAATGTCCCTTCCCGAGACCATCCTTCAATTCGGCACCGGGCGCTTTTTGCGGGCGTTTGTGGACCGGTTCGTGCAGCGGGCCAACGATGAGGGGCAGGGGGTTGGCCGCGTCGTTGCCGTGCAGTCCACAGGCAATGACCGGGCCGAGCTGCTGGGGAACAAGGGGCACGGCTATCACGTTCTGGTCCGCGGATATGAAGAGGGCCAGCTTGTCGAGCGCGTGGATGAAGTGAAATCCATCAGCCGGGGGCTGGTGGCGGCGACGGAGTGGCCCAAGGTCTTGGAAATCGCCCGCTCGCCGCAGCTCAAATACATCATCAGCAACACGACGGAGTCGGGATACAAGCTCGACCCCGCCGACACGCTGCACTCCGCTCCTCCGATGTCCTTTCCCGCTAAGCTGACCCGCGTGTTATGGGAACGGTATCAGGATTCGCAGTCGCCGGTCATCATCCTGCCGTGCGAGCTGATCGAGCGTAACGCGGAGAAGCTGCGAGACCTGGTGAGGCAGCAAATCTTGGCGTGGCAACTGCCGGTGACGTTCGAGCCGTGGGTGCGGGAGGAGTGCGTCTGGCTCTGCAACCTGGTGGACTGCATGGTGACGCGAGCGCCGGCGGACCATCCGCTCACGAAGCAAGACCCGCTGCTGATCCACGCCGAGCCCTACGCCCTCTGGGCGATTCAAAAACCGCCCGTCCGCCGCGCGAGTGAATCGGGCATTTTCAATCTCGGCAGCCGCTTCTTGGATCACCCGATCAAGCTGTTCGATCATCCGGCAATTCAGATGGTGGATGACCTGCTGCCGTATTACCTACGGAAAGTGCGGATGCTCAACGGCCTGCACACGGCAATAGTCGGCAAGTTTCTCGGGTCGGGCTTCAAGACGGTACAGGAGATCCTGGCCGACAAGGAAGCGGTGAAGTGGGTCCGCGGGCTGCTTTTTGAAGAGATTGTGCCGACCATCGCCTACCGCATCGGTGGCGTGGCGGAGTTCGCTGACCAGACGTTCGACCGTCTGCGGAATCCGTTTCTGGCGCATCTGCTCAGCGACATTGCCGCGAACCACGAGGACAAAGTGCGGGTTCGTTTGCAGCCGACATTGGACGAATACCAGAAGCAGTTTGGGAAAGTGCCCGAGCGACTGGCGGAGGCAATGGGGAAGAGTTGAAATCCGAAACTATGTCACCAGTACGCCCTTGTTCTTCCGCAGCCTCTGCAAATGCGGCTTGTCGAGGATCTGAAACGGCGAAGCGAGCGGCTGCCACTTTTCGCCTTGCTGGCTGATGAGCCGGTCGTCGATGGGGCCGAGGCGGCCGCCGGCGAGTTGCAGGTAGGGGACTTGGGCCGGGTCGAGGTCCATCAGGCGGCAAACAGTGGCATCCACGGCGGCGGGGTTTGTGCCAATAACGACCAGGCCCATCGTTTTTTTGGTTCCCATGATGGGACCGTCCCCCTCCATGCAGTCGATGCCATCCACAATGGCGATGGTCCGCGGCAGCGAGGCGTTGATGTCGAAGACCGTCTCCGGAATGCCGTTGTGGTGCAGCACATTCTTCGGCCAGCCGTATTTGATGCCGGGGATGACTCCGTAGAGGTTCTTCATGGCCGCGGTGACGCCGACCCAGTGGTGCGTCTTCATTTTGGGGAGCGAGACGACCATGTCGGCCTCGGCGACTGCTCGCGGAAACCAGAAGCCCGCGAGTTTGCTGGCGTGTCCACGGTTTTCCACCCAGGCGACTTCCTGATAATTGAGATCCGCGAAAGGGAGCTTCGCTGAGTCGAGTGCTTCGCGCACGCCGGATTCCTCCAGAGCCATGTCGGTATCGCGAACATGCCCCGGCGCTTCGCCGACGGTCACACTCGCCCTCCAGCCGCGGAAGACTTCGGATGCCGCCAGGATGATGGCCGGATGGGTCGTCATGTGCGGCGCTTCGCGCGAGGGCTCCACCATGTTCGGTTTGAGGAGAACCTTTTTTCCCTTCAGGTTGGCAGCGTCGATGCCACTGGCAATCAGGCCGTCGCGAATGGTTTGCACCAGCGGACCACCATAAGTCTGGTGCTTGGCCACAAACACGCTCGCCCGCTGCTTCATCCACTGCCGCACCGTTCTGGTGCCCACAAACCCAGCCGCAACCAGTCCCGCGCCGGCGAGGAGCGCGCGGCGGGAGATGCGGGCGGGAGGGACGGTGGAGAAGGGCTTGGACATGGAGAGTCAGGAGTCAGGAGTCAGGAGTCGTGGACCGGCGGCGGCCAGCGCGAGCAGCGCCAACTTGTGCGGCGAATTGTCGTGAGACTGAACTTGCTGGGCGGCGGATTCGAGCCACTGGGTTGCGCTGGGCAGAGTTATTCGATGCGCGGCGAGTCCCAGGAGTCCCCAAGCGAGCGATGCGCGCGTTGTTTCTTTCGAGAGCGCCTTGCGCAGCCACGCCACGGACTTGGCGATGCGATTGCCCTGGTCCTGTTCCCCCGCGAGGGCGAGCAGCGCGATGCCGGTGGGCTGAATGTGGGGACGAAGCATCTGGCCGAGGACGGACGTGTTGCCGTAGTTGCAACCGCCGGTGGGCAGCTGCCGGTCGAGCAGCAGCGTGATGGCTTCGCGGGTGCGGGGATGGTCACCGCGGCCCACCGTTTTCAACGCCAGGACATGAAACGCCGTCGGCTCAATCCAGGAATGCGTCCCTTCTGCCCAGGACCAGCCGACAAGCTGGGTGTTGTGCCCCATGTCGTCGGTCTGCTCCATCGCCTTCCCTTTGGCCTGCAACATCCAGTTCACCCCCTGTTCGATGTTGGTCGCATACGCCAGTTTGTCAAACGCATGCCACGCCAACACCGCCAGGCTGGTCGGCCATTGCGGGTCCGGTTCATTTTGGCGGACACCCACGGAACCGTCGGAGGATTGGGTATTGATGAGGAAGTCGCTGGCTCGCTTTGCGGATTCTTGCTTTCCATGAGCGAGGAGTACCAGTGCGGCAATTGCCGTCGGCTCAGTAGCGGGTGCCGAATGGGACGCGTACCCAATCACCGGGTTCTTCTCGATAGTCCCTATTACTTGGTCGAGCCACATGAGTGCGCCATCCAGTTCTCACCACTCACCATCCACTACTCACCACTCACTCTTTATCGTCCTCAATTATCCTCCCGCATCAAACCTTGGGGGTGGTTGAGACTGGATAATTTCGGCGATTTGGGCGGCAGTGACGTTGGGCTTTGGCGTTCCCTTTCCGCGGAAGATCGTGAGCTTGTGTTGGCGGGCGTAGATTTCCCGCCGGGTGCGGCCTTGCGGCGCGTCGCGCCAGGTGCCCTTCAGCTCGTCGAAGTCGAAGAGGAGCGGCGCGACGTGGCGGATGTAGTTCCAGTAGGCCCGGTTGTCGGTTTGGAGGACGACAAGCCCTTGCGGTGCTAGCGAGCGATGAACGAGCGAAAGAAACTCCGGAGTAATCAGCCGTTTGTATGCCCGCTCGCTGTCTTTGTACGGCTGGGGATGATAGAGGTGAATCTCTTGGATGGAATGTGGCGCGGCGTATTGTTCCAGAAACTCAAACGCCCCAATCACCGCCAGCCGCACGTTGGCCAGTCCTCGCTGGTTGGCCCGCTTGGTTGCGTAGCGGATGACGAGCGGCAGAATGTCGCACCCCAGATGGTCACACTCCGGCCGCTGCAATGCACTGCTAATGACGAACCGCCCATTCCCACAGCCGAGGTCCAGGATGATCGGCGCGGAGCGGCCAAAGAGCGTCTGCCAGTCGAGCGGTCCCGGCGGCGGCAGCTTTTTGAGCGCCGTCTTGGCCCACTGTTCCGGCGGCAGCACTTTGCCGGGGATTGGAACGCCGAAATCGGTTTCCGCATCTTCCATACGCTGAAATGATAGCGTGACGGCAAAACTGAGGTAGCTCGGAACGGCGGAGTCGGGACATAATCCCAGCCATGCCCCGCGATGGGGTCGGGAGTCTTTGGCGTCTTCGCCCATTCGAACGTCGAGATTGTCTACGCCAAAGACTCCCGACTCCCTTGCCTACTCGTCACGGAAGACATGATGGCAACTGCAATCACTCCGCGCCCAAGACATTCACCCTTTCCACTCTGGTTCCGCCGGCTCCACTCCTGGTGGTTCGTTGCTCAAGTGGCGGCCAATGTGATTGCCGCCTGGTTCATCATTCGGCTGGTGGGGGAGATGGACTGGGCGGAATTGGGACTGGGGCTCTTGCTGGGGCAGGGATTTCTCCTGAGCGTCTGGCTGGCGCTGGGTGGCTTGCCCAATGTGGCCCGCTTCATCAGCGTGCTTTTGGTGACGATGGCCGGTGCACTGGCGGTCAGCGATCAAAGCTCGCTGAATCCGAATTTTGCGTCCTGGGTGGAACAGTTCAGCCAGGTTTTCATCATTTGCCTCTTCATGGTCCTGCTGCTGCATGGTCTCCTCTTGCCGCTCCGCGGGTTGCTTGGTTGGCGGCTGGATTTTGATCCGGCGTACCATGCACCCGAAAAGACCGGTCGCTTACAAGTTGGTGTGTTGCACTTTCTGGGCTGGACCACGTTCCTGGCGATCCCTTGTGCCGTCATCCGCCTGATGCCTCGGGAAGATTTCGTCGAAATCGCTACCGTCTGCCTTTCGGTTTGCGCCATGACGCTCCCCGTTGCAGCTGCATGTTCCCTGGCCGTCGTCGGCAGAAAGACATGGCGGTGGACGTTTTTTGCAGCGGTGGTTTTCGGCATTACGCTCGCGGCGGAAGGTTTCATTCCCGGCCTTGTCTTTGACGAGAACTTCCTGCAATTCAACTTGGGAATTGTGGCCGCCGTGGCCGGAAATCTTGTCGTCCTCCGCCGGCTCGGTCTGAAGTTGTTCTCCGTCGTCCAGCCAGCGGTTGTTCTCGCTGCCCTCCAGGTTAATCCTGTCAGTCCGCCGCACTTTCACGGCAAGTCAACCCTGCGGCCAGCGGTGAACGCAGCCGGTTCCTGAGAAGCCCCACTTCTTTGTGTTAGAATTGAAGCATGCCAGCGACCTCTTCAAGTCCGACCAACGCCGAAGGGCTCACGCCGGCACACATAATTCCAGCCGCCCGGCGGCAGGTTCCGGCCTGGTTGATGTCGTTCTTGTTGCACTTCAGCGTCCTGACCTCGTGCGCGTATTTCATCAAAGAAGTGCCACGCGGCATTGCCGGGATCGAGGAAGGCAAAGAAGCCGGCATCGTTCTGGTCAGCAGCGGCCGCGGAAAACCGGAGTACTTTGCCAACGACGGTGGTGGCGGAACTTTGACGACGGGGGACAGCGAAGCCTCTGCTTCGGCCAGCACGAGCTCTCCGTTTCCCGAATCCGCCGAGCAGCCGAAGACAACCGGACTCAAGCTTCCGTCCGCTCCCGGCTTTGGAGGCCCACCCTCGTTCCCTGGCGAGTTGACGCCGGGGGCGGGAAGTTTTGCACTTCCCGGCAAAGGACTCCCTGTCGGCAAAGGGACTGGCAAAAACGCCCGCACCCAAGTTTTCGGCGTGCAAGGCGAAGGGAGCCGTTTCGTCTATGTCTTCGACCGTTCCGGCAGCATGGAAGGGGCTCCACTCGAAGCGGCCAAGCAGCAGCTCATCGGCAGTCTGGAAAGCCTCGACAAGGTTCATCAGTTTCAAATCATCTTCTACAATCAAAAGCCATACGTCATGCAGCTCGTTCCTGGCCAGCCACCGGGCATGGAGTTCGCCAACGACGCGGGCAAGAAGAGGGCGGAGTCCTTCATCGGCAGTATTCTGGCGGATGGGGGGACGCGGCACATGGAGGCCATGGAAATGGCCCTGAGTCTCAAACCCGATGTTATTTTCTTCCTGACCGATGCCGACGACCCGCAGCTTTCGGCCACGGACCTGTCCCGCATCCGCCGCATCAACGGCGGCACCAGCATCAACGCGATTGAATTCGGTTCCGGCCCCGCCAACAGTGGGCAGAATTTTCTCAAACGCCTGGCGGAACAGAACCACGGGAATTACGGATACGTGGACGTTTCCAAACTTTGACCCCTCCGAATCGTTCGTACTCTTCGTCCATGCGATGGCAAGTTCTACTTCCGATCAACTTTGTTCTCGCGCTGGCGGCTTCGCGCCCACAGAATTGCCCTGGCGAGGACACCGTCACCGTTCTCACGGGCAAGGACGCCAAAGTTCGTACCAACCGAATCGGGGAGATTATCGAGTACACGGGCGAGTCGCTGCAACTTAAATCGGCGTCGGGACGCGTGGAAAACATCCCTGCCGCGCGCGTGGTCGATATTCGCACCCAGTGGACTCCCGCGCAGGAGCGCGGCGACTCGCTGCGCGCCGAGGGAAAGCTGGAAGAAGCCATCACCGCCTATAAGCAAGCCAAGCGCGAGGAACCGCGAGTTTGGGCGCGGCGGAAGATCATGGCCGAATTGGTCGGCTGTTACTCGGAACTTGGCCGCTTCGATGTTGCCGGCGATGAGTGGCTGGCCATTGTGGAGAGCGACCCGCTGACCAGGCATTACGAGGTGGTTCCCGTCGCCTGGATTCCGACGCCACCAGATGGGGCTCTCCAGCCGCGTGCGGCGGCCTGGCTCCAGAGCAAAGCGCCGCAGGCGCAGGTCCTGGGGGCGAGTTGGCTCTTGGCGGGACCAGAGCGCGGTGGGGCGGTGGCGGCGCTGGAGGGAATCGCGGGCAGCAAGACGGTTGACCGGCGTATTCGGTCCTTGGCGCAGATTCAGCTCTGGCGGACGAAGGTCGTTTTGGCGAAACTCGACGAAGTCCAGCGCTGGCAAGCGGCGCTCGAGCAAATGCCCGCCGAAGTTCGCGCCAGCGGCTATTTTGTAGTCGGTGAAGCCCTGGCCCGGCTGGAAAAGCCAGAGGACGCGGCGCTTGCCTATCTCCACGTCCCGTTAGTCCACAGCCAACAACGAGTCATGGCGGCGGATGCCCTTCTCGCCGCCGCGAAGCAGCATGAGGATTTGGGGCGCACCGAGCAGGCAGTTGGCCTCTACCGCGAAGTGCTCAGCGGGTATAGTCGAACAGCAGCCGCAGAGGAAGCGAAGACCAGGCTGGAGCCCAAGTCAAAGTAGGCCGCCACTCCGTGGCGCGCCCTCACGTTGTCCACGGAACAATCAAGGAGTCATGCGTGCAGAAGTTTGTTTTGCTCTACATCGGAATATTGCTGGTACTTGTGATGAGTTCCGCGCATCTGGGTTCCGCCGCCGCCCAGGAAAAGGGAGCTGCGCCCAAGCCGGCGGCTGCTCCCGTGGCTGCCGAGCCTGCCAAGAAAGTTCCGCTCGGGTTCTTTGAGATTCTGTTCTCCGGCGGCCCCATCGGCGTCATCATCATGCTGGCGCTGATCGGCGTTTCTCTAACGGCGGCCTACCTGGTTTTTGAAAATATGCTCAGCCTCCGTAAAGGCGAACTGATTCCCGCCGGTCTCAGCGACGAAGTCCGCGACCTGGTTGCCGCGGGACAGTACCCGCAGGCCATCAAGGTCTGTCGCGACAAGCCTTGCTTCCTCTCGTTCGTGCTGATGTATGGCCTGAACGAAGCCGACAGCGGTTGGAGCGAAGTCGAGAAAGCGACGGAAGACGCGCTGGGCGAGCAATCGGCCCGCTTGTTCCGCAGAGTGGAGTTTCTTTCCGTTGTTGGCAACATCGCGCCCATGCTGGGGCTGCTCGGCACGGTGACGGGAATGCTCATGGCGTTCAAGGTGGTGGCGGATACGGAAGGAACTGCCGGCGCTTCGGCACTCGCGGACGGCATCTACCAGGCCCTTGTCACCACCGTTGTCGGTTTGATTATCGCCATCCCGTCGCTCGGCGCATTTGCCATCTTTCGCAACCGGGTGGACCAGTTCGTGGCCGAAGCCGCCTACGCCGCCCAGCATGCGCTCGCTCCGCTCAAACGAGGTTCCATCGCTTCCAAGTCACCACCCGTTCCGCCACCGCCTCCGCCGCCCCGAGTTGCCGGAGGGAAGATATGAAAAAGGCTTGGCTGTTGCCACGTAGCCGCACGCGGCCCGCGTGCAGGCATCTTCAAGAGTCACATCTTTCGCAAGCGGCAAACACGCGAGGCCGCGTGTTGCCACGAGGGGAACTTCCGTGAAATTCCCCAGCTTCAGCAAGGGGGGCGAGGTCGGCTTTAACATGACGCCCATGATCGACGTCGTGTTTCTGCTCATCATCTTCTTCTTGGTCTCCAACCATCTGGCGAAGCAAGAGGTTCAACTCACGCTGCCGCTCCCCACGGCTCAAAGCGGACTTCAGGACAAGCCCAGCCAGAAGCCGCGGCTGACGGTGAATGTGCTGGCGGACGGCACGCTGCTGTTCGCCGGCCGGCCGGTGACCGCCGAAGAATTGCGTATCCAGCTTGCCGAGCGGCAAAGCGAGCTGGGGAAGGACTTGGAGGTCCGCATCCGCGGCGACCAAATCGCCCCTTATAAGCACGTCGAGCCCGTTATGCTCGCGTGTGCCCGAGCAGGAATCTGGAACGTGAAGTTCGCCGTTTTCGAAAAGGAAAACACTCGGTGAAGAGAATTAGCAATCTGCAATCTGAAACCTGACTTTCCCCATGCGCCGTCCCACCTATACCACCCGCCGCACCCCGGTTGAACTGCAACTGACGCCGATGATCGACTGCGTCTTTCTGCTGATGATCTACTTCATCTTCTCCAGCAACTTCAACATCCCGGAGTTGTCCCTGCCCGGCCAGCTTTCAGCAGCCAGCGGCAGCGGTGTGGCGACCTCGGATACGCCTCCACCTCCGGAAGCGGATTTTGAAGACGTCGTCGTCCGCATCCTGTGGCAAGGCTCGGCTCCGACCTGGACCGTGAACGACTCCCCCGTCTCATCTCTAGCGGTACTCGAAAAATCGCTCCGCGGAGTCGCCCGCATCAAACGAAATGCCCCAGTCATTCTCCATCCCGACCCCGACGTCCCGCTGGGCAATGTCATCGAGGTTTACGACATCTCGCGACTCGTCGGCTTTGAGAAGGTGCAGTTCGCGGCGTCCTTGTAGGAGCGGATAGTGATACCTTTGATTTTCTTGAGTGCTTAACAACTATGCGGGGCTATTGTGCGTTGTAAATGAACCAAGCCGGCAGCTATGCCAACCCATACAGCGGCTCCAGCTTGGCCCGGAGGTGGCGGATGAGGGGGGCGTGGGTGAGGGGTTTGTGGGTGACGAGTTGGATGAGTTCGGCGGCGGTGTGGCATTGGCCCCGGTGGTGGATGTTTCGCTGCAGCCATTGCAGGAGGGGGGCGAAATCGCCGCAGGAGAACTGGGTTGCCAGGCCACCGAGGTCTTTGTCCGCTTGTTCGAAGAACTGGGCGGCGTAGAGATTGCCGAGCGAGTACGTCGGGAAGTAGCCGATGAGGGCGGCGGACCAGTGGACGTCCTGCAAGCAACCGTCCGCGTCGTCCGTGGGCTCGATGCCGAGATATTGCTGGTACTTCTCCCGCCAGGCACCGGGCAAGTCGTCCACGGGCAGGTCGCCACTGAGCAGCGCTTGTTCCAGCTCGAAGCGGACGATGATGTGCAGGTTGTACGTCGCTTCGTCGGCTTCCACGCGGATCAGCGACGGCTGCACACTGTTGATGGCGAAATAGAAGTTGTCCAGCGAGACATCGCGGGCGGAGGAGAAAGTCTCGCGAAATTTCGGAAAGAAGTGCTGCCAAAAAGCCCGGCTGCGGCCGACGAGGTTTTCCCACATCCGGGACTGCGACTCGTGGATGCCGAGCGACACGTACATGCCGGGGGGCAGGCCGTAGAGCTCCGGCCGCAAACCCTGGTCGTACATGCCGTGCCCCGCTTCGTGGAGCGTGCCAAAGAGAGCCGAGGGAAAAAAGTGCTCGTCGTAACGGGTGGTGAGGCGGCAGTCGTGCGGGCCCATGCCACTGCAAAACGGATGGTGCGTCACGTCCAGCCGGCCGCGGTGAAAATCGAACCCGACAGCTGCGGCGGCGGCTTTGCCAAAGGCTTCCTGGCCGGCGGTTGGATATTCTCGAGTGAGGATGCTGGCATCGGGCCGCTTCTTCGCTTGAGCGATCGCCTGCACCAGCGGGACCAGATCCTTTCGCAAGTCGGCCAGCACCTTGGCCACGTCCGCCGTGAGGGCATCGGGCTCGAAGTCATCGAGCAGGGCATCGTAGGGACACGACTTGTAGCCGAGCGCTTCCGCTTGTTGGCGTTTGAGCTCGAAAAGCTTTTTGACGTGCGGGGCGAAGGAGGGAAAGTCGTTGTTCTTGCGGGCTTCGACCCAGGCCTGCTGACCCAGGACGCTGGCCCTGGTCAGTTCCTCGACGAGCGTCTGCGGCAGCTTGATTTGTTTAATGTAGTCCCGCTGAAGCTGGCGGATGGTGGTCGCTTCGTCGCTGTGCTTGTCCTTCGTCAGTGGACTGGTGGCGAGCTCCCCCAGTAATTCGCCAATCCGCTTGTCCGTCCGCCGCTGATGGACGATGCCGGCCAAGTACGTCATTTGCTCAGCCCGATATTCCCCTGCCGCTGGCGGCATATAAGTCCGCTCGTCCCAGCCGATGAGGGCCTCGATGGATTGCAGGATGGCCGTTTCGCGGGTGAGCCGGCAGAGGGTTTCGTAAGGAGCCATTGCAGAATTCAGATTGGAGATTGCAGATTTGGGAAGGCACCAGAGATTGTACCGTCTCATGCCAGTGCGGGGACGCATGGAGTTGTGCCGGATACTACAATGGCAAGCACCCCTTTTGCCCCGCTTGACGGGCGGTAGGGGCGTGAGTTTGCCACAAGGAACGAAGTATGACGTATCGCATTTCCGCCGGCCCCGCCTGTTTCAGCTTGATTGCCCTCATTGGATTCTCCGCATTGGCTGCCGGTCCGGAAGACAAGCTCCCCGCCTCCGCCAGCCTGGTGCTGCTGCTCGATAATCCGAGCGAGGCGGCTGCGAAGTGGCAGAAGACGGCGCTGGGTGCGATGTTCGCGGGTAAGGATTTTTCCCCGTTCTATGCCGAGCTACAAAAAGGGGAGATCGCCGCGCCGCTCCATCCCAAGGCGGCACTCGGCCTGGATTGGGCCGACATCGCCAAGTTCAAGGAACCGGCGGCACTCGCCATTTTGGAGGGAGAGGGGAAGCGGCCGGCTCTCGTCTTTTTGGCGGGGGGAAAAGAGGACGCCGGCGAAGTGAAGCGAGTGATGGCTGACGCTGAAAAATACTATGACGGCCGCAAAGCCAAGCGGGTCGTGAAGAAAGTTGAAGGAGGCGAGATCGTTACCTATGAAATCGCCGCCGCCGGGAAGGAAACTGGCGTCTGTCTCCACGTCACCAAAGGAGATCTCTTCGCCGCCAGCAATTCCGCAGCCGCCGCGGACAAGCTTTTGAAGCAGTGGGAAGCGGGGGCCAAATTGGCCCTTTCCGGAGACGTCGATTTTCAGAAAGTCGATACCCAGTCCCGCAAACTGGCGGGCGATCGAGCCGCCGACGTGCGGTGGTTTGTCCGCCCGCTGGAACTCGCCGAACTGCTACAGAAAAAGGCCGACCCCAAAGTGCGGGGTTTCAAAGACTGGGTCACGGTCGCCGGCAAGCAGGGGGTTAACGCCGTGACGGGGATCGGCGGCGTCGTCACCTTGCAGCCCGATGCGAGCCACGACTTTGAAGTCGCCAGCCTGGTAGTCGCCAAACGCCCCTTCGCGAAGGGGATGCGGCTGTTCGATATGAAGCCCGGAAAACCGATCACGCCGCCAGCCTGGGTGGAGGCGGATGTCGGCAGCTTCTTCTCCTGGACCTGGGACTTTGCCGCCGCTCTGGACGGCGCGGGAGTCTGGGTGGATGAGAAGCTGAGCGACGATGGCTTCTTTGCGGCCTACCTCGCCAACTTGCGGCTGGACCCCGTATCGCCGGTTGATGTGAAGAAGGACATCATGGGGCGGCTCGGACCGGGGATTTTTGAAGTCGGCGATTCGCACCGGGCCAAGGATCCGTCGAATCCCACGGGTTCGCGGCGGCTCATCGGCATTCAAAGCAAGGAGCAAGTCAAGCTGGCCAAGGCCCTGTCGAAAGTGTCGCGGCTGGATCCGCTGGTGAAAGATGAAACCGTTGGCGGCAGCCCGCTCCGCACGGCCCCGGATGGCGAGCCGCTTTTCAACGAGCCAGAACCAGGCACTCCCAAGGACACCAAGGTCATTCAGGCCTATGCCGTCACGCCGACGCTCGCCTTCCTCTGCACGGACGTTACCTGGCTCCGCTCCAAACTCACCGCCAAAAAGGTGAACTCGCTCGTCGATGATCCGGCCTACAAACAGCTCGCTCTCTGGACGGGAAAGCAGGAAAACGAGCGGACCTGCCTGCGGGGCTTTTTGCGGAGCGACCAGTCCGGACGGCTCGATTACGAAGCGGTTCGCGCGGGCACCGTCAACGCCAAAAGCTCGCTGCGGGCCCAGGCGCTCCGCTTCGTGCTGCTGGGAGACTCTCCCGCGGCCGACAAGGCTCCCGCGGCCGCCCTGCCGAAGTTCGATGTTCTCGCCCCCAACCTGTTGCCGACGGGCGTATCGATGGCCGTATCGCCGGACGGCTTTGAACTGCGAGCTGCGGTGCTGCGGAAGGAGTAGGTCGAGGCCGAAAGCGGAGGTCGGAAAGCGGAGGCAATACTGGGCGTCTGCGAGCGAATTGCTTCTGGAAATACGCGCGCAAATCGGCTACAAAGATTTCATCGCGTATTTTTCCGCTTTCCACTTTCCGACCTCCGCTTTTCCCCCTCGAGTCCGCCATGGGCATCCGCATTGAAGTCCTCCAGTTCTTCGACAACACCAATCGTGAGATTGTTCATCGCGTGCCGCCGGAAGGGTCCGCCGATATCAAAATCGGGGCCCAGCTCATCGTGCAGCCCAACCAGGAGGCGGTGTTCGTCTACGGCGGCAAGGCCCAGGATAAATTCGGCCCCGGCCGCTACACGCTCATGACGATGAACGTGCCGATTCTCACGCGGCTGCTCACCATCCCGTGGGAGAAATCGCCGTTTCAGGCCCAGGTCTACTTCATCGGCAAGCAGACTTTCGTCGACCAGAAATGGGGAACCCGCCAGCCCATCACCGTGCGCGACAAGGACTTTGGCATCATCCGACTGCGGGCCAACGGCAAGTTCGCGTTCCGCGTGGCCGACAGCAACACGTTTCTCGATACGCTAGTCGGCACCGTCGGCAAATACACGACCGAGGACATTTCGAATTACCTCAAGGATCTCATCGTCAGCCGACTGACCGACATGCTGGCTACGAAGCAGACGAGCATGCTCGACCTGCCGGCCCAGTTCGACGAAATTTCGAGCAGCGCCCTGAGCGGCATTGCCGGCGAGTTCACCAAATACGGCCTGGAGCTCAAAGAATTCTTCATCAACGCCATCACGCCGCCGGAGGAAGTGCAAAAGGCAATCGACACCCGCAGCAGCATGGGAGTCATCGGCGACTTGCAGGCTTACACCGTGTTTCAGGCCGCCAATAGCATGGGGAAGATGGCCGAAAATCAAGGAACTGGCGGCAGCGCGATGGGAATGGGCATGGGTGCCGGTTACGGCATGATGATGCCCGGCCTGATCCAGCAGGCCATGCAAAGCGGCGCTCGCGTCAATCCCAACCAGTTCACCTCTGCCGGAGCCCCGAGCCCCCAGTCCCCCGCCTCTGCCGGCATGGACTTCGGCTCTCTCAAGGCCGCCGCTCCTCCGGTCACCGACCCCAAGCAGCTCGTCCGCTCTGTCGTACAAAGCTCTGGCTGGAAATTGGCCGAGAGCGGCGACGCCTGGCAAGTCACCCTTCCCATCGGCTCGCTCCGCAAGCAAACCGTCACCGTCCGTTTCGATCAAAAGGACGAAGCGGGCCACGCACTGATATCCTACGCCTCCGTCTGTGGCCCGAGCACGCCGGAGAACGCGATGCAGCTCCTCAAGTTCAATTCGCAGATGGTCGCCGGCGCCTTTGCCATTCAGGACACCCCCGCCGGCGAAATGGTTGTCGTCTGCACCAGCCAACTCGCCGCGACCACCAACGCCCTCGACGTCACTCGCACCATCACCGCCATCGCCTGGCAGGCGGATAAGGTGGAAGAAAAGATTTCGGGAGGAGATGAGAACTAAGTGGGGTAGGCTTCCAGCCTGCCCGGAAATGCTCCAGAAACGCCCTCGTCTTAAAACCCGCTCATCAGCAAATCAGCGCCGCACGGGCGATTGCGCCGGGGTTGAAAGTACCGGCCCGTTTCGCGTCATTCAGCTCCTGCTTCGGCCAGCAGGTGGGGAGTCAGCGAGTCGAACTTGAGGGGAAACAGCAGCTCGCGGAGGCTTCCCAGCAGGTTGGCGGAGTCGGCTGAGGAATAGAGCTGATCCATCCGCTGGGCGAATTCGTCGAGCAGCCGCTTGCCTTCGGGCCAGCGGACCGACATGGTGCGATGGCAATCTTCCAGCAGTTGATAGACGCGGGCCCGCGTGACTCCCATCTCCCGCGACTGTTCGCGAACGCTCTTCCGTGGCACGCCAACCCCCAAGCGAGCGCGGGCCAGGCCGCACACGGTTGTCCCCACATCCAGTTCCAATTGCCTCAGCAGCGGCTCGCAGAGTTTCTCCACAAGCTCTTCGTGACGCGGAGCGGATTCTTGCGACTTCGCTTCGGACATCCAATCTTCCACGCCGGCAATCTGCCGCGGCGACAGGCGAATCGCCAGACCCGTGCTGGCGACGGCCCCCAGCATGCGATGCACACAGTGGAAGACTTCCATCACTGCCAGCACCCGCTTTTCGCCGTGCGTCTTAAGCTCGCGGATTTCCATGAGCGACTGGTCGAGATAGAACCCAAGCTGCGTTTCCCAAATCACCGTCGGCAGCGATTGCAACGACGGAGCGAGCCGGCCCAGCTTCTCGTTGCCAATGCCATGCAGGCGAACGGTGTCTTTCCACTGGGTCCAAATCAATTCCGATACGATGGAGGGATTGAAAGCGGCTGGGTCCACGTTCTCGGGCTGGGCATCCCTAGCGAGGGCCGCGGAGGTCTCGGCGACCATAAATTGGTTTTCGGCGGGGCTCTGCGTGGCGGCCCGGTGGAGCAGCATGACCAACGAGGCCATTTTCTTTTGCCCCACGCCCGACGTGCCAGCCAAATCTACAAATCGCACCGCCAGCAGCTCGTCGAGCGTTTTTGCTAAAAAGGCAAGGGGCAAACGACGGTCGTCCGGCAGCACCCAAAAAGCCAGGGGTTTGCTCAATCGATCGGGATTGTTCTCGGCCAGCAGCTGCTCTCGCACCTGTTCGAACGTTGCCGCGAGCTTGACATCGTCGGCTGAAGGAGCCAGTGACATTTGTTGTATCCTCTTGCTGATAACGTGCTTCCGTACTGCAGGTATCCTTGGCGACGCAAAGCCCACCGCCAGACGTTCCCCTGGGGGATGGCCAGACTTTCCTTACTGTTCCATTCGTTTCCTGGGGCGAAACTTTCTTTCGCAGGCTGAGGAAAAGTATCTTTTTTCGCGGATTTTCCAAGTAAAAAATCTGTTTTTCCTTGGCTGCGCAGGCCTACCCCTTACCATTCTTTAACCCCGGACCGGCTGGTCAAGCGCCGCGGCAAAGGAAAATAAATAGAGACTTTTTCGGATAAAAACCTTATCGCAAGGAGGGGGCTAACGGCAGATTCCTTCCCCTTAACATCTGTGCGACCGCTTGGACGCTCCCCGAGCGGAAAGGACACTTAGATAGCGCGCTACCGATCCGACAATACGCCGCACAGCGGCGCTAGGCCTGTGAAGCGCACAGCACTACTTACCCAAGTGCTTTTGCAAGAACGCCGCGGCATCGGCGTAGGTCTGGCTGATGATTTTCGGGTCAACCCCCGCCAGGCCGTGTTCGCCCCCTTCGAGGCGGACCAGGCGGTGCTCCACTTCGTGCTTCTTTAACTCCACCGCCATCATTGCCGATTGTTCATACGGCACATCCGTATCTTTGTCGCCGTGAATGAGCAGCGTCGGTGGATAATCGGCCGTGACGTTCTTCACCGCCATATAGGGGAAGAACTTCTCCGGCTCTTTTTTCGGATCCCACCCCGAGACCGCTTTGGGCCACGTCCCCTGCTGGCGACAGTATTGATAGAACGCGCCGCCGTCCCCCTTGCGCTGGCGGGAGTCGGAAATCGGCTGACCAGAAACTTGCTTGAAGGCTTCGCCCTCGGAAAGTTTGCTGCCGTGATGCCGGGCGTGCGGGCTCGGCTCGCTGTACCACGGGCCGACCAAATCTCCATATCCCCACAGCGAGACCAGCGCTTGAGGTCGGGGCTTCACGCGAAAGCCGGACGTGAGCGTGAGATATCCCCCCGCGGAGCCGCCCACAACGGCGATTCGCTCGGGGTCGCCGTGGAACATTTCCGGCCCCTTCTGCCGCACCCAGCGAAAGGCATCCTCCACATCCTCGATAATGAGCGGCAACTGCGTCTCGGGTGCCAGCCGATAATCGATGGAAACCAGCACGTACTCGTTCTTTCGGCACGCCTCCGCCAACCAGCCGGGCACGCTCTCGCGATGGCCATTGATGAGTGCCCCGCCATGAATCCAGACCACCACCGGCCGCTTCTCCCCCGCGGCGGGATAAACGTCCGCCAGAATTTTCACTTCCCCCGCTTGCTTGAAGGAGTGGGTCATTTTCTTGTCCTCGGCTGCGGCGGGGGAGAGGAAGAGAAGGAAACTTCCGATTGTGGCCAAGGAATATTTCAGGGCGTTCATGACGGGGCTTCCTGGTGAATGGACGGTCGCGAAAGGTGGCCGCGATTTTATCATAGGATGTCCATTCTCGATTACGCTTCCTTCAGCCGGCCGTCATCGAGTTGAAATCGTTTTTGCATCAGGGCCGCCAGTTCCTGGCTGTGGGTGACGACGAGGAGGAGGGTTGGCTCGTGTTTCTGCAGGGACAGGAGCAGGCTGCCGATGGCGGTGGCGTTGGTGCGGTCGAGGTTGCCGGTCGGC
>SXOA01000026.1 GCA_005778405.1 Planctomycetaceae bacterium
CGGCATCGACCGGCTGGTGATGTTGCTCACGAATTCGCCCTCGATACGGGATGTGATTTTATTCCCTCTGCTCCGTCCAAGATAACCAAAACCCAAACGTCAGCTAAAGGATTAGCGATGTACAAACTTCTGCTCTCTTGGCGTTATCTCAGGACGAGATACATCGCCTTGGCCTCTATCGTCAGCGTCACGCTTGGCGTCGGCACACTGATTGTCGTTAATAGCGTCATGGCCGGCTTCGCCCATGAAATGCATGTGCGGCTCAAGGGGATTCTGTCAGACATTGTGTTCGAATCGCACAGCCTGGATGGCTTCACGCGGCCGGACTGGCATGCGGAGGAAATCCGCAAAATAGTCGGCGGGGACATGCTCAGCATGACAACGGCCGTGCATGTGCCGGCGATTGTGCACATCCGGGCCCGTGGGCAGCTATTGCCGCGGCAAGTGATGCTGATTGGCGTGGACGAGGCCACTTACGGCGATGTCAGCCAGTTCCGCGAGTACCTGATTCACGCCGAGAACCGGCAGAAGCTCTCGTTCCAACTGCGCGAGGATGGTTACGGCGATAAAGATCATCCCTTGCCGCCATCGGGCTGGAGACATCGCCGAGCAGCGGCGGTGATTGAAAAGGAATACCTCCAGCAGCAGGAAGAGATGTACCGGGAGAGCCAAAAGCTCGAAGGGAGCCAGCCGCAGCCGGTGGAAGGGGAGCCGGTGATTCCGACCAGTCCCTTTGCCGGCTCCAAGCCTGAGGAAAAAGTCGAAGAATTCGACAAAAGCAAGGAACAGTACACCGGTGCAATTCTCGGCATCGCCCTGGGCTGCATCAAGCAGCGGGATGCCGATGGGAAGGTCAAGGACTACTACCTCTGCCGCCCCGGCGACGATGTGACCATCACTTTCGCCTCCGCTGGCCAGAAGCCGCAGGCCCTCAACCAGCAGTTCACGGTCGTTGATTTCTACGAAAGCAAGATGAGCGAGTACGACAGTGGCTTTGTGTTCGTCCCGCTGAGAGCGTTGCAGGACGCTCGCGGCATGACCGACGCCGTCACCACCATCCAGCTCAAGCTGCGGCCGGGGGCGGATCTCAACGCCGTGAGGGACAAGCTGCGGGAACGCTTTCCTGCCGAGGAATATCCCTACCGCATTCAAACCTGGCGGGACATGCAAGGCCCGCTCCTCTCCGCCGTGCAGATGGAGACGACGCTCCTCAACATCCTGTTGTTCCTGATTATCGCGGTCGCCGGCTTCGGCATCCTGGCCACCTTCTTCATGATCGTCGTCGAGAAGACCAAGGACATTGGTATCCTCAAGGCCCTCGGTGCTCCCAGCCGCGGCGTGATGAGTATTTTCCTCAGCTACGGCTTCTCGCTCGGCCTCGTCGGCAGCGGGGCGGGAATGATCGGCGGCCTGCTCTTCGTGTTCTACATCAACGACATCGCCAAAGTCATCGAATGGATGACCGGCCAGGAGGTCTTCGATCCCACCGTCTACTACTTCAGCCGCATCCCTACGATCATTGAGCCGATGACGATCGTCGGCGTCGTGTTCGGCGCGGTGCTGATTGCCGTCCTGGCCAGCGTGCTTCCCGCGATTCGCGCAGCACGGCTGCACCCGGTGCAGGCATTGCGGTACGAGTAACACGCTAGCCTGAAGCGCAAGCGACGGAAACACCGACAAGCTGAAACAAGGAAGTACCCATGAGCGTCATCAGTAACCTAAGCGCCAGCAAACAAACCCGCGGCGATTCCGCTCCCGGCAAGACCGCCGGGCCCCATGCCAGCTTTCAGGCCGCGAAACGGGATCTTAAGAAAGACGGCAAGCCCATCCTGGCCGCTCGCAACGTCTTCAAGAGCTACCACAAAGGAAAGCTGGAAGTGCCGGTCCTCCGCGGCGTCGACTTTTCCATCAGCCCCGGCGAGTTCACCGCCGTCATCGGCCAGAGCGGCAGCGGCAAGAGCACACTGTTGCATCTACTGGGCACGCTTGACGCGCCGGACCAAGGGGAGATCCACTTCGAAGGCCGCCGCATCGACAATCTCCCTGCCGGCCAGCGGGATACGATCCGCAACCAAAAACTCGGCATGATTTTTCAGTTCTACCACCTGCTGCCCGAGCTTTCGACGCTGGAAAACGTCCTTACGCCGCTGATGATTTCCAGCGGGGTCTTCAGTTACTGGCGAAACAAACGGCAGTTCGTGGAGCGAGCCAAAAAGCTGATTGACATGGTCGGCCTCTCGCACCGCCTAACCCACAAGCCCCGCGAACTCTCCGGGGGCGAAATGCAGCGAGCCGCAATCGCCCGAGCCCTCATCGCCGAGCCCAAGCTCCTCCTCGCCGACGAGCCGACGGGGAATCTCGATCGCAAGACAGGGGGCGAAATCATGAAGCTCCTAAGCGACCTCAATCAAAGTGGCTTGACCATCGTCATGGTCACGCACGACATGAGCCTGGCCCAACTGGCACACCAGACCGTGTCGCTGGTGGAAGGGGTGGTGGAAGCGGCGTAAGATGTCCTCTCACTCATATGCAGGACAAAGTGCTCGATGTCGCGACTGTACACTTCGTTTCAGTTCAGTCTCCGCGAGCTCATGCTCGCTATCACCGCCACGGCAGCGATGTTGTGCCTGATAGTGCAGAACATTTCACGTTCGGTTCCCTTTTCGGGCACGGGCCTGACGAGCGAATTCTCTCTTGACGCTCGCGTCAATCAAATTGCGAGGGATCGTGGACTCTCCATGCGCTCGTGGAAAACTTCGGATGTTTCGTCGAGCCTCGGGCCTGATGGCCGTCACGATTCGTGCTCGATCGGATTTCAATTGCCAAAAACGGATCGCGAACCTGTGTTCAACAAACTTGCTTGGGAGATTGAGGCAATGCTGTCGCAGGCCAATTGTGAAATCCGCAGTTATGCACCTGGCAGTCGCAGCTACCATTGGCGGTATAGAACCAACTCCTTCAACGGGTCTGTCAGGATTGAAATGCATGATGACGCGAACGACCCCAATTACGCGGTCATTAGCTACTTTGTGGTTGAGTTTGAGAAGTGACATAAGTCAACCCTAAGCCGCCGCCTAAGATCCTTTCCTGTTTCACCCGAACCAAAGTATGATGGGGAGTGTCCTGGCGATTCACGGCTCGTTTCGCACCCCGTTTTTCCGCCTAAATTCGTCATTCGGATTTTCCTCCAATGCCTCTCCAAATCTACATCTCCGGCAAATACTACGACAAAGAGAACGCCAAAGTCAGCGTCTACGACCACGGCCTCTTGTACGGCGACGGGGTCTTTGAGGGAATGCGGAGCTATGGCGGCAAGGTCTTTCGGCTCAAGGCCCATTTGGAGCGGCTCTGGGATTCGGCCAAGGCGATCTGGCTGGCGATTCCGATGACGCAGGAGGCCCTGGCCCAGGCGGTCAACGACACGCTGGCCAAGAACGGAATCAAGGACGGCTATATCCGCCTGGTGGTCACGCGCGGGGCCGGGGCGCTCGGCCTGGACCCCAACAGGTGCAGCGATCCCCAGGTCATCATCATCACCGACCACATTCAGCTCTATCCTAAAGAACTTTATGAAAACGGCCTGACCATTGTCACCGCCAGCACCATTCGCAACCATTCCGCCGCCCTCAGCCCGCGGATCAAATCGCTTAATTACCTCAACAACATCATGGCCAAGATCGAAGGGTTGCAGGCCGGCTGCGTGGAGGCCCTGATGCTCAACGCCAAGGGAGAAGTGGCCGAGTGCACCGGCGATAACATCTTCATCGTCAAGCGCGGCAAGCTGCTCACGCCCCCCATCGACGCCGGCATTTTGGAAGGCATCACTCGCGACGCCATCATCCAGCTCGCCCGGGAAGCCAAACTGGAAGTCGCCGAAATCCCTCTCGTCAGACCCGACGTTTATGTCGCCGACGAGTGCTTCCTCACCGGCTCCGCGGCCGAAGTCATTCCCGTCATCAAAATCGACAGCCGCACCATTGGGGACGGCAAACCAGGCCCCGTAACCAAGGACCTGACAAAGCGGTTCCATCAGCTCACGCGGGAGTAGGCATTGCGTTGGAGTCCCGCCTTCAGGCGGCCGCCTCAAAGGCGGTAATCCAACTCACTCTTCCGCCGCTCCCCCCAGCGTCACCGAAATCTTGTATTTCTGCTGCAAATGCGCATGGGCGATGCCGGCGTGGGCATCCTTGGGGAATTTCTTGCAGACCTTCTGAAACGCCTGAATGGCCGGCTCCTGCTGGCCAGCTTCTTCCTTGGTGTAGGCCATCTGCAAATAGGCCCACGGTGCCGACGGCTGATGCGTCGAGACCTGGTTGTAGAGGATGATCGCCTCATTGGGCTGTTTCAAATGCCGATGGCACCAGGCCATCGCCTTGTAGTTTTCGGGGAAATTCTCGCACTGGCGATAGTGGCCGATTGCTTCCTTGAGCTGCCCCGCCTGCTGATGCGTGGCCGCCACTTCCCACCGCCAGCGACCGGCATTCTTGTTGTCGGACGAATATAGATCCTCATACACGGCAATTGCCTCCGCCCATTTCCCCGCGGCTCGCTGTGTGGCCGCCAGTTCCGGTTTCCAACGGACGGCATGTTCGGCATCCTGGCCGATCAATTGGTTGTAGGCCTGAACCGCACCGGCCCAGTTCTGCTGTTCGCGATAGGAATAGGCAATCTGTCCCAGCCCTTCATTCTTGTCGGCATAACGACCGTACACGGCCCGCGCCAGGTCGTATTTGGTTTTCGATTTGTGCCAGGCGGCAAACCGCCCCAGGATTTCATCATCCGGCGAGAAAAGCTTGTGCATCTGTTCGTAAGCAGGGGGCACATCCGCATCCTTGAGCGCGACCGCCAGCACATCCGCCACGGCAATCCACGCCTGCCGGGCGAGGGCCTTCCCCTCCGGCTTGGCGATGTCCGCGGGAATTTGCGCTTTTAGCCACGACACAGCCGTTTCTGCCAGTTTCTCTCCTTTGGCTTTCGTCTTGGAATCCGCCACCAGTTCCGAAATGGGCGTGCGAATGTAAGCCTGCACATGATACGGCAACTGGTCGGGAGCGTACGTCGTCGCCAGGGCCTTCACCCCGTCGTCAAACGCTACTTGCCGGAATGAATAAACCGCGAGTTCTCGCGATGCCTGTTGACAAGGGCCCACGGCATATTGCGTCCGTTTGAGGTCGAAGGTCATCTTCTTCCAAAGCTCGACCTGCGTCGCTTCGTCCTTCTCGGTCGCGGCAATCTCAATCAAGTCGGCCAGGGCATAAACCGTCGCCAAATGCGCCGGGTGTTTAGAGATCACATCCCGCAGCGATTTTTTGGCCTCCTTCGTCCGACCAATTTCCTTGTAAGTATGGCCAATGTAAAACGCCGATGCCGTCGCCTGGTCCGATTCTGGCCAGTAATCAATCACCGACTGAAATCCCTCCTTGATGGCCGTATTCTGCTTCTTGAGCTGGCACTGACAAAGGCTCCACTTGAGCTGCGCGAACGGCGCCCCCTCGCTCTTCTCGTAGAGCGTCATGAACTTCTCGTATTCGGAGAGCGCCGCTTTCCAGTTCTGCTCTCGCCAGTACTTCTCGGCAATCTGCATCTGGTAGCGTTCCACTTCGCGGAGCTTCTTCCAACCCTCGAGCGGTAGTTCGTTGAGTTCATCGCCGCGACATAAGCCCTCGCATCCAACTGAGAACGCAAGTACAACCAGAACGCTCACTCTGCACTTTACACTTTGCACTCTAAACTCCTTTACTTCTTCCCCTTCGACATCAACCACTTCGCATATTCCGTGTGCCCGTAATTGATGACATTTGCGCCGAGTTGATAGCACCCGTTGTAAACGTCCGACGGAATGCCCGCATGGCCATCCGCCCAGGCGTCTGAAATATCGCCCGGATGATAGTAACAGACCCAGCGGCCATCGACATTCCAGCCCAATGGTTCCTTGCCGCCGTGCGGGACGACGTAGGGAAATTTGCCCATGGCGAACGGGGCGCGATGGATGATGTCGTCCATCGGAATCGGCACCGGCCGCACCTCCGGCAGCACGTGGTTCATCATGGCGACGAACTGGTTATGAAAATGGGCGGTCCCCGCCGAGGCGAACACCATGCCGTGTTTATTGAGAAGATAGTCCCGCAGGACTTTGGTCTCGGAATTGGAAATGGAAACCGATCCCTGCCCCGTCATGAAGAGCACCGGCGGACTCTTGTCCGGTGGGAAGGCAGCCAATTGGCTGATGCGGCGGGACTCGGTTTGTTCGGCGACCTTCTGCTGGGTGAGGATGCCGTATTCGAACAGCATATTCAGGTCGCCGCCGACACCGTGATTAAGCGCCCAGTCCCCGCCGTCGTATTCAATGCGGATCAGGCGGACCTTGCCGAACTTGGTGCCTCCCGCGTAACCCGCGCCGGTCCCTTCGCCGTATCCCACCGCGTAGGCGTGCTCGGTCGCCTGGTCGAGTTGCAATTTCACTTCGTCGATCGGCGGAACATTAAACTTGATGGCCGAGAGCGGGTTGATGATGAACTTCTTGCGGATCACCTTCTGAATCTGCACCGTCTGTTTGACCGCCAGTTGCTTTTGCTGGCCGCCGCCGGCAGGCATTTCATAAACTTCGTGGCATCCGCGAACCTGGCTGAGCATCAGGCCGATGAGCCAAAACAGCAAGGCATAGGTCGAGAAACCGACCAGCGACTGCTTGAGCTTCTGGCTGCCGCGGCCATAGTACCAGGCCTCGGGATCGAGGGGGTTCCAGGATCCTTTTGGGGCCTGAGATTCCGTCTGCGCTACGGCTTCCATCCGTCGGATTTCGATCCGTCTGCTCGAGCGCTCCAGCCACCAGATCAGCCAGCCCAGGCCGATGAGAAACAGCCCGCCTGTGCCGTAGAGAGCGATGCTGGACCGCCAATCGTGCAAATCCCCCCAGTCGGTCACGACCACCGCCAGTTGCCACCAGAGCAGATAAACCCACGTTGCTGCCGCGGCCGACTGGATTTTTGCGTTTTCCCCAGACGAGCGCCAAATCTTGCGAATCCAGTTGACCCAAGCCAGCCCCAGAGGGAATGCCAGCACGAACACCGCCAGGAACACCATCGGAGTCTCCGGCCACATCCGCCAGAGGAGGGTGCACAGCGTCCAGACCAGCGCATAGGGTACGCTGAGAATCAGGAGGGCCTTGGTGTAGGAATCGAGGGACTTCATGAATCAATTTATCTAGCCACGGATGGAACACAGATGTAACACGGATTTTGTCATTCCTGGTTTTCTTCCTATCCGTGTCTTGTCCCTGTTCGATCCGTGGCGAATAACCTACTTCGCCCCATCCAGGAGCTTGTCAAAGTCCTTCTCCAGCGGGTTCGCTTTCGGATCGGCCGACTTCGTCTCATCCATCCCCATCGCCTTGACGGCCTTGGCGGTGTCTTCTTCGGTGGGTTCACTCGATTTCTTTTCAACAGAAGTTGCTGTTACGCTTGCAGCAGGGGCTGGAGTCGCGGCAGCCGCTGGCATTTGAGACGACTTGGCCTTCGGCGGTCCCCAAATGACGTAGGGCCCGACGGTGAACACGGCCATGAACACAATCGTCAATAGCGTCGCGATGGCAGTGCTTTGAATGAGCAGACTTGAAGAGACGATTCCGATCACCTCTTGAGGACTTTTGCCCCGCAATTTTCCCAAGAACTCCTTAAGCTCTTCGAGCGAAGCGGTGCCATGTGTCTTCAGGTTGCGGAAGTCACCTGTGACATCCAGGGCGGACGGCGTTTCCTTAGGTGTGATTGATGTCGATGGCATCGCTTATTCCTTCGTTTCCTGATTGAGTACGTGTACCATTTCTCCGCCGGCCTGGCTGATCGCCTCAATGACCGGTTCAAACCTCTCCGCGCGGGCCTCGCGGTGGACCTTCAGTAATACGGTCCTCTTCCCTTCGGGCTGACTCCCAAGCATCTCCTTAATCGCTCCCGCCAGTTGCACTTCACCGATCGGCCGACCATTGAGATGGATCTTTCCGTCGGTATCGATGACCACGCTCACCCGAGAAGTCGAATTCGGCTGAACTCCAATGGCTTTGGCAGGCTCCCAGCGAACATGGGTATCATCTTGCGCCCGTGCCAAAATAACGAAAAAAATCAGCAAGTTAAACGCGATATCCCCCATGGCGACACTCGGAACATCAGCTTTCATCGGCTTACGGGCAATTTTCATTGTCCTACAACCTCCGTTCGCTGCTCTTCCCGCTGGATCGTAATGCTTCCGCCAGCGTCCTGGATTTGCGAAGTGATATGTATCCAGTGCTGGTAAGGGGTGTCTTGAGTACTCTTGACGACAACCACGCGATCTTCTGGACGCGGTTTCTGCGAGAAGAGGCGGGCGATTCTCGCGGGAAAGTCAGTCGTTTTGGTGGGATCGCCGTTGAGGGTCAACATCGTTTCCGAGTTAGTCAGGGACACCTCAATGCTCTTGTTCTGCTGTTCTTGTTTTGTTTTTTCGCTACTCGGCAGATCCTGCCGGCGACCGGTGGACGGCTGGGTGGAAGCGCAAACAAGAAAGAACACGATGAGATTGAACGCAATGTCCCCTGTGGCGACCGCGGCCGGTTCCACAAGGAGTTTCGATAATCCACGCCTGGGACGCATGCTTGGGGTCCTGTCTTCCCTACGCCTCGCGTCCGGACATGGCCAGTTGCAACGTAACCGCCTCAATTAACTCGGCAGCTGTTTCTTCCACTCCCAGGACGAATCGGTTGATCACGCTGGTGAAGTAGTTGAAGGCAATAAATGCTGGAATCCCTACGATCAGTCCCAAAACCGTCGTTAAGAGCGAAACCATGATGCCCGCTGCCGCAAGCTGGACAATGTCTCCTTGGCCGGATTTGGCAGCGATTTCTTCAAATGAAATTACCATCCCTTGCACGGTGCCCAGAAACCCAATCATCGGTGCGGCACTTGAAACTGTGGCCAGGATCGGCACATGCCGTTCCAGTGCTGCCACAACATGCACGCTATAATCGTCCATTCCCTTGAGCACCTGCTCTTCGATTTTTCCTGGATCATAATTCAGCTTGCGAAGAATCAGGTACTTTCTCAGACCTGCGCCGAGAATCGCCGGGACTGGGCCTTGTTCGCGTTCGCAGGCGGCGAGCGCTTCTTCGATGCGGTCTTGCTGCAGAAGCTCCAGCACTTTTTGCCGCAATGTCTCGTTGCGGGCGTTGATCATCAGCAAGGCGCGATAGCGTTCGATAATGACCCCCAGGGCAAGGATTCCGAGGATCAGAATGGGCCACATGAAAATGCCCCCTTGAATCATGTATCCCATCGCGCCCGTCTTGGACAATTTGGTCCAGAACGACTCCGCAGGCGGCGCACCTTCATCTTCCTTTTTCGCCTCCTCAGTTGTTTTGCCTTCCGCCACTGGCGGGGCCTTCTGCTTCTCCCCCGCCTTCGGCGGCTCGGGAATTTTGCCATCCGGCGACTTCGCCGCGGCGGGCTCGCCGGGCTTGGTTCCTTCCACGGCGGGAACAGCAGCCGGCTCCGCTACTTTGGCGGCGGACGGTTTCTTGGCTTTGGCCTCATCGGCCAGGATGTCGTCGGCCTGGGCGAAGGCGAGAAAAATGAGGGTCCACATGATGTATTGAAGAATCGATTCTTGCTGAGATTCAGAATTGTTCAAGACAGGCTGAAAGCCTGGCCCACTATTTATTGTCATCCACGCTGTTGGCTTCCGCTTCGAACTGCTGCAGCATCTCGGGCAGGGCCAGGCGGCCGCGGGCGTACTTGGCCCCTTCGCTGCTGGGATAGTCCCAGCGGCAGCGGTTGTAGCGGCGGAAGGCTTCGCTGTTGTTGCCTCCCAGACGGAAGCTCTCGCCGGACCAGAACAAGGCGTCGGCACAAAGGGCATCATCCGGGAATATCTTGGCGAACTTGTCAAAGCTTGCCCCGGCCACCGCATATTTCTTCGACTTGTAGTAGCACTGCCCCACGCGGAATGCCATTTTGGGAGCGTGCTGATGAGTCTGGAACCGATCCAAGAACTTCTCTCCCACCTGAGCCGCCACCTGGAACCGCTCGTGTTTGTAGAAGTAATCGGAAATGCGAATCATCACATTGGGAATCAGCGGGCTCTTGGGATACGTCGCAGCGAGCGTGACGTAGGCCTCCAGAGCCTGGTCAAAGTCCCCCGCTTCCTCGTAGCTCTGGGCCAGCTTGTACTGGGCGTCCGGAGCCAACGTGTGATCGGGATACTGCTGGATGATTAAGTCGTAGGAGTGAATCGCTTCGTCCCACTGTTCCAACTCCTGGGCGAACTGGCCCAGCAGGTACGCAATCCGCGGAGCGTATTTCGGATCGGGATAATCCTCCATCACCTCTCGCAGAATGCGGCGGCCCGCTTCCAGGTCGGTCTTTTTCTCGTCCTCGCGCTGCAGAGTCTTGTGGCTCTTGAACAGCTCGAAGTAGCTCTCGGCGATCCGGAACTTGGTTTCCACCGCCAGCGTCTCGTCGCCAAACGCCTTGCTGAACGCGGCCACCAAACCGTCGGTTCCCACCACGACCGGCAGCCGGCTCTTGGCCTCCAGCTTGCCACTTTCGGTGCTGGCGGAGGAATCGAGGTACTGCACAATCAGGTTGTCGCCAAAATAGGTTTCCACTACCGGGTCCGCGGAATCCAGATTCGCCGCCTTAGGCTTATCGACCGCCTTGAGCTGGAGCGAGCCGGTGAAGATGCCGCTGTGTGCCAGCGTTTCTTCCAGGCGGATGGTCTCCTTCTCTCCCATGTCGGAAGTGATTTCGACAGAAGCCACATCGCGGGCGTCGGAAGAATCGAGATCGGCATCGGTCACTTTGATGAACAGCTTCTCCCCGACGTGGAGCTGCGTCACTTCCTTGTCATAATCCCGGTCGGTTACCGCCAGCACGCCATTGGAAATCAGCCGCCCCTTGGAATTGAGCTTCTGCGTCTTGCCATCGGGCCGCCGGGCATCGGCATAGGCAGCGTTAATGATGTCCTTGCCGGTCAGGTTGAGAACTCGCGTCACCAGGTTGGCCCCGGCAGTCTGTTCCTCGGCCCCTTCGCCGAGCTTCACTTTCCCCAGCAGGTTTCGGGGCATGGAAGTCGTTAGCGGCACCAAGGCCGGGCTGTTCTTGCCGCCAAGCTGCAGGACGACCTGGCCGATGAAGCGGCCTTCCTCGAGCGCCCATCGCTCATCCGCGACCGCGCCATTGGGGGAGAACTGTGTGCTGATGGCGCAATTCACCTCTACCGTTGAGCCATCCGTCGTCGTCAGTAGCACCGGCACGACGCTCAGGCTATCCTTGGCAGCGTCGGGGTCGATCACTTCCACCGTCAGCGGAGCTTCGAAGGCCACGCCACTGATTTCTTTGCTCGCCGAAGGGAGTACCGTAATCTGCGGCGGCTGCTTGGAATCCGGCGGCGCGGGAATGACCCGCGTTTCCAGAATGCGAATCCGTCCCTGGCTCGGCTGATTGACGTAGACCACATCCTCGCGCGGCACTGCGTGGCCGGGGAACGTGTTGTGCGTGTCGATGTAGCGGACGTAGATCCGGTCACCTGGCTTGACTGTCAACTTGTCTTTTTCCTGCTTAGCGGAAGTATCAACTTCCTTGGTGAAGATGCCGCTGTACTCCTCGGTCTCAACGGCCTCCAGCTCGACCGGCTCGCCGTCGTTGACGACGACTTGCAGTTTCAGCGTGTCCCGCTGATTGGTGCGGTCTTCGTCGTAATCGACCGCCTCCACAATGAACCGCTCACCCGGCTCCACCCGCTTGAGATCCTTGCGAATGGTGTAAACGTCGCCGGCTGTCGTGCGGGCAAAGTCGTAGGCAATCGGTCGGACCGCGGCGTTAAAATAGGTCGCTTGCAGTTTGCCGGTGAGAATCTGGCTCGCGCCGGATTCACTGAGCGTCAATTCGTCGGTATAGGTCGCGGTGACGGTATCCCCCGCGGCGATTTCCAGCACGTTGTTGGCGGCCAGGCCCAGCACGTCTTCTTTCGTCGGAATGAAGACCTCGCCGGGACGGACGCCGCCGATTTCTACGTTGTTGACGGCCAGCGATTCGCCCAAGTATTCGCGGCAGACGAAGCGGGCATAGCGCAGTTGCCGCGGCGGGAAGCGGAATTCCCAGTCATTATTGGCCACAATCACGCTGCCGGCGACTGCCGGCCTGAGCGTGATGCCATACAGATTCAACAATCCATCTCCCTTGATCTCGACGGCATTAAGGGTGAGCGTCTGTCGCCCCGGTGCTTCGACAAGGAGCGTGCCGACGCGCTCCAAAACCGGTTTGTCCCCGCCTCCCGTGTTGGGGACAGCGCCGACGACGGTTTGCTTGCCGAATTCGATGTTGTACGTCCCTCCTTCGCCGGCATGGGCGAGCTGCATCCAGACTTCATAAGCGCCGATGGCCGGAGCGTCGAATTCCCAGGAAACGAAGTCCTCCGCCGTTGCCCAGCCGCCAATGAAATCGCGGCCGTTCTCTTTCACGGGACCGAATTTTTCCGACTTCTTGCTTACCTTGGCGGAAGTGACGAGCAAGGGCACGCTTCCCGCGCCACCGGCCATTGGTGCGGAAGCGGCCCGTTTTTTCGCCGCGGCACTTTCCAGGTCAAAATCAAGCGGGCGGAACGGCCCAACCTGCACCTGGGCATTATTGAGGTCGCTCCGCGACAGCAGTGCCTCTACCGGCAGCTTGCCGTCGTTGTGAGCGGCAAACAGTGCCAGGTCGTGCGTGCCGGCATCGAGCCACAGGTCGACTGTCCGTCCGCCGGGACCGAGTTGTAGTTCTTCGCGGTTATCGATGGCCAGCGCGGTGGTCACCCCATTGATTTGAATGCGAACCGCTCCGTCTCGCGGCTGGACGAACTTGCCGCTCCAGATGACGGTGTAGGGCTTGTTGTAATTCTCGTCGGCTTCCTTCCAGGCAAATTGCAGATGTTCGACTTCTCCTTCGACGACCGGCTTGGCGTTCTTGGTGAAATCCGATACTTGCTGCCAGGTGGTATAGCCGGTGAGGTTGCCAGTGTAGACCCGCTGGCTCATCTTGCCGTAGACGCCACTGACCGGAGCCGCGGGGGACCGCTCGGGATGGCTGGCGATGCGGAACCAGAATTCGCCGTCCTGGCTGCCGTATAAATCGCCGCGCACTGGCGCGTTCTTGGTCACATCCGGCGTCGACAGCCGGACCCGCGTGGCAATCCGCAGATCTTTCATATCGACGGTCAATTGCTTGGGCGTCGCGCCATCCGGATCGCTCATCCAGTAGCTCTTGAGATCCCGGTCAATGGCCATCAAGGGGTTGTGATCGATGGCATTGTCCGTCGCGAGTGCCCCGGCGGGGAGCTCGCCCGTTTTGGTTGTGCCTTCAAAAACGCCGGTGTGTGCGCCGGTTTCGACCATGGTCACCTGCACCTGGTCGCCACTGTCGGCGGTCAGCTTGACGACGATCTTGTCGGCGTCATTGGTCAGGTCCCGGTCGCCGTCCTTGACGCGGAGATAGACTTCATTCCCCGGTTTGATTTGATTGGCCGGACGGACGAGCGAGCGGCGGCGGTCGAGATTGTCCTCGTCCACCACTTCGCGCTGCAGCGCTTCGCTGAACGATTCCTGCTTGCGGTCTTCGATTTTGCTGCTGGCGACGTCGAACTTCGCGTCCGAGGCAACCTGGATCTCCACGTCGGAAAGCGGCACGCGCTTGAATTCGGCTTTGAATTCCTCGGGGTAGTCGCTCTTGATGGTGTCCTTGCCGGTGACTTGCAGGACGTGGTCCCCCGGCACAGCCTGGCCCAGGCGAGTTTCCAAATCGACGCGGAACAGGCCTTTCCCCGCGCCAGAGCCGGTGAGATAGACCATTTCGCTATCGCCCCCAGGCTGCGTGGTGACGCGAACGGGAATGCGATTGTGCCCGCGGCTGATGCCGAGGTCGCTGTCGTGAACGACGATGGAAAGCGGCATACCTGGTACGTGGCGGCGTTTGCTGGCCCGACCGAGACGGCCAACCGTGCGGAGCAGATTGAGCTGGTCGATGTACTTCTCTTCCGAGCCGTAAACTTCGGCCAGGTTGTAGAGGGCCTGGTTGGCGAGTTCAACGTTGGGAACTCGCTCGAGGACCGCCTTGAAAATGTCGCGGGCTTCGTCCCGGTCGCCGCGGCGGAAGGCGAGAACGCCGCGCAGGAACTCCGCCCGCACGACGACGTCGATTTCCGTGTTGTGGGCCAATTTCTCAAAGACCAGTTCGGCCTGGTCATACACTTTTTGGGCCATGAAGGTCTCGCCGATTCCGAATTCGGCTTCAATGGCCTGCGGGGTCGTGGCATAACGGTTCACAACGGTGGTGTATTCACTACGCGCAATGTCATAGCGGCGGGCCTTGTAGAAATTCTTGGCCAGCGCGAGCTGCATCTTGGCCTTGGTCCCTTCGTCGACCTGCATCGACTCGCTGAATTGCACCAACCAGCCGCGGAGGATTTCCTCGACGGCTTCGTGATTGACATCGCCGCCACCGGCCATCAGCTTGTCGCAGACGAAGGTGAGGAAGTCGGGGGGCAATTGATTGCGATTGGCGTCGAAGAGGGCTTTGTTATTCAGGTACGAATCAAACGCCAGCCGCTCGTCGCCGAGGCGGAAATACAAAGCTGCTTGCATGAGCGGAGCGAGCGGACTGTTCTCGTCGATTGTCAGACCGACGCTGCCGAGCCGGGCGAAGGACTGAGTCGCCAGGTCGCGGGCACCCTTCTTCCGCGGCTCGTCGACGTTGGGAATGTTCGCGAGCATTCCGGTCGAAAGGACCGCTGCCGCGACGAAATCCCTTCGCGTGACGGCATTCTGAGCGAACGGGGCGAGTCGGTCCCAGTCGTAGTATTCATTGCCTACCAGGCGCGTGATTCTTTGCAGCTCCAGCAGACGCTTGGTCTTGTTGGCGGGATCCTCGGGCAGTGTTTCGAGAATGGCCATTGCCGCGCCGCTGGAGGCGGGCTGGATTTCCGCAGCGGCAAGAGCAGCGTAGAACTTTTGCTTGACGTCTTCTTTCAATTCCACATTGGCCCGAATGCCGTCAAACCACTGGTTGGCGACCCAAATATCGACATCCCAGATCCGCAGGGGGCGTTCGTTCTGCCGCACGCGAGCTTCTTTCAGCACTCGCTCGAAGTTGGCAAAATCGGCGACCTTGAAGTAGTCATCTGCCAGCCACTGCGCATAGCGGCCAAAGAAGTCGGTATCGTGCTTTAGTAGATCCGTAATGAACGGCAGCCGCTCTTGGGGCGTTTTCATCCGGGCGATGAGGCGGCTAGCGCACTCTCGCGATTCGGAATACTGCCGGTTGAGGCTGACCCCCGCGGTCCAATGGGCGACCGCTTCGTTCTCCATTTTGTATTTGAGGAGCATATCTCCAATGCCGCTGGCGTAGGTCGGCTCATTGCCAAACTTGGCGATGGCTTTCTGCATCCAGTCGAAGGCCTGCTTGGCCATAGCGGCGTCGTTGTTCTTGTCCGCCGCAACGAAGAGCCGCCGCCAGATGTCGGCGTTATTCGACTGCGGTTCAAATTTGAAGAAGTTCAGAGCCGCGGCCTTGCACTCTTCCGGTTTGCCGTAGTCGGTGGCCGACTCCAGCCAGCCGTAGGCGGCTGGAAACTCGGCGGGGAAGCGTTTGCACCAGAGGGCGTAGACCCGGATCATCTCCCCTCGCTTGTTGCCGGGAGAGTAATGGCGGAACCATTCCATCTGGGTCGTGAGGACATGCCGGGCCGCGGAATCGTTGAGCTTATCGAACGTGGCGGCATCGAGCAGGTTGTTGCGAATCGCCTCGCCCGGCCCGTACTGGTTGTTTCGCTGCTCGGCAAATGCTGTCGTGAGCGGCTCCGCGGAAACCTTTTTGAATTCTTCCATCGCCAAGGCGGCCCGAGCGACATGGTCCTTGTTCTGGCGGGCGCTGGCCGCCCAGGTCTTGACCATGTCCCGAAAGGTCGGCAGATGCGGATTGGCGGCGCGGGAAGCGAAAATGAGGGCCAGGTCGCTCTTGAATTCATCGTCGCTAGTCGCGTTGTAAAGCAGATAGTCGATCGCTCCGGAGGTGTGGCCATCATCGGTCGGCGATTGCGAAATCAATTCGCGGAACATCTGTTTGGCCTTGGCCTTCCCCTGCACCATGTCCTTGTAGCGGTCGCGGTAGATTTCCGTCGCCAGGACATAGCGCAGGTAAAATGCCCCATCCTTCTTCTGCGCAATAGCCGCTAGGAGCTTGGCTTCGCTGTCGGCGAGCTGCGCGGGCTCCGTCCCATTCTCGCGGGCAAAATAAGCCGCGTTGCCGTTAGTGGCCGGGTCGTCCGCCAGCAGCGAGGCAAACATCTGCACCGCGCGGGGCTTGTCGCCATTACTGAGCAGCGAAATGGCCAGGTAGCTTTGCAACTGGAAGTGGTCGGGGCGGGTCGGATACTTGCTTACATATTCATTGACGAGGGCGTCCATTTCGGCGGGCTTCGCGCCGGCATGATAGAGGCGGAAGACGATGCTGAAGTGCGTTAAGGGGTCGTCGCGGAGGGCACGGGCCTTGCGGAAGCTCTCGGCAGAATTGGCGTGTTGGCCAAGGTTCGCTTGATTCTCCGCCATGTAAAGATGGAACTGCCGCTGGGCCTCGACGTCGCCGACGAGGTTCTTGGCGATCAACTTCGTCCCGACCGCGGTCGCCTTGGCCCAGTTGCCAATCCGTCGCCATTCCCAAAACGAATGATGACCGAGTTCCTTGGCAAACTCCCCGGCTGGAAGCTTGTCGAGCATTTCGTCGGCCAGTTCCGCCGCGGCGGTGATGGTTTCGCCCGTGTTGGCGGCGCTATACTGCTGTACGGCGATCGCGCCGTAGCGACGGCCGATTTCCGTTGCTCCCTGCCGCTTCCAGACAGCTTTGCATGCGTCGGCGGCCCGAGCGCGGTCTTCCAGTTGATTCATCGCATTGGCCAGGCGGACTTCTACCTCCAAGCATTCCGGCTGCCCTTCGTATCGGCCGAGAAACTGCCGGCAGGCGGCCGAGAGATCCTTGTTGCGGCTGATGGCTTCCAGGCCGTCGATGAGCTTCAGCATCACCCCCTTATGCCGCGGATCCGTCGGGTGCGAAGCGGCGAACTGCTGCCCCACGCGGACCAGGCCGAAGAGCCGGCCGTCCTTGTGATAGAGATCGATCAGCTTGATCATCGCCTCGGCCGCTTCGGGCGTGCTGTCCTTGAACTTGCCGAGCTCCGCTTCCAGGGCGGCAGCCTGCTGGCCGATGATATCGACGGTCTTTTCCTCCGGCTTGGGCGCGGCGGGCTTTTCCTGAGCGAAGGAAAGGCCGGCGAGAATGAGAAGAACTGACGTCAGCGAAGGAGTGTATTTCATAATCAAATTCTGGTGGGCGACTTGTCGTAGGGTAGGCTTCCAGCCTGCCCAGAATTCAGTTTGGGCAGGCTGGAAGCCTACCCCACTTTTATCCCCCCGCTTTCGCGAGGGCTTCGGAGATCTTCTTGGCGTCGGCGGCGAGGGGGCTTTCGGGAAATTCGCTGATGAGCTGGTCAAACCGCCGCTTGGCATCGACCTTGCGGTCCATGCGGTACAGGCAGCGGCCGTAGTTGAATAGAATCACGTCCAGAAACTTCGCATCGGGTTGGTTGTTGAGGACGGTTTCAAAAGTATCCACGGCGCGGGCGTAATCCTTCTGGATGTAGTAGTAATTGGCCATCTTGGCGACCGCTTCGCCGACCCGGCCGCTGTCGGGGAATTCGTCGTAGACCTTTTTGAACTCCTGAAACGACCGGTCCTGCAACTGGGCGGCAGCTGGCCCTTCGCTCTTGGTCGCCATCTGCTCGTAGCACTCGGCAATGCCGTACTGGGCTTCGCCCCGAAGCTGGCTGGTTTGCATGGCGACGAGACGCGAGTAGATGCCGATGGCCCGCTGCAAGTCTCCCTGCTTGCGAGCGACTTCGCCGAGCTGCAGCAGCGCGTCATCGACAAAGCCGCTTTCGGGAAATTCCGTCTGCAGCCGCTGGCACATGGCCGCGGCCAGTTCCAGCTTGTCCATCGCAAAGTAAATATTCCAAAGCTGCACGTAAGTTTGTTCGAGCAGGTTGCCGCCGAGCTTGCGAGCATCTTCGGCGACGTCCTCGCAGACGCTGAGGGCCTGGGTGTATTTTTCTTCCGCCTTTTCCTTCAGGCCGAATTCCTTGTAACGGTTGCCGATATTGGTCAGGGCGTCCGCCGTCTTGAGCTGAGTCTGTATTCGCAGCTCTTGATCGGAAATCTCCGCCTTCGTCACGCGCACACCGCCGATGTTCCCCTCCAGGCAGCGCGCCACTGCCGTTATCTGGCGCACTCCCTCGCGGCTGTGGACGTCGTCGAGGTAAGTGACTCGGACCTGATCACCGGGAATGGCTTGCAGGATCGCATCGCCAGCCACCGGCTGCTCGGACTTTTGCAGTGAAATGGTTGCGTGAAAGACCCCCGTGTGCAGCGTGCCATCGTCTGCCGGCTCATCGGAACTGGCCGCAGGAGCGTTGACGGAAGGAGGGGTCTTTTCGCCAGCCGGGGCCTCACCGGTCGCCGCCGGCTTGTTGACTTTGGCACGAGACGAGACGGAAGCCAGCAGCTTCGCTTCGCCAAGCGTGATTTCGACCTTGTCAACGAGCTTCCATTTGTCGATTTCTGCTTCGGCTGTCGGCAGGCCGTCCGTCGGTTTCCGGGCGGGGTCGGTCGCCGGCACTGGGGCAGGCGTGCCGGCTTCTTTGAGCTTGGCGGCCAGTTCCAACTCAATTTCGGATTCGGTTTTGGGCCGGTAGACTTCGACGACGGCGGCCAGCTTGTCGGCGGCATCGCTCACGTCCTTGTCGGCATCCGTAATCCGGACGTTAACAGACTTGCCCAGCACCACGCCATTGACCGTCTCGCTGAAAGCCCCATCGGTGAGGGCGGTCATTGCCGTGCCGACGACCAGCACTTCGCGAGTGACGGGAACCTTCAGTTTCTTTTCGGCGGTGTGTTCATCGGTGTAAGTGACCAGAATCTTGTCGCCGCCCCGGACTTCCAAAATGCCGTTCTTGGGAACCGGCCGGCCGAGCTTCGACGGAATGGACCCCAGCACCAGCCGTACGTTCCTCCCGACCGGGAAGGCATCGACAACTTCTTCGTCCCCTCCCGTCGTCTTGCAGCTCACTTTGACCGTCTCGCTCGGCTCCAGCACCGCCAGATCGGCGTCTTCAATCTTAATGAAGAACCGTTTGCCAGCTTCCAGCTTCTCGGCTTTGCCGCTCTCACCGCTGAGCGTAGTGCCGACTTTTTCCAGGGCGGATATTGCGCGACTGTAGTGGCCCAGCTGAAAGTGCCCCAGGCCGATATAATAGTAAGCCTCGTTCACTTGCGGGCTGACGGGATATTTTTCCACCACCTCCCGCATGATTTGAAAGCTCTTGCCGAAGTTGCGGGCGTGATAAAAGCAGACGCCCGTTTTCAGCGTCGCTTCGGCCCGCTGCTCTTCGCTTCTGTTCTCTTCCGTGGCAACCTGTTCGAAATGAGCACGGGCTTTGTCAAACGCCCGGTCACGATCCAAATAGTAGTTCCCCAGCCGCAAGTGCGCCTCAAATCGGTGTTTGCTGCGGGGATAGCGCTCGATGACCGACTTCCAAATCTCCACTGCCTTGGTCGCTTCGTCGGCGTCCAGGCGAGCGTCACCCGCTTCCAGGAGCTGCTTGGCGGCCCGGTCCTCTACGATGGAGCCGCGGACGGGAGCGGCCTTGTCGTCAGCCCCCTTCTCTTGGGCCAGCGCGGTCAGCGAAAGCAGCAATGAAAGGACAATTACGGTGAATCTACGCATGAGAGGTTCCAGTTCGAAGAAGCCAACACACGGGTCGCATGCGGCTACGAGCACAATCCATTCACGGTATTTTCTGGCGGGCAAAGCGTCAAGAATTGCGGTCTAAGCATTAACTACAAGTGGGGTGGAATTTGGCAATCGTTACGATTGTGCCGGTGAAATGAAGTACTAACAAAATGGCCCGGCGGGAAAGCACGAGCGCTATCCGACCGGGCCGTGATTTGCAAAATCATTTTGCAACACGGAGGGCAGGCTGGAAGCCTACCCCACGGTTAAGCAAACAGTTCCTTCACCACCTCGCCCTTGTCCACCAGCTTCATGGGCCGCTTGAGAGGCGTCATGACTTCCTTGGTGGCGTCGATGCCCAAGGCGTGGCAAATGGAGGCATGGATGTCCGGCACGTTGACCGGGCGATCCTTTGGCTCGGCACCGTCCTCGTCGGACGAGCCAATGACCTGGCCGCCACGGACTCCTCCGCCGGCGATGAAGCAGCTAAAGACGCTGGCCCAGTGGTCGCGACCTTCGTCCTTGTTGATCTTGGGAGTGCGGCCGAATTCGCTGAGCATGACAATCATCGTTTTGGCCAGCATGCCAGACTCCGCCAGGTCCGCGACTAGCGCGGCCAAAGCGGGGTCCATGACTTCGCCGTGGTCACGCATCGCGGGGAAGGCGTTGGTGTGCACGTCGAAGCCGCCGCGATTGATCTGAACGAAACGAACACCCTTCTCGACCAATCGCTTGGCCAGCAATGCGCCGCGGCCAAAAGGATTGTCGCCGTAGCGTTCGATGACCGACTTGTTCACCTTGCCAAGCTCAAAGGCCTCCAAGGCAGGGCTTCGCATCAGACGGACGGCGTCATCGATGGAGGTCTGCGTGGAGACCAGCCGTTCGTCCTTGCTGTCGCCGTTGAACCGCTTGTTGAACTTGGCGAGCGTTTCGAGCCGCTTGTTGCCGCGGAGCTCGGCGATCCCTTCGGGGAAGGCGAGGTAGGGGTCTTTGTCACCGGGGCTCGGCACGAAGTAGGCTTCGCACTTCTGTCCCAGGTAACCGGCCCGCGGGGCGAGACCGCTGATGGTGATGTAGGCGGGGAGGTCGCCGAGATTGGGCATTTCGTGGGCGACGACGGAGCCGACGCCGGGATGCACCAGGTTCGGGCCGGGGAGATAGCTGGTCTGCAACTGATAGGTCGCCCGGCCGTGATCTCCTTGCGTGCCGGCGATGGAGCGAATCAGAGCGCAGTGATGCATCTGCTTGGCCAAAGTCGGGAAGATCTCGGAGATTTGGACGCCCGAGGCCGAGGTCTTGATCGGCTGGAATTCGCCCGCGGTGGGGCGGCCCGGCTTGGGATCCCACGTATCGATGTGGGTCATGCCGCCGCCATTCCAGAAGAGAATGACGTTCTCGCACTTGGCCGCATGGTCTTTGCCGGCAGCGGCGATAAGACGCGGGATACTCATTCCCAGCAAAGATGCGCCAGTCGCGCCGAGCATTGCTCGCCGCGACAGCTGATAGCCTTCACAACCGATGGTCATTGTCCAACTCCTTGGGATACCGGGGGTGATGTCTTGAATTGACTTATGAGGATGCTGGGTAGGCTGGAAGCCTACCCGACTTAAGGCAGAAAACGGAATTCGTTGCAATTCAGGAGAATCCAGCGAAGGTCGGCAACACCATCCGACACGGTGGCACCGGCGACGATGATTTCCTTCCCTTCTCTGACTTCTTCCTCCGTTGGCTTACGGGTGAGAATTTCGAGGTACGCGAATTTGACCGCTTCATCAGGATTGGCGTCTTTGCCCATCACGAATTTCGCGATCGGCTCCAGATCGCCAACGCGAGCGGCTTCGTGAATGACCCGGCCGTTAAGCATCATTAGAGCCTGTCGCATAGAGGCACTGTCGTCGCGCAAGTCGCCGAGATCCGTTCGGTTCGGCTGGCCGAATACCCGCAGGAAATGTCCTTCAGGAGCTGGGGACTGCATCCGAAGCGAAGTATTGAAGACCGGATTGTCATCGATCGTGCGGGTAACGGTTTTCTCGATGTACTCCATCTTGGTCCGCATCATTCTCTCCTGCGTCATCCGCTGGGCCTCCAACTCTTCCTTGGACATCACCTTCATTTCGTCGACTTCGGGCTCATCTTCGCCGGCCTTCAGCAGCGCGGTGAAATCGAGCTCGATCGCGTCTTCCAAGGCATAGCTGCCGCCGGCGGAAGCCGGTGCGCCTTTCTTTTCCATCGCCATCGCCGGTGTGCCCGCGGTCTTGATCAACTCCGTCGGCTTGCCGGCTCCTTCTTTGGGGACACGAACGATTTCAGTCAGGACCTTGGTGTTCTTGCCGGGGCTGTGTTTTGCTTCAAAGAGATGGCCGGCAGTGACAACGCTGTCGTACAGTGATTCCGCAATCATTCTCCGCATCGGCGTGGCGAGCAGGGCGACTTCCATTTCATGTCGGGCCGCTTCTTCGGTTGCTTCCGGGGCGTGGTCACGTTGATATGCATCGCTGGTCACAACCAGTTTCACCAGCGTCCGCAAATCGTAATCGCTGGCAACAAATTCGTCGGCGAGGTAATCCATAGCCTGGGGATGCGCTGCAGGATTGTCCTGGCGGAAATCGTCAATCGGCTCCACAAAGCCGCGACCCACTAGAGTCTTCCACGCGCGGTTGACAAGAGCTCGGGAGAAATAGCGGTTCTTAGGATCGGTCACTTGCTTCGCAAGCTGCTCGCGGAGGTCGCTGCTGCGATAGCCGCCGGCGGAAGGATCGATCTTGCGAATGTCGGCCTTGGCTTCGGCAGTGACGCCCGCTTCCGGGAGCTTGCCGCTGGCGGTCTTAGCGACTTTGTCGGCCGTGTCGTTGAGCAGGTCGTCCACCGAGGGGCCTTTGGCGAGCGGCTTGGCCTTCGCTTCGGCCTTGGTCTTGCGGACGCTTTCGAGCCGAGCAAGGTACTGCGGTTGCTTCTCAAAAGCCGCCAGGCTGAAGGGGAACTTGGCGGGAATGGGTTTGCGGTCGGCATCGGGGCCGGAGCCTTCCGGCGGCCAGAGAATTGTGTTCTGGTCGGCTTCGGTGGCGTAAACGACACGAGTAAGCTGGCTCTCGTAACGGCGGGTCTTGCCGAAATAAGCGGCCATGTCATAAAAGTCGCGCCGCTTCCAGACGTCAAACGGGTGATCGTGGCATTGGGCACAGCCGATACGGACTCCCATGAAGACCTGCGAAGTGATGCTGGCCATGGCGAGCGGATCGGCGTCATCACCCAGGATAAAGCCGGCTTCCGGCACCTTGTTGGCCTTGCCGTTGGTATAGATGAGTCGGCGGCACATTTCGTCGTAAGGCATCCCGGTTTTCACCGCGTTATGGACGTAGGCGATTAGTGCCGGGCCGCCGGTGGCGTTCGACCGCAGGCGAAGCATGTCGGCATAGAAAATGGTCCAGCGGTCGGCGAACCGCTCATCGGCAATGAGCTTGTCGATCAGCTTTTCGCGGCGGCCTTGTTCGGGCCAACTGGCGAATTCGCGAACCTCGGCTTCGGTGGGGATGCGGCCAATAAGATCTACAAAGACCCGCCGCAGAAAGACATGGTCCCCCACGACCGGAGCCGCAGCCAGCTTGATGCCCGCTGCCTTGTTCTCGCGCTCGACAATCTTGTCCAATTCCGAGGCCGAAAGCGGGGTAGCGAAGCAAACGACTAAAAGTGCCAAACCCCAACAGGCGAATTGCCGCACGGTCACGCTCCTTGGCAAAATACGATCCTTACACCCGCGATTCATCGCGAGTGGAATCCACATGGAATGCACTTTGTTAAACGACTTTCCCGCACCATCGTACTCATAAACCGCGATTTATGTCAAACGTTTTCCGGGGAATTATCGCGGCACATGGCAATGTCGTCTGAGTATGGCGGGCAGGTGCACGACTGTTACGATAAATGGCAGTAGCCTAATAGAATCGGACCGAATACACGGGAGGCAGGTGGCTGGCGAGCGATTGCCAGCTTTCGCCCCGGTCCTCGGAGACAAACGGAATGGCGCAAACCGTGCCAAAGGCTAGTCCAACCAGAGAATCCACGACGCAAGTCGTCGGCAAAGATTGCCGGTCGGGGTTATCCCGCGCCGTACGCCAAGAGTCCACTCTCACCGCATCTTCTTTTTCTTGGCGATTCCCAGGGCGTCTTCAATGTCCTTCCGCACGGCTGAGGATTCGTACTTTTCCTCGACTTTGACGCGGAGCAGCGGTAATCCGGCGGCCGTGAGCGCGGTGTTGACGAAGCGGTCGCGGGCTCGGCGTTCCCCTCGCCGCTGGGAAATATCCTCCAGTTCGATGGCCAGTTTCACTTCCAGCGTTTCGTAATCGCAGATGACGAAGTCGATGTGCTTGCCGAAGATGCGACTCTGCCAGATCTGATGCTGCCGGGTTTTGGGGCGGACCTTGATGACATCCGTGAGCCGGACCATCGAAAGGATAATCCAGTCTTCTCGGACTGCTGATTGCAGCGTGCGAAAGAAGTTGATCTCGGCGGGCCCCAGCATCACGCCCCGGCGTTCATAGGGATAGGGTGCCGCGCGAAGTGACAAGAAAGCAACCAGCAATACCACCGCGGCAATCAGCCCGCCAGCTACCAACTGCCAATTTTGAAGCAAGAGCTCGCGCATGATGGCCGCCTGGTCCACGTCGCACACCGAACCGTGCTTCCCTGCCGCACCCTATTCTTCATCGTCCCCTGCCAGCGCGGGCTTGAACGGAGCAGCCGCTTCCCGCGGACTAACGACCGCCGTGTTTCAATCGTAAGGGTGAGGCCGAAATCGCCGCCTGTGCGGCCCAGCCGCACAATCGGCGTAATCGTTGCTGGCTTCTTCGACATGCTTGCCAGGGATTGCATCGCGGGATTCTTCCCCTGCTCGCGGCTCTGCTTCATTGGGAATTGACCTACGTTTCCATGTGAACGCAAACTTCCCAGGGATCTAGGCATGACTGCCGCAGTTGAACTTCCCTTTACGACCGCGCTTCCCTTGCCGGAAGCGGACGCCTCCGGCGAATTCGCCCCACTGGCCGCCACGCTGCGCCAGACGTTCGGAACGCCCTTTTCCTTTTGGTCGCGCGGTACTGGCGAACTCTCCCACGCCGCTCTCCAGCCCGGCAGCAACGATCCTATGCGCGGACAGTTAGCGCGGGTTCTGCCCGGCAATGACCCGCAGTTCATCCAAGACGAAGACAGCGTCTTGGTGCTGGCCATTCCGCTGAGCCTTTCCACGGGAGAAGGAGTCGTGGCCACCGCGGCGTTCGTCACCCGCGCACTTGCATCTGACGAATGCCTGGCAAGCGCTGCCCAACTCCTCAGTCTGGGTGAAGAAAAGGCTGCCCTCTGGATCAGCCACCAGACGATCTGGTCCCCCCATGCGCTCCATCGCCTGGCGCTGTCCGCGCAGGCTCAATTGGCAGCCGAAGTTCGGACCACCAAGCTCGAGTTGGAGGTCCAAAAACTATCCGAAAACCTGGCGACGACTTACGAAGAAATCTGCCTGCTCCACGGCGTGACGCAGAACCTGCGGATTTCCTCCGATGATGAGCATCTCTGCCGACTGGTTCTGGATTGGCTGCTCGATTGCTTACCGGCTCAATCCATTGCCGTGCAATTGTTGCCTGTCGCCCGTCAAGGAGAAAACACTTACAAAGCCCGCACCAAAAGCGTCCTGCTCCATTCCGGCGCTTGTCCCGTCGACAATGAACAGTTTTCAGCGCTGATCGAACGATTGCAGCTCAGCTCGGGCTGCGGGCCGCGAGTGATGAACGACCGGGCGACGACCGGAGACGGCTGGAATTTCCCCGGTGTCAAGCAGCTCATCGTAGTCTCCATTGCGGAAGGAGACCGCGTATTCGGCTGGCTGGCGGCCTTCAATCATCGTGACGGGAAGGAATTCGGCACGGTCGAAGCCAGCTTGCTCAATTCCATCGGGGCGATGGTTGGAATTCATGCCGGCAATCGCAATCTCTATCGTGAGCAACACGAATTTCTGGCCAGCGTGGTCCGTGCTCTCTCTTCCGCGATCGAAGCCAAGGATCCCTACACCTGCGGCCATAGCGACCGCGTGGCGCGAGTCTCGGTTCGCCTTGCCAAGGAGCTTGGCTGCGACCCGTCCACGTTGCATACGCTGTATATGGCGGGCCTGCTGCACGATATCGGCAAAATCGGCATTGATGACGCCGTGCTCCGCAAGCCGGGCAAGCTCACGGACGACGAATACGACCAGGTCAAACAGCACCCAGAGCTGGGCTACCGCATCCTGGCCGACATTCGCCAGTTCGCCGGCGTCCTTCCCGCCGTGCTGCACCACCACGAACAGTGGGACGGCTGCGGCTATCCGTTCCAGCTTAGTGGCGACCAAACACCAAAACTCGCCCGCATTGTGGCGGTGGCCGATGCCTACGACGCCATGTCCAGCGACCGCCCCTACCGCAAGGGCATGGACCCAGCCAAGGTCGACCAAGTCCTCAGGAAAGGAGCCGGCCAGCAGTGGGATCCCGAAGTGGTCGCCGCCTTCTTTGCCGTCCGCGACGACATCACCGCCATGAGCGCCGAAGAGCGGGCCAACCTCACGCTCGACGTGCAGCAGTGGGTGTAATTCTCCCTCTCCTCTTGGGAGAGGGCCAGGGTGAGGGCTATTTCCCGTCACCGCTCACGATGATCTTTGCACCTCGACGGTTTCCGCACGTCGCACTAAAATGATCCCCAAGTTCGGATCAAGTGCTCGCGTCTTCTTCCCCGATGGTTGTCTGCATGTCGCGCCGCGTCGTCGTCACCGGTCTGGGTCTGGTCAGCCCCTTGGGGAACTCGCCCGAAAGGCTCTGGCAAGCCCTCTCCGCCGGCCAGAGCGGCATTGGCCCACTGCAAACCATTCCTCCCGACCGACTGCCGACAAAGTTTGGCGGCGAGGCCCGCGAATTCACGGGCGCGATTGAGGATTTCGGCCCGCTCGAAAAAATGATGGGGCGGAACATCAAAAAAAGCCTCAAGATGATGTGCCGCGAAATCCAAATGGGCGTGGCCGTAGCACAACTCGCCATCACGCACTCGCGCCTGCCGCTTTTGGAGGTCGATCGGGACCGCATCGGTGTGCTCTATGGCTCCGATTACATGATGACTCAGCCGTTGGATTTTGCGGACGCGGTTCGGGCTTGTCTCACTGAGAGCGGGGAATTCGATTTCAACAATTGGGGGGACAAGTTCAAAAGCGCAGTCGACCCCCTCTGGCTCCTCAAGTATCTGCCGAACTTGCCGGCCGCGCACATCGCCATATTCAACGATTTGCATGGTCCCAATAACTCGCTCACCATGCGGGAAGCGTCGTCCAACATGGCGGTCAGCGAAGCCTATCAGACCATCGCCCGCGGACACGCCGACGTCATGCTGGCCGGCGCTACCGGCACCCGCATCCATGTCTCGCGGACGGTCCACATCGTCACGCAGGAAGAGATTGCCGAGGACAGCGACAACCCCGCCACCCTCAGCCGCCCTTTCGACCTGAATCGCACAGGCCAGGTCATCGGCGAAGGAGCCGGCGCGATCATGCTCGAAGAGCGGGAGTATGCGCTAGGCCGCGGCGCGACGGTTTATGGTGAAGTCATCGGCTTTGGCTCCAGCTCCGTGACGGACGCGAATGGCGTTGGCCAACTCGACCTGGCAATCCGCAACGTGCTGGCCCAAGCGCTGCGGACCAGCGGCTTGACCCCCGAGCAGGTCGGCCACATCCACGCTCACGGACTGGGGACGCACAAATCCGACGCGGCCGAGGCACAGGGTATCCGCGCCGTCTTCTCTTCCCGCCCCGATGTCCCCGTCACAGCCGCCAAAAGCTACTTCGGCAACCTCGGTGCCGGCAGCGGCCTGGTCGAAGTGATTGCCAGCATCCTTTCCCTCCAGCACGGCCGTTTGTTCCGCACGCTGAATTTCGAAACGCCCGATCCGCAGTGCCCGGTTGCGGTCGTCACCGCAGCAGATGCTGCACCCGGCGACAACTTCATCAATCTGAACATGACCCCGCAGGGGCAGGCCAGCGCGGTGGTGGTGAAGAAGTAAGTATGACTGAGCCGAACTAGCGTCCTTTCAGAATTTCTTTTATCTCCACCGCCCGGTGCTCCTTCGCCGACAAATAGCAAGCATCCACCAGCGCCATCGTCTTCAAATTATCCTGCCCGCCAATCTCCGGTTCGGCTTTGTCTTCTAACGCGCATAAAAGCTGGGCCATGGTGCCGATGAAGGCGTCGGGGAACCAGACTTCTTTCCAGCGGGGGCTGAGCCAGTAGCCGGGCTGCTGGGTGGTGGTGAAGTCGAGGGTGCTGGGGGTGGGGGCGGGGTAGTCGGGCCAGCCGATGGTGCCGCGGGCGAGGCCTTCCGTCCCTTCCACCCGCCAGCGGATGGAGATGTCCTTCTGGGCCCCTTCCAGGGCCGGCCCCGCCCAGACATCGTCCCACGAGCTGCACCGCAGGCCGCTGGCGTACTCCAGGATGTAGAGGCAGATGCCGTCCTGGTGGGCGAATTTGCGGCTGGTGCGGGGGTCGGGGCGGATGCTGGCGAAGACGCGGATCGGGTCGCCGAACAGGAAGCGGAAGGCGTCGAGGTGGTGGATGGACATGATCCGAAGCGTGACCCACCCCTGCCGCTCCTGCCACGGCATCCAGTGGGGGATGGCCCGCATGTCGATGGTGGCCAGCACCGGCTCGCCGAGCAGGCCGCGGGTGAGGAGCGATTTGCAGGCCCGGATCGACTGGTCGTACCGCATGTTCTGGTTCACGCCGAGCGTGATTCCCGCCCGCCTAGCAAGCTGCACAATCTCCTTCGCCTCGGCATAATTCACCCCCAGCGGCTTCTGGGCCAGGATGCCGCGGACGTGCTTTTTGTGCTTCACGACCGTGCGAATCACATCGATCTGGTTATCCGGCGGCACGGCAATATCCACCACCTCCACCTCGCCGCTGGCTAGCATCTCCTCATACGTGTCATACGCCTTCATTCCATGCCGCTCCGCCACCTCGCGGGCATGCTTGGGCGTCCGCGACGCAATCGCCACCGGATTGAACCCCGCCTTCCGATACGCCACCAAATGGCAATCCGCCATGATGAATCCACTGCCGATGCAGCCGATGGGGACGGACTTGTTGCGCGGGAGACGGGGAAGGTAGTCGAGAGAGAGGTTGAGGGTCATGGGGTAGCCATTCGAAAAAATAAGACCGATTGGGACCTGCTACTCAACTAGTTCCTCTCCGAAGGAACCATCTCATCCGGCACTGTGGAGGGATTCAACAACACAGCCATACGGACCATAAGAAAGTCCTATGGCTTTCGCACCGAATAGGGCATTGAAATCGCCCTGTTTCACACTCTTGGCAAACTCCCTGAGTCAGAATCCCACCACAGTTTCTGCTGGGGAGGCCAAAAAAAACCCTGGAAGCAAGCTTCCAGGGCTTTGGTTTTGGAGTGCGGTCGACAGGGCTTGAACCTGCACGAGATTGCTCCCGCCAGCCCCTCAAGCTGGTGCGTCTGCCAATTCCGCCACGACCGCGATAGGCACAATTCAGTCTAGAACCTCCTTTTTCAGCGTCAAGGGACCTCTCTAGTTCCAGACCGGGAAACTGCGAAGCAGGTTCGCTGTCCCTCTATCAATCCGGTATTGTGTGGCCATTTTTCTCCACGGAAAGTGCTTTATTTATCATTCCGTGCTGTTGTCCAATGATCCCCATTGGTACTGACTTCTCCACCCGATGCAGGCTTGCATTGTTGTTCAACGTCTCGTTGGTGGCCCTCGCCACGCTTAATTGGAAACTGACATGGAACATCATTTTGAGGTTATCGCCGGTCCGGACCAAAGACGTTCCTTTTCCCTGGTGGAGGGTCAAACGATGACGGTGGGGCGAGGACAGATGAGTGACACTGAGATCAACGACCCCCGCATTTCACGCGTCCATTGCCTCTTGCAAGTGGATAATGGCAATCTCCTGTTGCGGGACAACCAAAGCACTGGCGGGACGCTCCTTGCGGGGGAAAGAGTCGATCAGCGACAATTGAAGGGTGGGGACGTATTTCAGATTGGCGACTCGCAAATCCGCTACCGCCTTGGACGTCATCAGGAAGCAACCACTCTTGGCCCCACCGCACAGCTCGCGGGGGTGGCGGCCGCACGGCCAGACGCCGCTCCATTGCACCAACTCGTGGGGGAAACGCTCGGCATCTATCGGTTGGACAAGATTATCAGCGCCGGCAATTCTGGAATGGTCTTTCTGGCAACGAATGTCCAAGACCAAACCCGCGCTGCGGTCAAGGTCCAGGCTCCCGATCTGGCAAACAGTGACGAGCAAAAGGATCGTTTCGTGCGGGCCATGAAGACGATGCTCCCGATCCGGCATCCGAACATCGTCCCGTTGCTGCATGCGGGCAAGAACGGCCCTTACTGCTGGGCAGCGATGGAATACATCGATGGGGAAAACTTGACGAAAGTGATCGAACGGATTGGCATCGAAGGAATGTTGGATTGGCGCGAAGCCTGGCGGGCAGCAGTGCACATCGCCCGGGCTCTGCAGGAAGCTGCTGAGCACAAGATCATCCATCGCAATGTCACTCCGACCAATATCTTGCGGCGCAGAAGCGACAAGGTCTCGCTGCTGGGAGACCTGATGCTGGCGAAAGCATTAGAGGGAACACATGCCCAGCAAGTAACGCGCCCTGGCCAACTCCTGGGAGATGTCCCATACATGTCGCCGGAACGGACGCGGGAGGGAAGCGTCGTCGATTGCCGTTCGGATCTGTATGGACTGGGAGCCACTCTCTACGCGCTGCTCTCGGGGCGGCCTCCTTTTGAAAGCGACTCCCTTCCGGATTTGATTTGTAAAGTCCGCTCCGACAAACCTGCCCAGCCCAAGGAATTCCAGCTTGCCATCGATGACAAGTTTCAAGACTGCGTCATGCAACTGCTGGCGAAGAGGCCCGAGGATCGCTTCGCCACGGCAGCGGACTTGTTGCGGGATCTCGAGCGAATCGGCCGCTACAACAACCTCAAGACGGAATAGCCTTTCCACAGCGCTGGTGCGCAGGCGGTTCCACCATGTCTCCTCCTCGTCGAGCCGAAATCGAAGCGGCCCTTCCGCTTCCGAGCTTGAGTCCGTCACCTGGGGACGCGCCGGACCTTCAGCAGACACTGCCCCCTCGATCTTCCGAATCAACCGGCGATTTTATCGGCCTGGGTGATCGGAACGAGCGCGGCGGGTTGGTCTCGCCTCCGACGTCCGGGGTGGATGCTCCAGCGGGCAGCCCGCGGCAGTTCGGCGACTACGAGCTGCTAGGAGAGATTGCCCGCGGTGGAATGGGAGTCGTCTACAAAGCGCGGCAACGGAAGCTCAACCGCATTGTAGCGCTCAAAATGATCCTCGGCGGGCAGCTCGCTTCCCGAGACGACGTGCAGCGGTTCTACACCGAAGCGGAGGCAGCGGCCAATCTGGAGCATCCGGGAATCGTGCCGATTTACGAAGTGGGGGAGCAGGATGGGCAACATTTTTATTCCATGGGTTTTGTCGATGGGCAGAGTCTCGCGCATCGCTTGGGTTCCGGTCCCATGCCGCCGCGGGACGCGGCTGAGTTGATGAAACAGATTGCGGAGGCAGTCGCATACGCGCATGGGCAAGGAGTGATCCACCGCGATCTGAAACCGGCCAACATCCTCCTCAGCGGCCAGGATGGGCCACACTCCAAGGAAGGATCTCAAGCGTCGGCGAGCGGCCGTGCCCCTCGGACACCCCTGACACCCAAGATTACGGATTTTGGATTGGCCAAACGTATCGACGGCACCAGCGACCTCACCAACACCGGACAGATACTAGGTACACCTAACTACATGCCCCCAGAGCAAGCTGCGGGGAAAGTTCGCGACATCCGGGAAACCGCGGACATCTACTCGTTGGGCGCGATCTTGTACGCGATGTTGAGCGGCCGACCTCCCTTTCAAGCGGATAGCCCGCTCGATGTGCTCGTGCAAGTTCTGGAAAGCGAACCGTCCTTGCCAAGCAAGCACCACCGGGGAATCCCCCGGGAGTTGGAGTGGATTTGCCTTCGCTGCCTGGAGAAACAACCGGCCCGGCGTTATGCCACAGCCAAGGATCTCGCGGATGATCTGGACCGCTTCCTTCGCAGTGAAACGGTTCTGGCCAGGCCCGCCGGCCTGGTGCAAAGGGCCCGTCGTTGGGCTCGCAAAGAACCGGCACTGGCGGCTCACCTGGTGGGAGTCCTGGCTGCAGCGACGATCTCCATCATCAAGTTTTCCATCTTTCAAAACGATCCACGATTTCATTTGACGATCATCGGGCTCTTGTCGTTGTGGGGATTGGCCTCCGTGGGATGTCAGCAGTTGCTCAATCGGGAACGGACCGCCGATTTTAGCCGATACCTATGGTCGGCTTGCGATTTGGTGTTTGTTACTTGTTTGCTGAACTTTGTCCATGCACCGCGGGGAACGCTCTTGATTGGGTATCCGCTGCTGATTGCCGCGTCGGGGTTGTTCTTCCGAGTTCGGTTGGTGGTGTTCACCACTTGCTCGGCCTTGATCGCCTACCCTGTATTCCTGCTCTTGCAGCCCTTGGAAGCGCGGCCGGCTCATTACCCAATCATCTTTGAAGCGGTGCTGGCAATACTCGGTTTCATCGTCGCCTATCAGGTTCAGCGAGTGCGAGTACTGAGCCAGTACTACGATCACCGGGATTTGCCGTAGAAACGCGAAACGGGAGAATCTGCGGCGAAACCCGCTTCCGGCCTGGTCTACTGTTCCTTCGCGTGCAGGTCCGCATGCTCCTGTTCATCATGCGGCCGGTTGTCGAATCCACGGGTCGCGGCTAGCTCGATAGTGTCCACGAACTTGACATTGGCGCACTCGTCGATTTCGTCGGTGTGGCAGGCCTTGTGGTCAGGGATAAAAAATCGGATTGGGCCGCCGGCCTTCACTGTTAGCGGCTGGCCATCGAGCCGGTAGAGGACGATGGCCTTTTCGGTGACGGCGTTGAGCGGGATGCTGGCGTGGAAGTTGTCCGCGGTGGCGTGCAGATTGAGATACCTCGCTTCCACTTTGGGCTTAACGAGCGCAAGGAGTCCGGCGAGCCGCACGGCATCCCCCTTGCGGCCAGCAGCGATCTGGCTGACATCGACAATCTGCTGCCGGGGATCCACGGCAGCGAGGTCGGCAAAGCTGAATTCGGCTGGGTACTCTACGGCGCCGGCGATTTTCAATAACACTTCGTTCATAGATTCAAGATTATAGCTTTGGCGGCGGCAACGGAAGTGGCTCCGGGCCGCTGATATCGATCCCCACGCCACTGCTCTGCGCCGATAACATCCGGCTGATGGCGAGGATGATGCGCTCCGCCGCGAGGAGCGGCGGAATGCCACGGGCGTGAATGTTAGAGATAAGGTTTCGCTGAGCGTCGGTGTGGCCGGGGCGCGGTCGAAAGGCGAGATAAGCAGAGAGGCTTTCGCTCGTCGCCAGGCCGGGCCGTTCGCCGATGAGCAGCACTACAACATTCGGCTCGAGAAGTCTTCCGATGTCGTTGATGATCCCCACGCGGCAGTAGCGAACAACAAACGGTTGGCCAAGGGTCCATTCCATTTTCGCGGCCAGCTCGGTGAGTCGCGGCAGGATTGCCGGAACTTGCCGTTCGACCGCCAAAGCCGAAAGACCATCGCCAATGACGAACTGCACATCGCGCCCGCGCGGACACCGTGGGACAATTTCCCGGCAGGCGTCTTCCGAAAGGATGCGGCCCAGATCAGGACGCAGGAGATACTCTTTCTTACTGTAGGCCGCCGACATCACCTCGAACAACGAGCCCGGGCTAAGCCCGTACTCAAGAAAGGTATCTAGCTCCTGATGAACGGCATCTAGGGCCACCGCATGGTCTCCGCGCAACTTCAATTGCGTATCCGTGGCGTAGCTTATTCCAGCTCGCGGAACCAGAATCCTCGCCGGCGTCCGCGCACGAATCTGCTCAATAAGGCCTGCCGTACGCGTATTTTGGATTTCATTCGCCATTCGTCATTCGTGCTTCGTCATTCGAAACACCGGCTCCGCCAACTTCAACAGGTCCTTCGCTCCCCGCCGCTCCATCCACGCCGCAAACTCCGGCGCTGGACGCAATCCAAAGAGCCGCCTCATGCTCGCGGCATCGTGATAACTGGTGGATTGGTAGTTGAGCATTACATCGTCGCTGCATGGAACCCCCATGAAATAATTGCAGCCGGCGGCCGTTAGTAGGACCAGCAAGTTGTCGGCGGAGTTCTGGTCGGCGTCGGCATGATTGGTGTAACAAACGTCGCACCCCATCGGCAGGCCGAGGAGTTTTCCCATGAAATGGTCTTCCAGGCCCGCCCGAATGATCTGCCGCTCGTCCGCCAGGTACTCTGGCCCGATGAAGCCGACGACACTGTTGACCAGGAACGGCTGAAACTGTCGGGCGACGCCGTAGGCGCGGGCTTCGAGCGTAAGCTGATCTAGGCCGTGATGAGCGTCGGCGGAGAGGGCGCTCCCTTGGCCGGTTTCAAAGTACATCAAGTCATCGCCGACCCAGGCCATATCGCGGCTGTGGTGATGTTCCAAAACCTGCTGCCGGCCCTCTTCAAGCAGCGAAAGCGAGACTCCGAAGCTGGAATTGGCGGCCTGGGTGCCGGCGACGGATTGAAAGAGCAAGTCAATCGGCGCGCCTCGCTTCAATGCCGCGAGCTGTGTGGTGATGTGGGCAAGGCAGCAGTGTTGTGTGGGGATTTCGAGCGTGGTGATGAGCCGGTCCAGGCCGTGCAAAATGGCGGAGACGCCCTCCACGGAGTCCCCCGCTGGATTCACGCCAATTACCGCATCCCCGCAGCCGAAGGTGAGGCCATCGATGGCGGAAAGGAGAATGCCAGCCACGTCGTCCGCCGGATGGTTCGGCTGGACGCGAATGGCGAGGACGCCGGGCTCCCCCACGGTGTTGCGGCAGCGGGTGATGTTGCGGATGGTGCTGGCGGCCAGGATGAGATCTTTGTTGCTCATCAGCTTCACCAGGCCGGCGGCGATTTCCGGCGTGATGCCTCGCTGGAGTGTCGTAAGTGCATCGCCAGCATAATCTCCCGCCAACAGCCGGTCGCGGAATTCGCCGAGCGTCAGGCTGCTGATTTCCGCGAACGCCGTCTGGTCAAGCTGCTCCAGAATCCGCCGGCTGACGTCGTCCACAGCGGGCTCGATCAGCGGCTGCTCCACGATTTCCCGCAGCGTCACTTCAGCGAGCGCCATTTTTGCCGCGACTCGCTGACGCTCGGAGGTTGCCGCGATGCCGGCGAGTTGATCGCCGGATTTTTCCTCGTTGGCTTTTGCGAAGAGATCTCCCAGATTCGGAAAGACGAACCGTTCGCCGCGAAGTGTGGAGGAAAAAGCCATGCCGCCATCGTAACTCTACTTCCGCCCCCCCGCCATTTTGCTGGCGGCCGGCAGCGATCGCAGCCGGGCCATGTGCCAGATGCCAAAGACGGGACCGAGGGCGAGCAGCGAAAGGGCGGTGGGCCAACCAAGTTGAGCTTGGATCGTTGGAACGGCATAGATGGTGAGTGTGGTCAGCAGAAAGCCGGCACAGGTCTGAATGGTGAGAGCGGTGCCGACGTACCTTGGGTCGCAGAGCTCCGAGATCGCCGTGCTGAACTGGGCACTGTCCGCGACAACCGAAAATCCCCAAATCAGGCAGACGATGGTCAGCCAGAATGGAAAGTCGACAAGATGACCGGCGATCAAAGCGCAGCTACCCGAGACGACCAGGCTGGCGATGGTCGTCCAGGTGCGCCCCACGCGATCGGCCCAGGCCCCAGCCAGCACGCAGCCGAGGCCGCCAATCGCAATCGTCGCAAAGCCAGCGAGTGCCGCATCTCGCGCGGACCATTGGGCCAGCTCAAAGCTTTTGACCAACAGCTTGGGGGCCCAGGTCCACATCGCATAGAGTTCGAACATGTGCCCGAGGTAACCAAAGTTCGCGCGACGGATGGCGGGATCCTGCCAGACCTTGGCGAAGTATTGCCAGTCAAAGCAGGGGGCGGATAGCAGGTGCGGGCCAACTCGGGCCAGGAGAATCGCCAGAACCGCGGAGAGTGCCGAGAGTGCCGAGGCAATTCCCATGACCCACCGCCAGTTCGCGGTTCCAATCGCCCAGGCATTGATGAGTTGGGGTGAAGCACTTCCCAGCGTCAACGCTCCGACGAGCACGCCGATGGCCAGTCCACGACCGCTCGCGAACCAAGTTGCCATCAGCTTCATCCCGGTGGGATAGACGCCCGCAAGCATGATGCCGGTGAGCATCCGCAAGGCGATGACCAGCGCGAAACCGCCAGCGGTTCTTCCAATTTCCGTGGTGATCGCCAACGGGATCACCAGATTCACAACCGCTCCGAGAATGGCACAGAGCGCCAAGAGTACCGTCGGTTTGATCCGGTCGCTGAGATTGAGGATGGCACTTGCCAAAGCCCCAACGACGAATCCCAATTGCACGCTGATCGTCAACCAGGAAACCGCGGAGGGGGAAAGCGTCCACTCTGCCTGCAGAGCGCCGTTGACCGCGGACGCGGAAAACCAGAGGGCCATCGCCAACCACTGCACTACCGCCAGCACCACGAGTTGCCGCCACTTCATGGTGAATGCCTCAAAGAGGCGCTAGGACGGCAGCTCGAAAATGGACTGCGTTTTGACGATGGCGTAGTCGTCTGGGAAGGTGTGAAAGGCCTGAATACGGAGGCTCCGCTGCCGTTCTTCCACACTCAGAAAGCTGATCGCGCCAAGGGCCATGCGGCCGCTGGAATCGAAGGTGTGCAGCAGTCCTTCCCGCTCGCCGTCGCGGCCGAGTTCTTCCTGGAAAGCCCAAAAGACTTCGGCTGGCACTGGCTCCAGATGGAAATTCATCTGATAGGTGATCCCGCCGCGGGCCTCCACCTTGTCGCTCTTTTGCCCCTTCAAGCGGTACGACAACAGCCGCCGTTTCTCCGGCAGTGGATGGGTGGCGGAGCAGGCGACTTCCGTGAGGGTGAGACCGCGGTGCTTCCAAGTGACGATGTGTCCGGCACTCGTAATGTCGAGCTTCGCCTCGTAATCGCCGCGCTTGATCGTGCGAGTCTTGTAGACCTCGAACAACTCAGGATGCAATGCCCGCCCAAAGAGTTGAAACGCTAATTCCGCAACTTTGGGTCTGACAGAAAGCACGATGAGTTGTCCTGACCTACGCGTATGAAAAATCTTGAGTGTCGCGAACCCCCGGCCGATTGATTGTCGCTCAATCACGTTCGCAACGACCGCATTATACGTTCGCCGCGAAGAGGGCACAAAGGCAGTTTCTCGCCAGAAAATATTCGGCAGAAATTGCCTCTTGACAGAAGGCGAGCGCGTTATCACATGCTGCGAAATGCGGAGAAAACGCCGCCAGATCGCGGCGCTGAACATATTCAGTAGTCGCTATTGCGTCTGTGCGACACTCCGCGCAGCCAGTAAATTAGTTGCTGTCGGCGATCCCCTTCGCGCGTGCCTGTTGGAATGCACGTGCATTTCGTTTCCCTCATGCACCCCACATCGTGTCCCAAAAAATCTTCACGCATCGCCTGGCCAACGGCCTCACTCTGGTCGCCGAAGAAATGGACTGGTTGGAATCGGCGGCATTCGCACTCCTGACGCCGTCGGGCTGCGCGTACGAGCTCGTGACGCAGGCGGGGATGGCCGGGTTGACGTGCGAAATGGTGGAGCGGGGAGCGGGAGAGCGGGACAGCCGTCAGTTTGTGTCGGACCTGGAAAATCTGGGGGCGGATTGCTCTTCGAGCTGCGGCAACTCGCACACGTCGTTCGGCGGGGCGATGCCGCATGAAAGCCTGCTGCCGGCCCTCTCGATATACTCCGATGTCGTACAGCGGCCCCACCTGCCGGAGGACCAATTGGAAGATGCTCGGCTCTCTTGTTTGCAGGAAGTTCGGGCTCTGGAAGACGACCTGGCTCAAAAGCTGATGCTCACGCTCCGCGAACGGTTCTATGGCGAACCCTTCGGCCGCTCGCCGCAGGGAACGGAGGAAACGCTTGGCAGCCTGACCATGCAGGACGTGCGTCAGTTCTTCAGCCGCACCTATCGCTCGAGCAAGTCGATTTTGAGCGTAGCCGGCAAATTCGATTGGTCCAGTTTGCGGGATCACGTGACGCAGCATTTCGGCAAGTGGGAGAAAGGACAAGGACTCCTCGCCCCGGAAGCGCCGCCACAACAAGAGTACGTGCATGTGCCGGCCGAATCCAGCCAGACGCATATCGGCATCGCGTTTCAAGGAGTGCCATACTGCCACGCCGACTATTTCCAGCTTCGCGGAGCGATCGGCGTGCTATCGGACGGCATGAGCTCCCGGCTCTTTACGGAGGTCCGCGAAAAGCGAGGACTTTGCTACACGGTTTACGGGGTTTGCCATTCTCTCTGCGACCGCGGCGGTGTGTTCGCCTATGCCGGCACGACCAAGGAGCGGGCCCAGGAAACGCTCGACGTGATGGCTGCCGAGATCCGCGGTCTGTACCGCGGCATCGAGCAAGCCGAGCTCGACCGTCTGAAGGGACGCATCAAGCGGTCCCTCATAATCCAGCAGGAGTCCAGCCCCAGCCGTTCCGGCTCGATTGCCTACGACTGGTACTACCTCGGCCGCGTCCGGACGATGGATGAACTACGAGCAATCATCGATGGGCTGACGGTCGAGAGCATCAACGACTACCTGGCCGCTCATCCACCGGGGGAGTTCACGGTGGTAACATTGGGAGCGGAGGGGCTGAAGTGGGAGGGCAGTAATGTCTGAATTTCAAATCGTTCACAATCCAAGATCCATCAGGGCACCTAAGCAGACAAAGCCCCATGTATTTCTGATCATAGGCATTCTCTGCATGGTTTTAGCAGCGGCATCATTTGGATTGGGCATTCTCAATGCAAACTTGGAATCGAAAGATGCATCGCGGCACTGGGAAAGGACAAATCCGGAAACCAGAGAACTCTTTCCCGATGCATTTAGCAATGAGCCAAATCATCTCGGCTCAAGTGTGTCGAAAGTGCTCGCTGGCATACTGCTTGTTGGCGGTGCGGCTTCTCTTCTAATGTGGGCCAATCGAAGAGGCTGAAAAATACCTCACTTAGATATAAATGTCCGCCACGATCGCCAAACCGAATCCCTTTGCTGTGAAGCCGCTGCCGACGGCGGGTGAGCCGCTGCTGGAGGTGCGCAATCTCAAGGTCCACTTTCCCTTTCGCCGCGGCAATATTTTCAATCCCGAGCAAGGCTTCATTCGGGCGGTGGATGGAGTGAGCTTTGCCATAGAGCCAGGCGAGACGCTGGGGCTCGTTGGTGAATCTGGCTGCGGGAAGACGACAACGGCGAGAGCAATTATCAACCTGGTTAGGCCGACGAGCGGGGAAATATGGCTGGCGGGAGAGCGGATTGACCACCTTTCCCCGCGAGGGATGTTTGAGCACCGTCGCAAAATCCAGATGATCTTTC